>NZ_JANXSO010000144.1 GCF_025352645.1 Iodobacter sp. | reverse complement strand
GCCTGTGTCAAAACCAGCCCTTCTTGCGCTTGCCGACGGCACCCTCTTTCATGGTATTTCCATCGGAACCGATGGCACAACCATTGGTGAGGTCGTGTTCAATACGGCGATGACCGGTTATCAGGAAATCCTGACAGACCCATCGTATACCAAGCAAATGGTCACGTTGACCTATCCACATATCGGTAACTATGGCGTAAGCCCGGAAGATGTAGAGTCGCATTCCGTGTTTGCCGCTGGCCTGATCATTCGTGATTTACCACTATTACATTCTAATTTCCGCGCTGATATGAGCCTTGGCGAGTATCTCGTTAAGAATAATGTTGTTGCGATTGCAGATATTGATACTCGTAAGCTAACGCGGATTTTACGCAGCAAAGGCGCTCAGCCAGGTTGTATCGTCACTGGCGATAATATCGATGCAGCCGCTGCCGTAGCAAAAGCCAAATCGTTTGGCTCTATGGCAGGGCAAGATCTTGCTAAGGTTGTAACGTGCAAAGAATCATTCGCATGGACAGCGCGCGAATGGAAACTGGGCGCGGGTTACACCGAGCAAACAAACCCAGAATTCCATGTTGTGGCTTACGATTACGGTGTGAAGTACAACATCTTGCGTATGCTGGCTGAGCGCGGTTGCAAGCTCACCGTCGTGCCTGCGCAAACACCCGCTGCAGATGTACTGGCACTGAAGCCTGATGGCGTGTTTTTATCCAATGGCCCAGGCGATCCTGAGCCTTGTGATTATGCAATTGAGGCGATTCAAGCCATCTTAGCTACAGATATCCCTGTTTTTGGTATCTGTCTGGGGCATCAGCTCTTGGGTCTTGCCAGTGGTGCTAAAACCAGCAAGATGAAGTTCGGTCACCACGGTGCTAATCATCCGGTACAAGATTTAGCCAGCAAGCATGTGATGATCACCAGCCAGAATCATGGCTTTCAGGTGGATGAAACTAGCTTGCCAGCCAATGTGAAAGTAACGCATCGCTCCTTGTTTGACGGCACTGTGCAAGGGATTGCACTCACCGACAAACCGGCGTTTTCTTTCCAAGGCCACCCAGAAGCAAGCCCAGGGCCGAATGACGTGGCGTATTTGTTCGATAAATTTATCGCAATGATGGCTGAGCGTAAGCCAGTTTAAGTAAATGTGGCCAGTCTTGGGCTGGCCGTATTCGATAAATTTGCGCAGCGTAAGCAGTTTGAGGGAAGAGCAATGCCAAAACGTACAGATTTAAAAAGCATCTTAATCATTGGTGCTGGCCCGATTGTGATCGGCCAGGCTTGTGAGTTTGATTATTCCGGCGCACAAGCGTGTAAGGCGCTGCGTGAAGAGGGTTACCGCGTTATTTTGGTGAACAGTAATCCTGCCACCATTATGACCGACCCCAATATGGCGGACGTGACCTACATCGAGCCAATTACTTGGCAAGTTGTCGAAAAAATAATTGAGAAAGAGCGTCCAGATGCGCTACTGCCTACTATGGGCGGCCAAACCGCACTGAACTGCGCTTTGGATTTATGGCGTCAGGGCGTGCTGGAAAAGTACAATGTAGAGATGATCGGTGCTAAGCCCGATGCCATCGATAAAGCCGAAGATCGCGGCAAGTTTAAAGATGCAATGACTAAAATTGGCCTTTCTACGCCAAAATCAGGCATTGCGCATAATATGGAACAAGCCCTTGCCGTGCAGGCAACGGTGGGGTATCCAACGCTGATTCGCCCATCGTTTACCATGGGCGGCTCGGGCGGCGGTATTGCTTATAACCGTGAAGAATTTGTCGAAATTTGTGATCGTGGTTTTGAAGCATCGCCAACGAACGAACTGCTGATCGAGCAGTCGGTATTAGGCTGGAAAGAGTATGAGATGGAAGTCGTTCGCGATCGCGCCGACAACTGCATCATCATCTGCTCAATCGAAAACTTCGACCCGATGGGTGTGCACACTGGCGATTCAATTACCGTTGCCCCTGCACAAACGCTAACGGATAAAGAATACCAAATCATGCGTAACGCCTCACTGGCGGTATTGCGTGAGATTGGTGTGGATACCGGTGGCTCGAATGTGCAGTTTGCCACCAATCCAGAAAATGGTGAGATGATCGTCATTGAAATGAACCCACGCGTAAGCCGTTCTTCTGCGCTGGCTTCTAAAGCAACGGGTTTCCCGATTGCTAAAGTGGCAGCCAAGCTGGCTGTGGGTTTTACGCTGGATGAGCTGCAAAATGAAATCACGGGCGGCAAAACACCTGCTTCGTTTGAGCCTTCGATTGACTACGTGGTAACTAAAATCCCGCGCTTTGCTTTCGAGAAATTCCCGCAAGCCAATGACAAGCTGACGACCCAAATGAAGTCAGTGGGTGAGGTCATGGCCATTGGCCGTTCTGTTCAAGAATCCATGCAGAAAGCCTTGCGTGGCTTAGAAACCGGCATGTCTGGTTTTGATGAGATGACCACCGATCGCAGCGTGATCGAAGCAGAAATCGCTAATCCTGGTCCAGAGCGTATCTGGTACGTGGCCGATGCTTTCCGCGTGGGCATGAGCTTAGATGAAGTCTTTGCTTTAACTAAGATTGATCCATGGTTCCTGCGTCAGATTGAAGATTTGGTGCAAGAAGAAAACGCGATTCGCGGCACAGCCGTTGAAAGCATCGATTACGCAACCATGCGTCGTCTTAAGCGTAAAGGTTTCTCTGATCGTCGTTTAGCCGCCTTGCTAGAAACAGATCAAGCGGCAGTGCGTAAGGCGCGTCATGCGCTGAAAATTCGCCCAGTGTATAAGCGGGTAGATACTTGCGCGGCAGAGTTCTCGACCGATACCGCTTATATGTACTCGACTTATGAAGAAGAGTGCGAAGCAGCCCCAACTGATAAACGCAAAATCATGATCCTTGGCGGTGGCCCAAACCGCATTGGTCAGGGTATTGAGTTTGACTACTGCTGCGTACACGCGGCGCTGGCGCTGCGCGAAGATGGCTTTGAAACCATTATGGTTAACTGCAATCCGGAAACCGTATCCACCGATTACGATACTTCGGATCGCCTGTACTTTGAGCCGCTAACGCTCGAAGACGTGCTAGAAATCGTTAATATCGAAAAGCCAGAAGGCGTGATCGTGCAGTACGGTGGCCAAACGCCACTGAAACTAGCACGTGCCTTAGAAGCCAATGGCGTACCAATTATCGGCACAACGCCGGATATGATCGATGCAGCAGAAGACCGTGAACGCTTCCAGAAGCTGCTGCAAGATTTAGGTCTGCGTCAGCCACCTAACCGCACTGCGCGTAATGAGCGCGATGCGCTATTACTGGCCGCTGAAATTGGCTACCCGCTGGTGGTGCGCCCGTCCTATGTATTGGGCGGCCGTGCGATGGAAATCGTGCACCAGCAATCTGATTTAGAGCGCTATATGCGTGAAGCCGTGAAGGTTTCTAATGATAGCCCTGTGCTCTTGGATCGCTTCTTAAATGATGCAATTGAAGTGGATGTGGATGCCATTTGTGATGGCACCGATGTGTTGATTGGCGGCATTATGGAGCATATCGAACAAGCTGGCGTGCACTCGGGTGACTCGGCTTGCTCACTGCCACCGTTTAGCTTGTCGAAAGAAATTCAAGATGAGCTACGCCGTCAGACGGTATTAATGGCTAAGGGCCTAAACGTGGTTGGCCTAATGAATGTGCAGTTTGCCATTCAGGGCAAGGGGGACGATGCGGTAGTGTTTGTGCTGGAAGTTAACCCACGCGCATCCCGTACTGTGCCTTATGTATCAAAAGCCACCAGCTTGCCGATTGCTAAGATCGCTGCGCGCTGTATGGCGGGTCAAAGCTTAGTTTCGCAAGGCATGACCAAGGAAGTGATTCCACCTTATTACTCGGTAAAAGAAGCGGTATTCCCGTTTATTAAATTCCCTGGTGTGGATTCAATTCTGGGCCCAGAAATGAAATCGACCGGCGAAGTCATGGGCGTGGGCGCCACGTTTGCCGAAGCCTTTGTAAAATCACAGTTAGCTGCAGGTGTTGCTTTGCCTACACAGGGCAATGTGTTTATCTCAGTGCGTGATGGCGATAAAAACGGCGCGATCGAATGTGCAAATGTACTCGTAGCGCTGGGCTTTAAAGTCTTTGCAACCAAGGGTACGGCTGCAGCGATTGCTGGGGCTGGTGTTGCTGTGCAAAACGTCAATAAGGTAACTGAAGGCCGCCCACATATCGTGGATATGATCAAGAATGGTGAAATCGCCATGATAGTGAATACTGTCGACGAACGTCGCCAAGCCATTCAAGATTCTTACTCGATTCGCCATGAAGCCATGAAGGCTCGCTTACCTGTATTTACAACGATTGCCGGTGCCAAAGCAGCATGCATTGGCATGCGTGATTTAGGTGAAATGCGAGTTTATGATCTGCAGGGCTTGCATCGTACGATCAAACACTGATAATTTACGCCCTAAGGTTCGTGGATGGTGCTTCATTTTAATGAAGTACCATCACTAGAATGTAAGGGTGCCTCGAAAAACCTATATTTCTAAATGAGACAAGGCGCGTTTTAAAAAAATCGACGCTACATATGTTTGATATGTAAGGAGATTTTTTTAAAGCGCAACGTAGTATTATGACGAAAGATGGGCTTTTCGAGGTTCCCGTAAGTAAAAGCCGCCGTCCACTTGTGACGGCGGCTCTTCTTTTTGGATGGAGACTGTAAAGAAATGATAAAAATTCCGCTCACCGTACAAGGTGCGGTAAAACTGAAAGCCGAGTTGCAAAATCTAAAGAGCGTTGAACGCCCTTCAGTGATTGCGGCAATTGCCGAAGCACGCTCACACGGTGATTTATCGGAAAACGCTGAGTATGATGCAGCGAAAGAGAGACAAGGCTTTGTGGAAGGACGTATTGCTGAGCTAGAAAGTAAGCTTTCTAATGCGCAGTTAATCGAGCCAGCTAGCCTTGCTGAAACCGCTGAGGGCCGTGTGGTATTTGGCGCAACGGTTGATTTAGAAGACTTAGAAACCAGTAATAAAGTCACTTACCAAATCGTGGGTGATGAAGAAGCTGAAATCAAAGAATTTAAAATCTCAGTGTCTAGCCCGATTGCACGAGCGCTAATCGGTAAGTATGCCGGTGATGTAGCTGAAGTGATGGCTCCAGGCGGCATCCGCGAGTACGAAGTACTCGATGTAAAATACATCTAATACACCCAAAGGGAATGCAATGGGCTTAGGTTCAGGTTTAAAAAACCTACTCACCGTACTGTGGATTGGCGGTATGTGGACCATTGGCGTCATCGCAGCTCCTGCGCTATTTGCTGGCTTAGACAAAGCTACAGCAGGGATGGTGGCCGGTAAGCTATTTCATGCGATTGGTTGGGTAGGAATTGTAGCTGGCGTATATCTGGCTATTTGGTGTGTTTGGCAGATGGGCATGCGCGGCTTTCAAAGTGGAAAATTTTGGCTGGTGATGGGGATGTTGCTATGTACCCTTGTAAACCAGTTTGCGATTTTCCCAATGATTGCTAGCTTAAAGCCTGCTGTAAGCACGGCCGCAGAAGGGATGTTTGGAGGGGGATTAGCGCAATGGCATACCCTTTCTAGCTTGATTTATCTTTTGCAGAGTGTGTTTGGTATAATTTACATCTGGTCTGATACGGATCGCTAAGCGGGCTAATTGCCCTGCTGTGGCGATGCGTTTTATGCATGTGTGTGAAAAAACCGCTAAAGTATTAGGGCGACCTGAGTCGCCCTATTTACATTAAAGCCCGTTTATTTGGCTTTTTTTGCCTTGGGTAGTACGATCCGAGGCTTATCAGTATTTGATGCGCGGTAAACAATTAATAATTTGCCAATGTGTTGAACGGCAACCGCTCCGAGTTCAGAGCAGATCTTTTGCATGTATTCTTCACGCAGGGCACGATCATCACCTAAAACTCGAATTTTAATGAGTTCATGTGCATCTAAATTAACAGCAATTTCGCGGATTACCGCGTCTGCTAGGCCATTATTACCGATCATCACGACTGGATCGATATGATGAGCCAAGCTTTTCAGGTGGCGACGCTGATCCGATGTGAGTTCCATTGTTTCAAATCCTTGACTAAACAGGCAATTTTACCTCATGGCTCGTAGCAATTCCAGTAATGCGTGGTTGAAGGAACACGTCAACGATCATTATGTCCATCAAGCAAAAAAAGAAGGCTACCGCGCACGCGCTGCTTACAAGCTGCTTGAGATCAATGAAAAAGACAAATTATTCAAACAAGGCCTGTGGGTCGCCGATCTTGGCGCTGCGCCCGGGAGCTGGTCGCAAGTCGCAAGTCAGAATGTGGGTGAGTCTGGGCGTGTTTTTGCGCTAGACTTATTGGAGATGACACCAATTCGTGGTGTGGATTTCATTCAGGGTGATTTTCGGGAAGAAGAAGTACTGGCTCAGTACACTGAATTACTTGCTGGGCGCCAGGTAGACCTTGTGATTTGCGATATGGCCCCCAATATAACGGGGAATGCCGTCATGGATCAGGCTCGTAGTATGCTTTTATGTGAGCTTGCTTTAGATTTTGTTCGTGAGCAATTGAAACCAAACGGATCTTTTCTGGTCAAGGTATTCCAAGGTTATGGTTTTACCGAGTACATGGCTGCGATGCGTGAAACATTTACGACGGTGGTCACTCGTAATCCTAAGGCCTCACGCGACCGTAGCAATGAAACTTATTTGCTCGGCAAACAGAAAAAAGCTTGAATAGTATTAAACGTGTAGAATTTTTTTCTTTCATCCCGAGTAGCCGGTCTAGCTTAAGCGTGTGAATTGCACTCGCTTGGTAGGCTGCCAGGGGATAATCAGGAGTAGCGCCGTGAACAATCTCGGCAAGAACATCGCCATTTGGCTCGTCATTGGTCTGGTACTGATGACAGTCTTTAACCAATTTTCCCGCAAGCAAGATGCAAGCGGGCAGGTGGCGTATTCGCAGTTTATGGCTGATGTAGAGGCTGATCGAATTGCCAGCGCAGAAATCGAGGGAAACCCGATTCGCGGCCAGATTATTAAAGGCAAGCGCAACGATGGCAGCGCATTCTCTACACTGGCTCCGTTTGATTTCCGTATGGTTGATACGCTGATCAAGCATAACGTCAAATTTGCGGCTAAAGCTGAGGAAGAACCAAGCTTCTTGATGAATTTATTCATCAATTGGTTCCCTATGCTGCTCTTGATTGGCGTATGGGTGTTCTTTATGCGCCAGATGCAAGGTGGCGGTAAAGGCGGTGCATTTAGCTTTGGTAAATCAAAGGCGCGTCTTTTAGATGAAGCGACCAATGTGATTACTTTTGCTGATGTGGCGGGTTGTGATGAAGCCAAGGCTGACGTATCAGAAATCGTAGATTACTTGCGTGATCCAACTAAATACCAAAGCTTAGGTGGCCGTATGCCACGCGGTATTTTGCTGGTTGGCCCTCCAGGTACGGGTAAAACTTTGCTGGCGAAAGCGATTGCCGGTGAAGCTAAAGTGCCATTCTTTAGTATCTCGGGCTCTGATTTCGTTGAAATGTTTGTCGGCGTGGGCGCTGCCCGCGTTCGTGATATGTTTGAAAACGCTAAGAAAAACGCACCTTGCATCATCTTTATCGATGAAATTGATGCGGTAGGCCGTCAGCGCGGTGCCGGTATGGGCGGCGGTAATGATGAGCGCGAGCAAACACTGAACCAGATGCTGGTTGAGATGGATGGTTTTGAAGGCAATTCCGGCATTATGGTGATTGCAGCAACTAACCGCCCTGATGTGCTTGATCCTGCGCTGCTGCGTCCAGGTCGTTTTGATCGTCAAGTCATGGTTTCATTGCCAGATATTCGTGGCCGTGAGCAGATTCTTGGCGTGCATATGCGCAAAGTGCCTATTTCTAACGATGTGGATGCACAGGTGATTGCGCGTGGTACACCGGGTTTCTCAGGTGCGGACCTTGCAAACTTAGTGAATGAAGCGGCGCTATTTGCTGCTCGCCGAGTAAAACGTCTGGTTGATATGGACGATTTTGAATCGGCTAAAGATAAAATCATGATGGGGTCGGAACGCCGCTCTATGGTGATGAGCGAAGAAGAAAAAACCAATACTGCGTACCACGAATCAGGCCATGCTGTAGTGGCAAAGCTTTTGCCTAAGTCTGATCCGGTGCATAAAGTGACCATTATTCCTCGTGGCCGCGCACTGGGCGTAACCATGCAGCTGCCTGAAGCCGATCGCTATGCTTATGATCGTGGCTATCTGATGGACCGTATTGCGATTTTATTCGGTGGCCGTATTGCCGAAGAATTGTTTATGAATCAGATGACCACCGGCGCATCAAACGACTTTGAGCGTGCTACTTCATTAGCCCGCGATATGGTGACGCGTTACGGTATGACCGATGCTTTAGGCCCGATGGTGTATGGCGAAAACGAAGGTGAAGTATTTTTAGGCCGCTCAGTTACCACGCATAAGAATATGTCTGAAGCGACCATGATGCAGGTTGACGCTGAAATCCGCCGTATTATCGACGAGCAATATGGCTTAGCCCGCCGCTTACTAGAAGATAACCGCGATAAAGTTGAAGCCATGACGGCTGCACTGCTCGAATGGGAAACCATTGATGCAGAGCAGATCGAAGACATCATGCAAGGCCGCACTCCTAAGCCCCCAAAAGCGTTGCCAGTGAAGACGCCAGCGGGTGATCGCCCAAGCGGTGAAGCGCCAGCTACTCCTGTAATTAATACTCCAGCAACCGAAGCTTAAAACTGAGTTGTGAATAAAATGGCGGCCTGATGGGCCGCCTTTTTTTGTGCTGCCTAAAGGTATCAGTAGTATAAAAAGCGCCAAAAACTGCATTAAAGATGAGGGATAAGATGAATATATTGCAATGTGGGCGTTTTAGCCTGCAGTTGAATCGCCCATTGGTGATGGGCATTGTTAATGTCACTCCTGATTCGTTTTCGGATGGTGGGCATTTTCAACAAGTGGGTGCCGCACTCGCTCATGCTGAAAAACTGCTCGCCGATGGTGCGGATATTTTAGATATTGGTGGCGAATCAACGCGCCCAGGTGCAGCTTTTGTGTCTGAAGTAGAAGAAATTCACCGCGTTATTCCCGTCATTACGGCACTACAAGCGTTGAATGTGCCACTTTCTGTAGATACTCGTAAAGCTGCTGTAATGCATGCTGCCTTAGACTCTGGGGTAGATCTAGTGAATGATATTTCTGCCTTAGAAGAAGAGGGCGCACTAGAGCTGCTGGCTAAAAGTAATGCTGCAGTTTGCCTCATGCATAAGCAGGGCGAGCCGCAAAATATGCAATCTACGCCTAGCTATACCGATGTACTTGCAGAGGTAACACATTATTTGCGGCAAAGACGGGATGCTGCTTTGGCTGCTGGCATTGCCCATCAGCGTCTATTGTTGGATCCTGGTTTTGGATTCGGCAAAAATTTAGAACATAATGTGGCGCTGTTTCGTGGTTTGCCCATGCTATTACAAAGCTTAGCCACCCCTTTATTGATTGGGGTATCGCGTAAGAGTATGTTAGGGCAGATTACTGGCCAGGCTGTGCATGAGCGCATGCCTGCTAGCATTGCCGCTGCGCTTATGGCTGCACAGGCAGGTAGCGCGGTGATTCGGGTACACGATGTGCGGGAAACAGTGGATGCGTTAAAAGTATGGCGTGCCTTACAATAAACGCCAGTTTTTTTAAAATAATTTGTTCTCCAGCAATGTCCCTGTTTAAAAATTGGGGTAAAAGTAGTTGGAAGCAAATTTGGCCAAGCTTATTATCGGAGTGAATGATGGGTCGCAAGTATTTTGGAACAGACGGTGTACGTGGTTTAGTGGGTGAATATCCGATTACACCTGAGTTTGCGATGAAGCTAGGCTATGCAGCGGGTAAAGTGCTTGCGGCAGAAAGTAAGCGTGGTAATGGCGATCATGCTGCGGTGCTGATCGGTAAAGACACCCGTGTGTCAGGTTATATGCTGGAAGCCGCGCTGCAAGCGGGTTTAAACGCTGCTGGCGTGGATGTATATCTAACAGGGCCTCTCCCTACCCCTGGTATCGCTTATTTAACCCGTGCGTTGCGTTTATCCGCTGGCGTGGTGATTTCTGCATCGCACAATCCTTATCACGATAACGGGATTAAGTTTTTTGGTGCAGGTGGTAAAAAACTGGCAGATGACGTTGAATTGGCGATTGAAGCAGCAATCGATCAAGTACAGCCTTGCGTTTCGCCTAAGCGCATTGGTAAATCTTGGCGAGTAGACGATGCGGCTGGCCGTTATATTGAATTTTGTAAATCCACTTTCCCAAATGAGCTTGATCTACGCGGCTTAAAACTGGTGGTGGATTGTGCACACGGCGCAACTTACGATATCGCCCCGCATGTGTTCCATGAGCTGGGTGCAGAAGTCGTCAAGATTGGTGTAACGCCTAATGGCTACAATATCAACGAAGATGTTGGTGCTACTCACCCAGAAACTGCCCGTAAAGCGGTACTGGCTGAAGGTGCAGATTTCGGGATCTCCTTAGATGGTGATGGCGATCGGCTGATTATGATCGACCGTGATGGCACGATTGTAGATGGCGATCAGCTGCTCTACGCACTTGCGTGTTATCGCCAGGATAAAGGAACATTGGGCGAAGGCGTAGTTGGCACCTTGATGACGAATTTGGGCGTAGAAAATGGCCTGAAAGCACGCGGGATTGGTTTTGAGCGTGCTAAAGTCGGAGACCGCTATGTGCTTGAAAAATTACTAGCGAATAACTGGCTGGTAGGCGGTGAAGGCTCTGGGCATTTGCTTTGCCTAGACAAGCACTCCACCGGTGATGGCATTGTGTCTGCCCTACAAGTGCTGCAGGCGCTAAAAGAAAGCGGCAAGACATTGGCGCAGTATTGCCATGATCTAGTGCTGTCAACGCAGGTGCTAAAAAATGTCCGTATCGCTAAGGGCTTTGATTGCCATGCCTCAGAGCTAATTAAAGCGGCAGTAAGCAAGGCAGAAGTGGCGATGGGTACTGCTGGCCGTGTGTTATTACGCCCATCAGGTACAGAGCCGGTGGTTCGCGTAATGGTGGAGCACACTGATGCCAATATTGCACGAGAATGGGCAGAGCAGATTGCCAAAGTAGTCAGTAGCGAGGCAAATGCTGAATAATTAGAGCGGGGCATTGCCCCGCTTTTTAACGGCGCATTTATAATTTGGCTGGCTTATTTATTGGGAAGTGTTGTAATAAATTCTTTTAACGATTTGTCATGGTAATTAAACAATTCTGTAACTTAATACTTTTAGAATCGTACTAGTTAATGACCCACAACAGGGTTGTCTGTTGTCACAACAATCTGAGAGAGTAATTTTATGAAACTAGCACGCCTGATTCTGGTATCCAGTATTTTTGTATTTGCTATGGGCACAGTGAATGCTGCGGATGCACCTGCTATTGCCGGATTGACTGGTGATGCATTAGCTGCTGCTGTCAAAGGTAATCTAGATAACGATTTAGTTTTACAAAAGTTTAACTTAAAAGTTAAAGGTAAAGATGCCGATGTAACAATTGAAGGCAGTGTTGATGAAGGCGAGCAAATGGCCCTTGCAGGTAATGTGGCTGAAAATGTAAAAGGTGTGCGCTACGTATTCAATAATATTGTTCCAAAGAACTAATGGTTTAAATTTAAAGAAGGCAGCTTAGGCTGCCTTTTTTATGCCTGTTAATAGTCAGAGTAACGATTTTTTAGATTAAAAAAATGGCAAGCCTTAGGCTTGCCATTTGCTTTAGGAGAGCAATAAATTAACCAAATTTACCCGTAATATAATCTTCAGTCGCTTTTACTTTCGGTGTGGTGAAAATACTATCTGTTTCACCTACTTCAATCAGTTCGCCTAAATACATATAAGCGGTGATATCAGAAACACGAGCGGCTTGTTGCATATTATGCGTTACGATTGCAATCGTATAATCTTGCTTTAATTCGTGCACTAATTCTTCTACGTGTGCTGTAGAAATTGGGTCAAGTGCCGAAGTTGGTTCATCTAATAGCAATACTTCCGGTTTAACGGCAACTGCGCGTGCAATACAAAGGCGTTGTTGTTGACCGCCAGATAAACTTAAACCAGATTGCTTCAGTTTATCTTTTGCTTCATTCCACAGCGCTGCTTTTTGCAAGGCCCATTCAACGCGGTCATCCATTTCGGATTTAGGCAAGTTTTCGTACAGCTTTACACCAAAAGCAATATTGTCATAAATAGACATAGGAAATGGCGTTGGTTTCTGAAATACCATGCCTACTTTGGCACGTAGCATATTCAAATCTACATCATTATCCAAAACGTTTTTACCGTTTAAGATGATTTCGCCTTCTGCACGTAATTTTGGATAAAGATCATACATGCGATTAAAGGTGCGCAGCAGGGTAGATTTACCGCAGCCAGATGGGCCAATAAAAGCGGTCACTTTTCCTTCTTGAATATCTAAATTTACATTTTTTAGGGCATGAAAATTGCCGTAATAGAAGTTAAGGTTTTTAATAGCAAGTTTTGCAGGGTTTGTTTGATTCTTCATGATTAAACTTATCCGTATTGGTTTGTTAGTTTTGTTTCGGTTCACGCAGCATCACGCGCGCAACAATATTTAAACCGAGCACAAATAGGCCAATTAATAAAGCACCCGTCCAAGCTAACTGATGCCATTCGTCATAAGGGCTCATGGCGAATTGAAAGATGACAACTGGCAAATTAGACATCGGCTGATTCATGTTTGAATAGAATTGATTATTTAGTGCCGTAAATAGCAGCGGTGCCGTTTCGCCCAAGATACGCGCAATGGCTAGCAAAATACCGGTTGCAACACCTGCTTTAGCGGCACGTAATGTAACTAAAAGCACCATTTTCCACTGTGGAGCACCTAGGGCATAGGCCGCTTCACGCATTGCGGTTGGTACTAGGCGCAGCATGTTTTCTGTGGTTCTTAATACCACCGGAATCACTAAAATAGCTAAAGCAAATGAGCCCGCCCAACCAGAAAAATGCTGCACGCGTGCTACATACATTTCGAAAATAAATAAGCCAATAACAATCGAAGGGGCAGAAAGCAAAATATCATTAATAAAGCGAGTGGTAGGCGCTAACCAGCCTTTATTACCAAATTCAGCCAAATAGGTGCCTGCCAAAATGCCAATCGGTGTGCCAATAGCAACCCCTACAATGGACATTTGCAAGCTGCCTAAAATTGCATTAGACAAACCACCTGCACTGCCTGGAGCAGGTGTTGTTTGAGTAAATGTAGCAAAGGTTAAACCAGGCAGGCCATTTTTAAATAGCGTAAACATAATCCAGAATAACCAGAATAAACCAAAGGCCATGGCAAAAATGGAAAGTGTTAAGCTTAGGTAATTGACTGCGCGGCGGCGCTTATAAATATTCATGGCCTTACTCATGAGTTAGCGCCCTCATTGCGTTGTAAGCGCAGCAATAATAATTTAGAAAGCACTAGAACAATAAAGGTGATAAAGAACAGTAATAAACCTAATTCAATCAGTGATGAAACATAAAGCTCACCATTGGCTTCGGTAAATTCATTGGCTAGCGTGGCAGAGATGGTGGTGGCAGGGTCAAATAGGGAATTCATTTTTGCCTGAGAATTACCAATAACAAAGGTAATTGCCATGGTTTCGCCTAATGCACGGCCAAGGCCCAGCATGACGCCGCCAATAATCCCATTTTTAGTAAATGGCACAACCACATTCCAAACGACTTCCCAAGTTGTCGCGCCTAGGCCATAAGCTGATTCTTTAAGCATTGGCGGTACAACTTCAAATACATCACGCATCACCGAGGTAACATAAGGAATAACCATAATTGAAAGAATCAAGCTGGCCGTGAACATGCCAATACCCATTGGTGCACCCACAAATAATCCCCCAATCAATGGCCAATTTGCGGTGGTTTCAGTCAACCAAGGCTGCACATGGTCTGCAAATAAGGGTGCAAAAACAAATAAACCCCACATGCCATAAATAATGGAAGGCACGCCAGCAAGCAGCTCAATCGCTACCCCAAGTGGGCGGCGCAGCCATGTTGGTGATAATTCGGTTAGAAAAATGGCAATGCCAAAGCTAACGGGCACCGCAATAATCAGCGCAATAAAAGAGGAAACTAAAGTGCCGCGAATAGAGGGCCATGCACCAAATTCTTCTGTAACAGGATTCCAGCTTTCTGAAGTAATAAAGCTTAAGCCAAAATGCTTAATGCTTGGCATTGCGCCATAGAGCAATGAAAGAATAATACCGCTTAATAAAGCAAGTACAAAAAAAGCAAAAAAACGTGTACTGCCGACGAACAGCATATCTTGAAATCGCTGCTGTTTCATTCGTTGTGTTTGATTCGGCATTAAAATCTCCATTACACCGATGCTTCATAACAACACAACAGGAGCTTTATGGCTCCTGTTGTGTGTTTAGACGTATAGCGGTACTGCCGCCACTGTAATGACTAATTACTTCCAGATTGGATTTGCGCCATCTGTCATTTGCGCTTTCCAGTTGGCTTTAATCATATTCACTACGCTATCTGGCATAGGAATGTAATCTAAATCAAGCGCAACTTTATCTGCATCATTGCCATAAGCCCAATCAAAAAATTTCAATACTTCAAGTGCTTGTGCTGGTTTGTCTTGCTTTTTGTGCATCAAAATAAATGTTGGGTTAGCAATTGGCCATGATGTTTTACCCGCTGAGTTTGTCGTCAGCAGATACATGCCTGGGGCATTTTTCCAATCTGCGCCAGCTGCTGCGGCAATAAAGGCTTCTTCGGAAGGCTCAACAAAAACGCCGTCACGGTTTTGCAGTGCGGTGTGAGCCAGTTTGTTTTGTTTTGCGTAAGCAAACTCAACGTAACCAATTGCACCTTTAATACGTTGTACATAGTTGGAAACGCCTTCGTTACCCTTGCCACCTACACCAACAGGCCATTGCAAGGAGGTGTTTGCACCTACTTTTTCTTTCCATTCTGCGGATACTTTTGACAGGTAATCAGCAAATACAAATGTAGTGCCTGAGCCGTCTGAACGACGAACAACAGTAATGTTTTGGTCTGGCAAGCTAACACCAGCGTTGATCGCAACGATGGCTGGGTCATTCCATTTCTTGATTTTGCCAAGGAAAATGTCAGTCAGTACTTGCGGAGTCATTTTCAACTGGCCTGGCTTAATACCAGGAATATTTACCACCGGCACTACGCCACCAATCACGGTAGGGAATTGCATCAGGCCTTGTTTATTTAACTCTTCTGGCTTGAGTGGCATGTCGGACGCGCCAAAATCAACCGTTTTAGCTTGAATTTGCTTAATACCGCCACCAGAACCAATCGATTGATAATTCAGGCCAGTGCCGGTTTTTGCTTTGTACATTTCAGCCCACTTAGCGTAGAGCGGGTACGGGAAGGTCGCACCTGCACCAGTAATGTCTGCCGCGATAGCATGTGTGAACAGGCCGGCAGTAAGGCCGATGGTAACAATCAGTTTGCGAACAAGTGCCATTACAGATAACTCCGAGGGCTAAAGCGTTTGGATTGAAATGATATTTCGCTATGCTAGCTGCTGATTGTTGCTGAAATATTACAAGTCACTCAGTTTGGGTGAGCTTCTCTTGAAAATCAATAAATTGACGCGTGTTCTTTATAGAATCAAGCACGCCTCGGTTTGACTGGGGGTAGGGGTGGGAATACAATCTGCAGCTTTTGAAGTGGGTGCTTCACGTCGTATGACAAGACAGCTAGTAATTGGTAACTGGAAGATGCATGGCAGCATCGGTAAGGTTCGTTCGGTATTGCCTGAGTTGGCCCGTGCCAAGCTTGGCTCGAACGTGGCGGTATGCATTCCTTATCCTTATGTCATGCTTGCTAATAGTTTACTAAAAGATAGTCAGGTTCAGGTTGGAGCTCAGGACGTCAGCGAGTATCATGTTGGGGCCTACACAGGCGCAGTTTCTGCATCTATGTTGGCAGACATTGGTTGCGAGCTGGTTATCGTGGGGCACTCAGAACGTCGTCGTTATTTTGGCGAGAGTAGTGAAAATGCCGCGCGTAAGCTGCGTGCATGTTTAGATGCAGGGCTTTTTCCCGTGTATTGTGTTGGAGAAGATGCAGATGAGCGCGCAAGTGGCAGGCATAAAGAAATTATTGCAGCAGAATTAGCCGTTTTACGCGGTTTGCCGATAGGGCTTTATGCGGTTGCTTACGAGCCATCATGGGCAGTAGGTACCGGCGTGATAGCCACATCAGCGCAAATCGCAGAAATGCACGCGTTTATCAAAGAAACTTTAGAGCCCCGCACCCGAGTGTTGTACGGCGGTAGTGTAAAAGGCAGTAATGCTGAAGAGGTTCTGGCAGTAGACGGGGTAGATGGTGTACTTGTTGGCGGAGCGGCCCTTTCGGCTTCCGAGTTTTTAGAAATCTGCATGGCTGCGCGCTAGTCAAGGAATCGAAAACCCTGCTAGAATGCGCGCCGCATAGAATTGAGAAATAAATGGAACTTATTAAATCACTCGTGCTTATTCTTAACGTGGTTTCAGCGATTGCTACCATTGTTTTGGTGCTAATGCAGCACGGTAAAGGTGCTGATATGGGCGCTGCATTTGGCAGTGGTTCTGCGGGCAGTTTGTTTGGATCGTCAGGTTCGGCTAATTTTTTAAGCCGGACTACTGCGGTGACGGCTACGCTGTTCTTTGCTAGCTGTCTTGCTCTGGTCTTACTTGTAAGCCCAGCTAAGAAGTCTGATCTGGGTGTGATGGGTACGCAAAAGCCTGCGGTACAGCAGCCTGCACAGCCAAGTAAAATTCCTGAGTAAGCCGTTAATTTAGGAAGATTAATCTGTTTTTAATGCCGACATGGTGAAATTGGTAGACACGCTATCTTGAGGGGGTAGTGACTTCGGTTGTGAGAGTTCGAGTCTCTCTGTCGGCACCAGATTCAAAACGTCCGCGCAATGTGGGCGAATACAACATATAAAAATATCCTTAACCGCAAATCTGGGGAGTGCCATGCTCGCTAACTATTTCCCCATCCTGATGTTTCTGGCTGTAGGACTCTTGGTGGGCGTCGCCCCTCTGGTTCTTGGCTGGGGGGTGGGCAAGATTCTCGGGACCAATCGGCCTGATCCTGAAAAACGCTCGCCTTACGAGTGTGGCTTCGAAGCTTTCGAAGACGCGCGCATGCAATTTGATGTGCGCTACTACCTCGTTGCAATCCTGTTTATTTTGTTCGATCTCGAAGTGGCCTTCCTTGTGCCATGGGCTGTTGTGCTCAAAGAGCTCGGCATGTTCGGCTTCCTTACAATGATGATCTTCCTGACCGTATTGGTTGTGGGCTTTGTCTTTGAGTGGAAGAAAGGCGCACTGGAATGGGAGTAATAAAATGAATGCTCAAACAAGTTTGCCGTCAGCAGACAAGGGCTTTGTAACCACATCACTAGATACCGTCATCAACTGGACCCGTACCGGATCCCTATGGCCTATGACCTTTGGTTTGGCCTGTTGTGCGGTAGAAATGATGCATGCAGGCGCTGCCCGCTATGACTTGGATCGTTTTGGTATTGTTTTTCGTCCAAGTCCGCGTCAGTCTGATCTGATGATTGTTGCAGGTACTCTGTGCAATAAAATGGCACCAGCCTTGCGTAAAGTTTACGATCAGATGCCTGAGCCACGCTGGGTGATCTCGATGGGATCCTGTGCCAACGGTGGTGGTTACTACCATTATTCCTATTCTGTGGTTCGTGGTTGTGATCGGATTGTGCCGGTTGATATCTATGTGCCGGGCTGTCCTCCGACAGCTGAAGCTTTGCTTTACGGCATTATTCAGCTACAGAATAAGATTAAGCGTACAAACACTATTGCACGATCAGGTGTTGTAGCAAGTGAGCGAGGGTAATCAGTGGATCGTAAACTTTCTATCCTAATGGACAGCCTGAAGTCTGTTCTAGGTGAGGTGGGGGGGGCTAATCTCTCCAAAATGGTCTGTGCTTTAGACGAAGTTACCATTGAAGTGCCGGTTGCTGCGTGGCCCGCTGTAGCGTTAATGCTGCGTGATGATGCAGCTTTGCACTTTGAATCCTGTCTGGATGTTTGTGGTGTTGATTACAGCGCTTACAAAGACGCCGTATGGGAAGGCCATCGCTTTGCTGCGGTTTACCACTTCTTGTCGTATAAACACAATGTACGCTTACGTGTACGCGTGTTCTGTACTGATGATGACTTCCCGGTTGTGCCATCGGTAGTGACTGTGTGGCCTGGCCTGAATTGGTTTGAGCGCGAAGCGTTTGATTTGTTCGGGATTATGTTTCAAGGCCATCCAGATTTACGCCGTATTCTGACTGATTATGGTTTTGTTGGTCATCCTTTCCGTAAGGATTTCCCGCTTTCAGGTTACGTAGAAATGCGTTACGACCCAGAACAAGGCCGCGTTATCTACCAGCCTGTCACTATCGATCCGCGTGAAACAACTCCGCGTATCATCCGCGAGGAGAACTACGGTGGCTGCTGAAATCCGCAACTACACGCTTAACTTCGGGCCACAACACCCTGCCGCGCACGGCGTGCTTCGCCTTGTGTTAGAGCTTGATGGTGAAGTGGTTGAACGGGCAGACCCGCATATCGGGCTTTTGCACCGTGGTACTGAAAAATTAGCTGAATCAAAAACCTATATTCAATCGCTGCCTTATATGGACCGTCTCGACTATGTGTCGATGATGT
>NZ_JANXSO010000121.1 GCF_025352645.1 Iodobacter sp. | reverse complement strand
TGTTGCACTTTCCGTCGCCTTGCAACGCCCGGTCGTTAACCGGCATCCTGCCCTATGGAGCCCGGACTTTCCTCCCCCATACCCTAAAAGTATGGCAGCGACTGTCTAGCCTGCTCCGCAGCGGCGGATTATCACACCTCTAAGGCCGCTTGTGCAAATGGCAATCCGCTTATTTGTGATAAATCACCCGCCATTTGCTGTGCTTTGGCGATCCCACGCTGGCTGGCTGGGAAATAAGCGAAGACAAAGCGACGCTTCGTCTCCCCATCCTCCATCGTAATCAAGCTTAACCAAACACTATCCTTACCAAAAATATTGGGTTCCTGTGTTAGCTCTACCCGCTCAAAGCTACTGACTGGCTCACTCTTGCGCCAAAGCGGCAGCATACCTAGCAACATGGTGCGACGCTCCAGCAGCTTGCCATCGGTAAATTGCTCGCTAGGCAGGCTCCAGAAAATCAGCCCTAGCGCGATCATGGAATACCAAAACACGCCAAAAAAATGATTTTCAAAATGCACTGAATCGACCAGCGGCTGCCCCCACCACGCGGCTGCAATCATCGCCGCACCAAACAACCACCAGCTTAATTTACTGATGCCACGATGAGTTAGGCTTGTTTTCAATGGCTGATTCAAACTAGCTTCCAATGGATTTCTTCCCCAGCACGTAAAGGCACCACATTGTGCTCGCCAAATGGATAGCTGGCAGGCACAGTCCAGCTTTCTTTAACCAGCGTCACCGTATCAGTGTTTTCTGGCAAACCATAAAAAGCAGGGCCATTTTTAGAGGCAAAACCTTCTAGCAAATCTAACGCCCCTACCGATTCAAAGGCCTCGGCGTATAAAGCCAGCGCAGCATGGGCAGAGTAAATCCCCGCACAGCCGCAGGCAGCTTCCTTGGTGTGCTTAGCGTGCGGTGCGCTATCGGTACCAAGGAAGAATTTTTTGCTACCAGACGTCACCGCAGCCAGCAGCGCACGGCGATGTTCTTCACGCTTCAGTACCGGCAGGCAGTAATGATGCGGACGAATTCCGCCAGTAAATAAAGCATTACGATTCATCAATAAATGCTGTGGTGTTACCGTAGCTGCGATATTTGGCCCAGCCTTTAAGACATATTCAGCCGCCTGCTTGGTGGTGATATGTTCGAACACAATTTTTAATTTAGGCAGACGCTGCTGCAGCACCATCAGTACGCTATCAATAAATGCTGCTTCGCGATCAAACACATCCACCTGCGGATCGGTCACTTCGCCGTGCAGTAAAAAAGGTAAACCTAGCTCAGACATTTTCTCTAAGGCTGGCATCACCTTATCAAAGCTAGTGACTCCAGAATCTGAATTCGTGGTGGCTCCTGCCGGATAAAGCTTCACGGCTTTAACAAAGCCGCTTTGCTTGGCTTTGATGACTTCTTCGGGGGTTAAACGATCGGTTAAATACAGCACCATCATTGGATCAAACTGCACACCGGCAGGCAGGGCTTCCAGAATCCGCTGACGATATGCAAATGCCGCGTCTACTGTTGCAACTGGTGGTTTCAGATTAGGCATCACAATCGCACGGGCAAATTCTGTTGCCGTGTGTGGCAATACCGCGGCCATTAAATCGCCGTCGCGTAAATGAAGATGCCAGTCATCTGGTCTAATAATCGTAATCGTTTTGCTCATTATGGGCGTCTCAGCGTTTGCGAATCAGAAAAAGAAATTTATCGTCTTGCGGCCAAGTTTCGATCAACTCATGACCCGTTTGGCGGCAAAAGGCAGTGAAATCAGTCGGCGTGGCCGGATCGGTGCAAATCACATGCAGCACTTCACCACTTTGCATCGAGGCAAGGGCTTTTTTAGTCCGCAAAATAGGTAGCGGGCAATTTAGTCCACTTAAATCGGCAGCTTGCTGATGTTCTGGGCGGCTGTTCATGGCGATTCCCGAGCAAAAAGATTCATTGTAACAAGCCTGTCAAGCCCCACCGTACTCTTGTGAGTAAGCACAAAGCCTGACAAGCACCATCTAATTATACTCAGGCAGAGCTGACAAATACTTTTGCAAATTTAAAGATAGCTTAAGTTTTGCTTAATGATTATATGCTGCAATACGCGCGCCACATTTAGGCACCGTTTTACTGCCGCTTTATCAAAGGACACAAAAATGAGTATTAGCGAGCTGAATGAAAACCCCCAAAGCGCCAGTGCTGCCGCCTCCCGCAGCACTTGGGTGAGTGTGGTGGTAAATATCATTCTGGCCAGTGCGCAAATTACGATAGGCCTGTTTGCCCGCTCGCAAGCCCTAATTGCCGATGGGATTCACTCGCTATCTGATCTAGTGGCCGATGCTGTGGTGCTTTTTGCCAGCCATCACAGCCAAAAAGACGCCGATGAAGACCACCCCTACGGGCATCAGCGCTTTGAAACCGCCGCCTCTTTCATTATCGGCGTGATTTTACTGGCCGTTGGCATTGGTATGCTGTGGGCGGCGTTTCGCAAACTGGAAGCCCCTGAAACCATCCCACAAGTCCACGCCATTGCCCTGTGGGTAGCGGGCACGGCCTTGATTACTAAAGAGTTACTATTTAGATACATGTTAAGCGTCGCCAAGCGAGTGAAGTCCAGCATGTTGGTGGCCAATGCCTGGCATGCCCGCTCGGATGCTGCATCGTCTTTGGTAGTCGGTTTGGGCATTATTGGTAATCTCATGGGCTACCCAATTCTGGACCCGATTGCGGCCTTAATTGTGGGCTTTATGATTAGCAAAATGGGCTGGAGCTTTAGCTGGGATGCCCTGCACGATTTAATGGATAGGGCCGCCGACAATGACGAAGTGGCCGCCATCACCCAAACACTGATAGAAACGCCAGGCGTGCTGGGGGTGCATGATTTACGCACACGCAAAATGGGCGACATGATTATGGTGGATGCGCATATCGAAGTTGCCGCGCAAATCACCGTCGAGGCGGGGCATGATATCGCCGTAGAGGCCAGAAAACGCGTGTTACAGCGGCACAGGGTATTAAACCTAATGACGCATATTGATCCATCTAAACGGCCCGATCTTGATCATCAGCCGGTGCTTAAGGCCCCATAAAATCTAACGCGATAGATAAAAGTAAAAAGATGCACAAATTTATGCAAGCTTAAGTTTCGCTTAATGATGGCATGGTGAAATGACATCACTCATTCATCTTTCACAAGGGAAACACCATGAAAATCACCATGCTACTTGCCATCGTTACACTTGCTGCCTCTTCTTTTAGTATGGCCGACAACTACTACTGCACTACCCACCCCAAAGCCGAATGGCTGGCTGGCAGCGTAGCCCATACCAAAATTGTAGAGATGGGTTACAAGGTGAAAGAATTTAAAGAGTCAGGCAATTGTTACAAAATTGAAGGTTGGAATAAGGAAGGCCAAAAAGTAGACGTTTATTTCGATCCCAAAACCTTAGACTTAGTTAAATCCAAATTAGACAATTAATCGCCCTCATCTGCTAAAGCCAGTAGAAGGCCATCAAGGATAAATATGCGCTTACTACTGGTTGAAGACGATGCTCTGCTAGGGGATGGGATTCAGGAAGGCCTCACTGACGCGGGCTTTGTTACCGACTGGCTACAAGATGGCGAATCGGCAAGGCTGGCGCTGATGACAGAAACCAGCTTTGATGGCGTAGTGCTCGATATTGGCCTGCCCCGCCTAGATGGCTTACAGCTATTAGCTTGGATACGCCGTGAGCGCGGCCATTTGCCCGTGCTGCTACTCACCGCCAGAGACAGCATTGAAGACCGAATCAAAGGGCTGGATGCTGGGGCCGATGATTATCTCATCAAGCCGTTTGCGCTGGGCGAGCTATGCGCACGAGTGCGCGCCTTAGTGCGCCGAGGCAAGGGTAGGCACGATGGAGAGCTATGTTGGCAAGATTTAATCCTCGACCCCGTGCACCAATCGGTGCAGCAAGCGGGGCAAACACTGAATCTCACCGCTATGGAATACCGCCTGCTGCATTTACTGATGGCTAACCATCCGCATTATTTATCCCGCCCTCAACTTGAAGAAAAACTCTATGGCTGGCAGCAGGATATTGAAAGCAATACGCTGGATGTTCATCTTTCGCACTTACGCAAAAAACTACTCAATGTGGTGATACGCAATGCGCGTAATCTTGGCTGGCGGCTGGAAGCATGAAGAGCTGGCTGCAAAGCGCCTCGCTCGCCACAAGGCTTACTCTGCTGGTGCTACTACTTACTTCGCTAACTTGGGCCGTATTTAGCGCCGTTTTGCTCTATGAAACCCATGATGAAGTCAGCGAGCTACTCGATAAACAGCTCTACGTTTATACCGATCTACTCTGGCAAAGCTTGGGGGATGACGACGATATCCACTTTGTCAGCCACGACAAACCCGACCACCTGCCACGCGTTGCCTTCAGTCTTTATAACCGTCAGGGCAAGCTGCTGGTTTCCAGTAGCGAATATGTGCTGCCTTTCCAGAACACGCCCAAACACAAAACTCGCACCATTATACTGGATGATAAGCACTGGGAAATTGCGATACGCCAGAGCAAAGACCGGCAGTTGGTCGTGGGTGAGCCACATGAAAAACGCGATAAATTAATCGATGAAATCGTCAGCTATACCGGTATGACGGCCCTATTTGCGTTGGCGGTGCTATTACCTCTGCTATTTTTTGCTATTCGCCATGGCTTAATGCCACTCAAGGTGGTGGACGCTGAGCTAGCCCGCCGTGCACCAGATAATCTGCAGCCGCTCGATTTACCCGTTCCTGCAGAAATCGCCCCGCTGCGCGATCGGCTCAACACGCTGTTTGCCCAAGTGAGCAGCACCCTAGACAAAGAGCGGCGGTTTACTGCCGATGCCGCGCACGAGCTGCGCACGCCACTGGCTGGTTTACGCGTGCAAATCGAGCTGGCCCAAGGCAGCCCAAGGCCAGAAACCCGCGAAAAAGCACTCAAACAAGCCCTGCTTGGTGTAGACCGTGGCACCCATTTGGTGGCGCAACTATTGGAGCTGGCCCGCCTAGACTATGCCAGCATTAAAACCGAGCTAAGCATTGATATGGTGCAGCTAGCCAAACAAGCACTGCTAGACACAGGATTGGCACCAACCTGCCTGCAAGCAGAAAACGCTTCAACTTGGCATGGGCACGCAGGGCTACTAGCCCTCTTGCTGCGCAATGTACTCGACAACGCAAAGCGTTATGCGGGAGAAAACGCTGAAATAACGATCAGCATCAAGCAAAACGCCATCTGCATTAGCGACAATGGCCCTGGCGTGTCCCCCGATGTCATCGCCCGGCTTGGCGAGCGTTTTTTCAGACCCGTAGGCCAAAGCCAAACGGGGGCCGGGCTGGGTTTATCGATTGTGCATAGAATTGCCGAGCTACATCAAGCTAGCGTCATCATGAGTAGCGAAAATGGCTTTCAAATCACTATAAGTCAGGAAAAGTAAGATGCCGCATCAACACCCGCACCCGCACCCGCACGATCAGCCAGGTGGGCATAACGAGCACCACGATCACGCCTTTGATCATGCCCATCATCACCATAATCATGGCAAGCCTAGCTCGCAAAAAAGGCTGTTGCTGGCGTTGATTATTACCGGTAGTTTTGGCGTTGTTGAACTGGTAGGTGGGGTGATGACAGGCTCGCTGGCGCTGATTTCAGATGCCGGTCATATGTTTACCGATAGCGCCGCGCTACTTTTAGCGCTGATTGCCAATCTGATTGGCCAGCGCCCCGCCAATGCAGAAAATTCCTATGGCTATGCGCGGGCCGAAGTCATCGGCGCGCTGATCAATAGCTTGGTGATGATTGCACTGGTGGTATGGATTATGGTGGAAGCCGTCAGCCGCTTAATCCATCCTCAAGCCGTGAACGGCATGGGGGTGATGATTATTGCGGTGATTGGCCTGCTAGTGAATATTGTGTCTGCTTGGCAGCTATCGCACGATCACGACAATCTAAACAGCCGTGCGGCGATGATTCATGTGTTGGGAGATTTACTAGGATCTGTTGCGGCCATTAGCGCTGGTGCGGTGATTTACTTTACCGGCTGGAAAGCCATTGATCCAATTTTATCGGTTTTTGTGTCGATGCTGATTTTGCGCTCAACGTGGAATCTACTTCGCCAGACCACCCATGTTTTAATGGAAGGCGTGCCACAGCAGTTAAATCTAGCAGAAATCGGCAACGCCCTCGCCACAGAAAAAGGCGTGGTGCAGGTCAATGACCTACATGTTTGGAATATATCTGGCGACAAAGTGGCGCTCTCCGCGCATATTGTGATCGAGAAGCCAGAAACGTGGCCCTTGCAGCTTAAACATATCAACCATATGCTAGGCGAGCGCTACGGCATCCAACATATTACCTTGCAAGCCACATGGTTTAGTATTCGCCCCGCGCGTAGTATTCCTATCCGCCGCATTCCACACTGACAGGCCTGCTGTACATCTTTGTTTAAGGATTAATATGCAACGTTTTCTTTTTGCCGCCCTGCTTGCCTTGCCTTGCCTTGCCAACGCCTCCGAATATAGCAATAGCACCCCACCAGGGATAGAACATACCGGTGGAACTACTTTTTCTCGCCTACTGAAAGACACACCACTACCTGCGCCTGACGAAAAAGAATTCACCAAGCCAGACCCAAAAAAGCTCGAGAAATGGCACGAATTTATCGCCAATTACGATTCCAGAATGAATAAATTTGAAGTAGCACTGGATGGGATTGTGATTGGTGCAGATGACATCATTCGCTATGCAGCGGCCGTGACCAGCAAGGGCAGCAAGGTAAGAAATGTCAGCTTTGAAGGGATTGATTGCAAAACCAATCAATATCGCAGCTACGCATATTTAAGCGGTGATCAATGGCAGAATCTAAACCGCCCGTGGGAGCTAATCGTTAAAGATAAACGTAATGGCTACCAAGCCAAGCTGGCCAAAGAGTTTTGCTGGGGCGGCGCACCTGCATCGGTAGAAAAAATAGTCGATGGAATGACGAGCGACGCACCATTGAAAATCGTCAGGTAAAAAACTCAACACGCTATGCTGATGCCATTCACTAAAAAGCCGCAAGCGCGTTAATCGCTGCGGCTTTTTCACCCCCCTTCATCAACATAAATCTGCAATCAACCTAGTTTCTGCCGGATAAATGCGATACACCATTACCCCAGAAAAAATAGCAATCAGCAGATACAAAAAGGAGAGCGGTAATAAACGATCAACGGGCAATAAGCTGGAAACATACATCACAGCTCCTGCACACAGCGTCAGCGCAAAGCCAAGCAAAGAGCTGGCTAAACCGGCAAGTGTGGGGTACATCGACACACTGCGTGCCATCATATTGGGAAAAATAACCCCCGCAAAAAAAGTAATAATCAAAGTAGGAATAATCAGTAGTTGCAGACTTAAGCCCAATTGAAATGCAAGCAGCGTCATAACAATGGCCGTGCAAATATTAATCGCCACCGCAGTACGGCATAAACGTGCCGCAGCAATACGACCCGCAATCAGCCGGTTACTAAAGACCCCAGAAAAATATGCGGCCCCCATCAGTAAGGCGATATTCCCAAAGAACACTGGCGAGCGATGTAAAACATCTTGAACCATAAATGGAGCGCATAAATTAAAGCTCAGCAAAATACCGTAGCAAAGCCCCATCGTCAGAAAACACAGCTGAAATTCACGATTAGCGTAAATCATGCGTGAATTTGCATAAATCAATTTCAATTTCATGGGCACTGGTTTTTGCAAAGACTCACGTAATCCAAACAAAACAATAAAAGTTAAAAGCACCCCATAGCCAAGTAAGAAATACAGACAAGATTGCCAACCCCAATAGCTTTGCAGCTGCGCACCAATCACTGGCGCAACAATTGGCCCCATTCCCCAGCCAATCACCATATAGGTCATTACATGGGCCAGTTGCTTACCTGCAAAATGATCTGGTGCAAGTGCTTTCATTACCACTGAGCCACAAGCAATACCTAATCCCTGCACAATTCTTGCGGCAATAAACAAGGGAAAGCTATGCGTTAAAAGGAGTAATACGCTCCCCAATAAATAGATGCCCAGCCCTAATAATAATGAGGCCCGCCTTCCCCATGCATCCGCCAATGGGCCATAGAATAGCTGCCCAATAGCAAAGCTAAGCAAGTAAGCGGTGACGCTAAATTGAATTTGCTGCTGGCTTACCCCAAAATCATGCCGCATGGTGGGTAAGGCCGTCACATAAATATCAATCGCCATTTGCCCAATTGGCGCTAACAAAATAATGAGCCACATAACAAGGTTTGGATTATTTGGAGCGTACTTTTGCATGGGTGCTCCTTATGCAGCAATCAAGCGAAAATGTTTATTTACCGCTTCAGCAGATTGCTTAATCGCAGTGCGCTTACGCCAAACTAAGTGTGTGCTCATCGATTTACCTTGATAAGGTGAAGACTGGCAAGTGCTTAATTCAAGCCTATCCCCTTGCAATTTAAGACGCCGAACAAGGGAGCACCCCACCCAATTAGGGAAAAGACTGCTCTGCATATGATGAGTCATTAAACCACTAAAGAACTCCCCCTCCAGCCCATCGTCTGAGGGCTCTGCTTCCACTTCGTACAAGCCAGAATATGCAAAGTAACTTGCCGCCGCTTGGCTTAACTCATCGGCGGTCTTTTCATGCAAATTATCTGAAGCAAAGAATGCACGTTCACTTGCCATGATTTGTACTGACATATATCCCTCATGGGTGTACATAATCATTCCCTTTGGCTGCTCCCCCATTGGAAATGCCACGCTGCCGTCATCTGCGCGCTTAAAATAGGACTCAAGCACCCACGCACCTGCCAGTATTTTTTTAAAATCAATCACTTAAATCTTTCCCCAATAATAATAATTTGCTCTTTAGCATGCCATTTACATCACGGTATGCGATGCGCTGAGAATTATAGGACGAAGGAAAAAGCGCTTGGAATAGACAAATATGCATGGCCATATTGCATTTTTATATCAATAAAATAGCAAAATAAGAATTTTATTAAATTTTCATCGAATACAATGGCATAATTACCCCTTACATCAAACACCCCATACCAGTCACTTACAAGTAAACAAAAGGCGTGATCCTTAATATGGCGGCAAATGGACTGGAATAATGTTCGCTACTTCTTAGCGATTTACAAGACAAGAACACTGGCTGCAGCGGCACAACTACTGAGCGTAGATCAGGCAACCGTAGGCAGACGTCTCAGTGCACTGGAGCGGCAATTAAATACTCGGCTATTTTTACGCACCACCATTGGCATGCTTCCCACCCCCTTTGCAGATCAGTTGCTACCCCATGCGCTACAGCTAGAAGACGCCGCACTGGCCATGCAAAAGACCGTTCAAGATTCTGATATGGGATTAGCTGGGCTGGTGCGCATTGCCACCACCGATACCTTGGCACAGAGCTTTGTTATTCCTGCGATACAGTCCTTACAAGAACAACACCCCGATATTGAGCTGGTATTACTGACAGGGGCAGAATTACTAAATTTAAGCCGTCGGGAAGCGGATATCGCCCTGCGCACTATTCGTCCCGAATCTCCCTTATTAATTGCCCGAAAACTGATGGAGCTCACCGTCTCGCTCTACGGCTCAGCCCACTACTGGCGTACCCATGCTATGCCCGTTCGTGGAGAGCACTTTGCGGGGCATTCCCTGCTGCTGCCCTTACAAGCCACAGGCTGGTCAGAGCCGGAGCAGCTTGCTGGGGAAGCGATCGATGAGGGGAAAATCAGAATGCGCTGTAATACGCTATGGAGCTTATGTGCGGCTACCCGCGCGGGACTGGGCATCACCGAATTACCCGACTTCGTTGCCCATGAATATCCCGAATTACAAGCAATCTGGACAGAACACCGCCGCCACTACCCAGTGTGGCTAGTTGCCCATCCAGATCTGTACAAAACGGCCAGAATCAGGGCGGTTATGGATGCAATATGCGCCGTAGCCACAACATGCCAGAACAAGCGATAAATCACAGAGGGGGCAAGGGCAAAGCCCGCCCACCTTACCCATTTAGCCCATTAAAACCATATTATCGCGATGGATCAGCTCCGCTTCATCGATATAGCCAAGCGTGGCTTCGATCTGCCCAGTTGGCAAACGCATAATGCGGCGGGTTTCGGCAGCGCTGTAGTTTGCCATGCCCCGCGCAATTTCTAGCCCTGAGACATCCACACAGCTCACCACATCTCCACGCACGAAATCCCCCAGCGCTTCTTTGACACCTATCGGCAGTAGGCTAGAGCCATGCAAACGCAGGGCACGTACCGCGCCAGTATCCAGCACCACACTGCCTTTAAGCTGCAAGTGATCGGCAATCCATTGTTTTTTGGCGGCCAGTGGCGTGGATTGAGCCGTTAGCTGAGTACCAATGCGCTCACCCAAAGCCAAACGGGTTAAGACGCTAGGCTCGCGCCCGTAAGCAATCACCGTTGAAGCCCCACTACGCGCAGCGCGTTTAGCGGCAATAATCTTGGTATACATCCCACCTGTACCCACGCTAGAGCCCGCACCACCCGCCATTTCTTCTAAGCTCACATCGCCCGCCTCAGCTTCTTCCACCAAGCGGGCATCTGGGTCTTTACGTGGATCGGCTGTAAATAGTCCACTTTGATCAGTCAGAATAATCAGCGCATCGCCTTCAATCAGATTGGTGACCAAAGCGCCCAAACTATCGTTATCACCAAATTTAATTTCAGCGGTAACCACGCTATCGTTTTCATTAATGATGGGAATCACGCCTAAATTCAGCAACGTCATCAGCGTAGAGCGGGCATTTAAATAGCGGGTGCGATCGGCTAAATCTTCATGCGTGAGTAAAATTTGTGCGGTTTTTAAACCATGCTGGCGAAAAGCGCTTTCATACGCTTGGCACAATCCCATCTGCCCAACCGCCGCAGCGGCTTGCTTTTCGTGTACCGAGGTCGGCTTTTGTGTCCAGCCCAAACGCGCCACGCCTTCGGCAATTGCACCAGAGGAGACCAGTACCACTTGCTTGCCCATTTTTGAGACTTCGGCAATTTCCTGCGCCCAGCGCAAAAGGGCTGCGTGATCTAAACCACGGCCTTCATTGGTAACTAAGCTAGAGCCCACTTTCACCACAATGCGGTGCGCGGCGTGAATAATGCTTTGCGACATAGCCATTTCCTTGAGCAAGGCCTCGCATTATCCTAGAAACGATCACAAACTGCTTTGTTTTGATACAAAAAATCACCTTCAAATAGAATAAAAAGGCACTAATCCCCTCTACTCTTGTCAGATCAAGCACAATCACCCGACTAAATTGTTAATTCCCCTTTTAAATCGAGCTTGCCGCAATGCGCTTTAGCAAACCCATTCTCTTTATTGCCTGTCTGCTGCCCCTGCTTTGGATAGCCATCGCTACTGGGCAAGCGGTTAATCCGATTGAATTTTTAACTCGCCAAACCGGTACTTGGGCGTTAAATTTCCTCATGATCACCCTAAGCATCACGCCACTACGCCGCCTAACTGGCTATGGCAAGCTACTGCTCTACCGCCGCATGCTAGGCCTCTATGTATTTTTTTATGCCTTTATCCACGCATTCACTTTCTTTGTGTTTGACCATGGCTTAGACCCTGCCGCCATTTGGCACGATGTCATAAAACGTCCATTTGTCACGGTTGGATTTTTGGCTTTTTTATTATTGATTCCGTTAACGGCAACCTCAAACCAAGCGGCAATTAAAAAATTAAAACGGCAATGGCAAAAGCTACATAAGCTGGTTTATTTAATTGCCAGCTTAGGCGTATTACATTACTTATGGTTGGTAAAAAAAGATTTAACAACGCCATTGATTTATGCAGGGATATTGGCGATTTTATTTTTAATGCGCACGCCATTTGCAAGGCGCTTTGATAAGGCTAAGCTGCAAAAAAACCTGTAGAACAACGGATGATAAATATCAGCTTGGTGGAATTAAAAATCTCGCCACATCGATATTCCATTTTTCTGCCGATTCATGCCCAGTAATTTTATCGGCCCCACCTAATCCCATGGGTTTAGCCAAATTAATTTCTACGGGTGTGATATAGGCGTTCGCCTTAGTACTAAAGATGGCCTTTACCCTTGGCATGAGCAAATTGCCTTCGTTTTGCTCCAGCACCACGGCCAAGCGGCCTGATTCTAATTTAACTAAAGACCCAACTGGATAAATCCCCACCGTACGCATAAAGGCTTGTACTAGGGTTGGGTTGAAATGAAATTTACTCCATTCCCACAGTTTTTTTAATCCTTCCGAGGCGGGCATGCCTTTGTGATAACAACGATCTGAAGTAATTGCATCATATACATCCACTACCGATGCCATTTGCGTTAATTGCGTAATGTTTTCCCCTGGCAATTTATGCGGATAACCACTGCCATCCATACGCTCATGGTGATGCAAGGTAATTTCTAATGGAATATCCCCAATTGAATCCACCAGCGACAAAATCTTAAAACCTTCCATTGGGTGCGAGCGCATCACCTCAAACTCTTCTTCTGTTAAACGCCCCGGTTTATTTAAAATTTCATTGGGCACCATGGTTTTGCCTGTATCGTGCAATAAGCCGCCAATCCCCGCCTGCCGAATTAATTCAGCTGGAAAATTCATACTTTTTGTAAACGTCACCATGAGCGTACATACGCTGACCGAGTGTAGAAAAGTATATTCGTCTTTATCTTTAATTCCCGACAAACCTAATAAAGCACTGCTATTTCTTAAAATAGAATCAGTAATCCCCTCAACCACTTCTTCTACATCATCCATTTGAATGGCTTTACCCATTCTTGCGTCTTGCATAACCGAGCGCACCAATAAATGCGCCTGCTTATGGATTTTTTTAGCGCGGGACATTTCTTCTGCACTAGAAACTTGAATCACCGGTGCGGGTGCCGTAGCCACCAAAACCATTTCCGCCTCAATGCTGGCATTCACTTCATCCACCGTTGGCGCATGGGCGTAATCTAGGCCACGATCAGTATCGATATAAACTTCATGTGCCCCCGATACGATGATTTTTTGTAAGTCTTCATCTGTTTTTACTACAAATTGCTTACGCAAAAAAGGATGATCCATCCAGTCCACATTCAAGTCATGGATATACATGCCAATTTTTAATACCGATACAGGGATTTTTTTAATCATGGCGGCTTGCAGATACAATGAAGGTTATTACTTCATCTTAGGACTAAGGCTCGCTCCTCGCTCATGTACAAACTAACTTTTATCAATTCGCAGGATTCCACCCGTCTGGAAATGACTGCCGAGCCTGATAGCATGCTGATAACTTCTGTCAGAGAATTAGTAAGCGATGGAAAATTACAGTTGGCTTGGCGCTGCGGCCAAGGCACTTGCGGGGCATGCAAGGTACGCTTAGAACATGCAGGCAGTGGTGGGATGGTGACGCTAGGAGCCAAAGAAAGAAATGTCATGGCCCGCCACGCAGGGCTCGCAGCAGACTCGCCACTCACTATCCCCGACACCCCTGCCCTCATCCGCCTAGCCTGCCATATCCAGATAAAAAACGATTTAACGATTTATGTTTGAAATTTATTAAAAAAAATCTTTAAAACCCAGATCTTGAACCACGGAGGAAACCTTAAATTCAGATAAAAACTAATCTATGTATTTACTTAGCTATGTTTTTCTCCGTGAAACTCCGTGTCCTCTGTGTTCTCCGTGGTTCAAGATCTAGGTTTAAGGTTTAACTTTTAAACAGCCCCCATTCTGCGGCTAATGGCTTGGGTGGCTTGCAGCAGCCTTTGTACCAAATCGCTATCTGCTGCGGGCTGCAGGGCGGACGATGCAGAGCCCACCACGGTCACTACCGCAATAATCTGCTGACGGGCATCAAATACTGGGGCAGAGATGGCGTCTACACCCGTAATCAACAAGCCTTGAATACTATGCCAGCCCTGCGCGCGGATCTCTGCTAATTGCAAATTAAGCGTCTGCAGCGCAGCTTTCTCCAAGCCCGCCTCCTGCTGCAATAGCTGCACCTCTTGCTCTGGCAGATGGCTACTAAACACTAGCCCCGTGGCTGATTTAAACGGCGGCAATACCGATCCTACTTGGGTAATCAGGCTGATGGATCTAAGCGCCTGCTCTACCTGCACCACCGTCGCGCCTTTATTCCCCCATACCGCAAAAAACACCGTTTCATTCAGCTGATCACGCAGCTGCAGCAGATAAGGCGTGGCAACTTTAAGCACGTCCATTTTACCCAGCGCAATCAAACCCACCCGCAGCGCCTCATGCCCCAGCGCGTAATGATTGCTGGCCGCATCCTGTTCGGCAAAGCCAGTGGCGATCAAAGCCTGTAAGTAGCGATGCACTTTGCTGGCCGGCATAGCCAAATATTCAGCCAAGCGAGAGAGCGAGGTGCTGGGGGCCAAATCAGCCAGCGCTTTTAAAACCTGTGCCGCCACTTCGGCGGAACCCACGCTCTGCCTACGATCTGCCATTGCCATGCTGTTTGTCACTTAAAAACGTCATAAAACGCGTTTATAACTTGACGACTATTTAAAATCAAATTATGTTTTGCGTAAATAAATTACGCATTACGTAAAAAGGAAGCGCCATGCCAAACGATACAAGTACTTTGTCTTACCTTTCTGGGTTTGGGAATGAATTTGCTAGCGAGGCATTAGCAGGCGCCTTACCTAGTGGCCAAAACTCGCCGCAAAAAGCCCCTTATGGCTTATATCCAGAGCAGTTTTCCACCAGCGCATTCACCATGCCAAGAGCAGAGCTGCGCCGCACTTGGATGTATCGCATTCTGCCATCCGCAGCGCATAGCAAATTTGAACGTCTAGAGCGCCAGCGCCCCAATAGTAAATTGGCAGCCATTACCCCCAATCGCCTCCGTTGGGATCCGCTGCCACGGCCAGATGCGCCCACTGATTTTATTGATGGTCTAGTCACGATGGCGGCAAATAGTGATTCGCCCGAAGGCGTATCCATCCATCTTTATCAAGCCAATATTTCGATGCAGCGGGTATTTTTTAGCGCCGATGGCGAATTTTTATTTCTGCCGCAACAAGGCCGCATTCGATTAGTAACCGAGCTGGGCATCTTAGAAATAGAGCCCGAAGAAATTGCCGTAATCCCACGCGGCATGAAGTTTCGTGTCGAGCTATTAGACAGCAGCGCCAGCGGTTATTTATGCGAAAACCACGGCTCGCCGCTGCGTATTCCAGATCTTGGCCCGATTGGTAGCAATGGCTTAGCCAATCCGCGTGATTTTCTTGCGCCAGTTGCCGCCTATGAAGATATCGATCAGCCTACAACTTTGGTACAAAAATTTTTAGGTGAATTCTGGGCCTGCCAGCTCAGCCATTCACCGCTAAATGTAGTAGCTTGGCACGGTAATAGCGTGCCGTATAAATATGACCTACGCCGCTTCAACACTATAGGCACCGTGAGTTACGACCACCCTGATCCATCGATCTTTACCGTGCTCACCTCACCCTCTGCCATTACCGGCCAGGCCAATGCCGATTTCGTTATTTTCCCGCCACGGTGGATGGTTGCTGAAAACACCTTCCGTCCACCTTGGTTTCATCGTAATCTTATGAATGAATTTATGGGGCTGATCCGTGGCGAGTACGACGCCAAAGCGGGTGGCTTTGTGCCGGGCGGCGCTTCTTTACACAATGTGATGAGCGCACACGGACCGGATGCCAAAACATTTATCAATGCCAGCACAGCGACATTGATACCGCAAAAAATTGAGCGCACGATGGCATTTATGATTGAAACCCATGCGGTCATCCGCCCTAGCCAATACGCAATGGAATGCAGCCAATTGCAAGCCAACTACGACGATTGCTGGGCAGACATGCCGAAAATATTTAATAAAAACCAGATTTAAGTAAAACCCAAACCTTGAACCACTTCGTCTCGGAGAACACGGAGGGCCACGGAGAAAACCAAGGTCTTTCCCTCCATGCAACTCCACTGGAACCGAAGTGGTTCAAAAATTTCAACGACTCAAGTGAGCTAAAAACCAAACCAGACATTCACAAGAAACACGCTAGGAACAGGAAAAAATCAATTACTACTCTTGGTTTTCTCCGTGAAAATCTGTGTCCTCCGTGTTCTCTGTGGTTAAAGATTTGGAGGGTTTACTCCTCTGAGTAGTTAGCAAGACTCATGGTTTGAGTCAATTAAACTCACAAAAAACTTAAACCCAACGGAGCCCGCAATGACATCCACTACATATCGCCGCAGCTGGGTTACTTCCGCCAACGAGCACCGTGATTTTCCGCTACAAAACTTACCGTTCGGGATTTTTAGTCCACAAGGCCTGCCGCCACGCGGTGGCGTTGCGATCGGTGATGTTATTTTTGATTTGCAAACCGCATTAGAAAACAGCCTCTTTACTGGTGCCGCCCAAACCGCCGCCCAAGCCGCCAGTGGTAAATCGCTCAATGCCTTCTTTGCCTTGCCAAGCACAGCACGGCTGGCACTGCGTGAGCGTTTATTAGAATTGCTGGATGCTGATTATCCACAGCTCAAAAACCTGCAAGCCCAAGGCGAAGCATTACTACGCCCAGCCGCAGATTGCACCATGCACCTGCCCGCCAAAATTGGCGACTACACCGATTTTTACACCGGCATTCACCATGCGGTAAACGTGGGCAAACTGTTTCGCCCAGATAATCCCCTGCTGCCTAATTACAAATATGTGCCGATTGGCTACCACGGCCGCTCGTCCACCATCTACCCAAGTGGCTACGCCGTGCGCCGCCCACTTGGGCAAACGCTAAAACCTGGGCAGGACGTGCCCGCGCTCACGCCATCGGCAAGGCTAGATTACGAGCTAGAGTTGGGTATTTGGATTGCAGGTAGCAACCCGCAAGGCGAGGCCATTGCCATTGAAAACGCGCCAGAACATATTGCCGGTTTCTGCCTATTAAACGACTGGTCAGCACGCGATTTGCAAGCCTGGGAATACCAACCGCTAGGCCCATTCTTAGCTAAAAACTTTGCCACTACCGTGTCGCCTTGGGTCATCACCACTGAAGCGCTAGCGCCTTATCGCGTAGCGCAGCCCGCCCGCCCAGAGGGTGACCCCCAGCCGCTACCTTATCTTTATGCTGCTGCCGATCAGGCTAGTGGCGCTTTTGATATCGAGCTAGAAGTGCTACTGCATACTAACGCGCAAAAAGCCCAAGGCCTACCACCGCATCGCCTAGGCCTATCCAACACGCTTAATATGTACTGGACAGTGGCGCAATTGATTACTCATCACACTGTCAACGGCTGCAGCTTGCGTGCTGGTGATTTACTCGGCACCGGCACGCTCTCCGGCCCAAGCTCCGACGCCTTGGGTAGCCTGCTGGAAATGAGCAAAGGTGGTAAAGAAGCCATCAAATTGGATTCAGGGGAAGAGCGCTGCTTTTTAGCCGATGGCGACGAAATTATCATGCTTGCCCGCTGCAAAAAAGACGGCCACCCAAGCATCGGCTTCGGCGAATGCCGTGGGGTAATTTTAGCGGCGAAGAGCTAAGCCAAGTAAACCCACGTATTGAACCACGGAGGACGCAGAGAGCACGGAGTTTCACGGCAGAAAAACCATTCTAGAAGAACTCACTTTGTTGAGCCCTAGGGTTTCTCCGTGATCCTCCAAGCTCTCCTTTTCCTCCGTGGTTCAAGGTTTGGGCTTACTGCAACAACACCATCGCAGCGTGGGCAAGATAAAGCGCCGTTGCCCACAATAAATCACATTAAGGCTTAAGCATGGAACTCTACGGCTATTACCGCTCCACCTCTAGCTATCGCGTGCGGATTGTGCTGGCGCTCAAGGGCCTTGCCTACACGTCCATTCCGGTAAATTTGCTTAAAGCCGCGCATAAAGAACACGACTATCTAGCCATCAATCCACAGGCCCGTGTGCCTGCGCTACTGGATCAAGGTAATGAAGCCATTATCCAATCACCGGCGATTATCGAATACTTAGAAGAGCGCTACCCAGAAACCCCACTGCTGCCAAGCACCTTGCAAACAGATGGTTTATTGACTCGCGCCAAAATTCGTAGCGTGGCGGCGCTGATTGCTTGTGATGTTCATCCTTTGCATAACGTCAGCGTACTCAATTATTTGCGCCAGCATTATCAGTGCAGCGACGATGCCATTAACGCCTGGATTAGCGAATGGATAGGCCAAGGCTTGGCCGCGGTGGAACAGCTCATTGGTGATGTAGGCTATTGCTTTGGCCAAGTCAGCGTGGCGGATGCTTATCTTATCCCCCAGCTCTACGCCGCCCGCCGCTTTAATGTGCCGCTGGATGCCTACCCTAAAATATTACGGGTAGAAGCGCTGGCCGAACAACACGGTGCATTTATCGACGCTCACCCAAAAAACCAAGTGGATTGCCCAGAAACACCTCCATCCTAAAGTCTGTAAACGCAGAGAACAGCAAGGCAAAAACGAGCGCACAAAATACCTATTAAAAACCCTTTAGGGTGGCCACGATTTTGCACCCACGTGTGGCAGTACATATTTCTAGCAGGTGCCCACCCTAAGCGGTGTTCTCTGTGGTGCAAGCTTTAGACTTTAGAAAAGTAGCACCTTTGGCGTGGTGTGTTAAAGCCCTTACCCCTTACCCTCTCCCCAAATGGGAGAGGGAGAACAGTAGCGCCTTTGGCGCAGTTTTATTTAAAGGAATCGACATGCAAGAAGCGCTTTGGACGCCCTCCCCTGAGCAGGTTGCTGCCACGCAGATGGACGCGTTTCGCCGCCATATCAATCAAGCCCATCACTTGGATTTGGCCGATTATGCAGAGCTACACGCCTGGAGCGTGGCGCATCGGGTGGCTTTTTGGCTGGCGATTGTCGATTTCTTTGCAGTGCATTTTAGCCAAGCCGCCAGCGAAGTCCTAAGCGAAGACTCTGTTATGCCAAGCGCCAGTTGGTATAAAGAAACCGAGCTTAACTTTGCCGAACATCTGCTGCGCCGCAGAGATGATCACCCAGCGCTGATTGCCATTGGCGAAGATGGCTCACGCGAGGTGCTAAGCTATGCCCAGCTAGCGGCACATGTGGCTGGCTTACAAAAATCATTAACTGAGGCCGGTATTGGCTTTGGCGATCGTATTGCCGCCTTTATGCCAAATACTTGGCAAACGATTGTGGGCGCGCTCGCTGCGGCCAGCCTTGGCGCAACGTGGTCTTCTTGCTCGCCAGATTTTGGCACGCAAGGCGTAAGCGATCGTTTTGGTCAGATAGAACCCAAAGTGCTGATTGCCTGTGCGGCTTATCGCTATGCGGGTAAAACCATCGGCCTTGCTGACAAAATCAAAGAAATCATTGCTCGCCTACCCTCTATCGAGCAGTTGATTATCGTTCCCTACGCTAATCCTGATGCAGAGGCCAAAGACTTTAAAGCAGGCCATGCCAAGATCACACTATGGGATGATTTTTACCAAGCGGGTGGCGAGCCAATATTCACCCCAGTGCCCTTTGCCCATCCGCTCTACATCATGTATTCCAGCGGCACGACCGGCGTACCCAAATGCATCGTTCACGGCACGGGTGGCACGCTGCTACAACACCTTAAAGAACTAGGCCTACATACCGATCTAACCGACAAAGATACGCTGTGCTACTACACCACCTGCGGCTGGATGATGTGGAACTGGATGATGTCTGGTCTAGCCCTTGGCGCAAGCATCGTACTGTTTGATGGCTCACCATTTCACCCCAATGCCGACCGGCTGATTGATTTAATCGATCAAGAAAACATCAGCATCTTTGGCACCAGCGCCAAATACCTTGCGGCCCTAGAAAAAGCCGGCTCTAAGCCCAAACAGACGCACCGTTTAGAGCACTTAAAAGCGCTTCTTTCTACCGGCTCACCGCTATCGCACGAAAGCTTTGAATATGTTTACCGTGATGTAAAACAAAACCTCTGCCTCTCTTCAATTTCAGGCGGCACCGACATTATCTCTTGCTTTGCCCTTGGCAACCCAGTGCTACCGGTATGGATAGGCGAGTTGCAATGCAAAGGCTTAGGCATGGCGGTTGAGGTATGGAATGACGCAGGCCAGCCCGTGATTGGCGAAAAGGGCGAGCTGGTATGCACCCGCCACTTTACTGCCATGCCAGTCAGCTTCTGGAATGATCCCGATGGTGAAAAGCTAAAAGCCGCTTACTTTAGCCAATACCCCGGCGTATGGGCGCAGGGTGATTACGCCGAAGAAACCATCCACGGCGGGATTATTATTCATGGCCGCTCGGATGCAGTGCTTAACCCCGGCGGCGTGCGCATTGGCACGGCAGAGATTTATCGTCAGGTAGAAAAACTGCCAGAGATTCTAGAATCTATCGCCATCGGCCAAGACTGGGACAACGATGTGCGGGTGGTGCTGTTTGTGCGCCTGCGTGAAGGTGTTGAGCTTAGCGACGCACTGCAAAACAGCATCCGCCAAATCATCCGCAGCAACACCACCCCACGCCATGTGCCCGCTAAAATTGTGCAGGTAAACGATATTCCCCGCACCATCAGCGGCAAGATTGTAGAGCTGGCGGTCAGAAATGTGGTGCACGGCAGACCAGTCAAAAACACCGATGCACTCGCTAACCCTCAGGCCCTAGAAGAGTTTAGAGACCGAACTGAGCTAGCCTCTTAAAGTTATCAAATCCAGCCCAGCGGCGTCAGTGACGCCGCTTTTTTTGCCTCATGCGGCTTAGGCAAACCTGACTATAGCGCTTGCTCAATCTCATTATAAATATCGTAGGGCGAGTAAAACCCGCGTGTTTATTCAGCATTACTCGCGGGCTTCACCCGCCCTACACATTCCAAAACCAAGCACTCAAGAAATCCATCTACACAGAGCTCCTTGAGCAAGAAACATAATCAGGAAATTTAAACGCTAAAAATAAGTACACGGCAGCAACGCAGCGTGCTCTGAGTAAAACGGCTATTGACTATTCACCGTTAGCCCCCATCTCATGGCTTGCGGACCTGCCGCCCAAACTGCTCAAGGAACATTATGTCTATTTCCATGTATACCGCCAGCATTCCCGTTTTTAAACAATTACTTACCGCTCTATCCGATGTTTTAGCCAAGGCTGAAGCCCACGCGACAGCTCGCAAAATCGACCCTGCCGTTTTGCTACAGACCCGCCTATTCCCTGATATGTTTCCGCTGGTGCGCCAAGTACAAATCGCCTGCGATTTTGCCAAAAGCGTGCCTGCCCGCTTAGCAGGGGTAGAAGTTCCTGCTTATGATGACAACGAACAAAGCTTTGCCGAGCTGCAAGCCCGTATTGCCAAAACACTGGCGATCTTAGATGGCCTAACCGCCGCTCAAATCGACGGTAGCGAAGCACTTGAAATCGTGCTGCGCCCTGGCACGCCAAAAGAAAAAAAACTCGACGGCCAAACCTATCTGCTCTCCTATGGCTTGCCGCAGTTTTTCTTCCATGTCACCACCACTTACGCACTACTACGCCACAACGGCGTAGAAATTGGTAAACGCGACTTTATGGGCGCTTACTAAGCTCCTAGCATCATTTGCCATACCGCCTTCTCCCTGCTAGTCCTTGCAATTTAAGGATGGAAATCAATAGCAGAGAGGGGGCAAGGCGGTTTACTTTGCCCACACGGATGGCACGGCGTGGGCAAAAAATGTACCCACGCTACAAATGCTTAAGTTGACAGGCTTGAGAGCAGCGCTGCCACTTCTTTAAATCATCTCTCGTGCATTTATTTGTCATGCCTTTGCTTTACTACGCCAGCAATTATTGCTTATGCACAATTAAATAATTACCTATTCATTTAGCGTAATAGTTACGGCTTACTATTTAATTTACATTACTAATTTTTAAATAAAAAACACTCTAGTTATTTTACCGGTAACAATCAAACAGCATAACAACACCATAAAAAAACATTAACTACTTTTGAACTTTAAATATTAAAAGCACACTAATCGTGCAAGAGCCCACATTTACTCTGAACCAACACAGTATTATTGTTATTTATTTTTATTAAATAGAATTTCATTTACTTACATAACGCCCCATAAAACACAACCATTAACCATTTCTGCAATATTAGGTTTAACTAATTTCAACCAACTGTAAATGGAGAAAACAATGCCTCCTTTGATTTCAGTAAAACACCGTGACGGTATTTTGCATATCCCACAAGACACCTTAAATGATTGGCCAATGGCACAATTTGCCAATACAAAGGACAGGGGAATTGTAGTAAAAGCATTGGGGCTGGAATTAACCAGCGCTTTTCTCTCCATTTTTGATGCTCAAAGCCAGCAAATCATCGGTGAAGAGGCGCTGTTACGCGCCAGTGTTCGCCGTAAAACACTTGCCACATCAGAAGTATTTAAAAGCGCGCAAGGCGGCGATTGCTTGGTGGAATTTGACCGTCTATGCCGCAGCCTACATTTAATGAACCACCTTGCCGGCCCTTACCCAAAACGCACGCTATTTTTAAATGTTTATCCTGAATTACTGATGTCGACAGGTGAGCAACACGCCGATGCCTTCGAGCGAATTTTGCAAGATCAAGGCCTTAAACCTGCGGATATTGTACTGGAAATATTTGAATCCACAGTACGCCCAGATCAAACCGCCAGTTTAGCCAAGGCTATTAAAAGCTATCGCGAGCGCGGCTACCGGATCGCAATCGATGATTACGGTTTTTTAAATAGCAATTTAAGCCGCCTACTTACGCTTAGCCCTGAGATTGTTAAGCTGGATCGAATCGTGATCAACGCCATCAGCAAGGAACCACTGGCCCAAGAGCTGCTCTGCCAATTTGTGGAGCGCCTACATGAAAACGGCAGTTTGGTGGTGATTGAAGGCATCAATAGCGCCGAGCAACTCGCCCTCGCCCAAGCCAGCGGCGCAGATATGATGCAGGGTTATTTTTTAAGTGAGCCACGCTATCTGAGTAGTGAGGCCTTTGTGCACGTCTTGGCAAATGCGTAAATATGGAATATAAAAACAATTATTAATTCTTTTTAAATCTATACGCTTGGCGATTAAACTTAGCCTCATTCATTACAGGGGCTTACATATGAAACTTATCGCCAGCTTAATTCTTAGCCTTGCCAGTACCAGCCTCTTTGCGGCATCTGTAGAGCTACTTAATGTTTCTTACGATCCAACCCGCGAGCTTTATCAAGACTACAACAAAGCCTTTAGCAGCTACTGGAAGAAAAAAACCGGCGATGATGTCACCATCCGCCAATCCCACGGCGGCTCTGGTAAGCAGGCCCGCTCAGTGCTGGATGGCTTGCAAGCGGATGTGGTCACGCTGGCTCTAGCTTACGATATTGACGAGCTGGCCACACCGAGCAAATTACTTGACACTAACTGGCAGAAAAAACTGCCTGACAATGCCTCGCCTTACACTTCGACCATTGTGTTCTTGGTTAAAAAAGGCAATCCCAAGGCGATTAAAGACTGGGCCGATCTGATCAAGCCTGACGTTAAAGTCATTACCCCCAATCCCAAAACCAGCGGCGGCGCGCGTTGGAACTACCTAGCCGCTTGGGGCTGGGCCAAGAAAACCTACGGCTCAGACGATAAAGCCCGCGATTACGTACAAAAACTCTTCAAAAACGTCCCCGTATTGGATACCGGTGCGCGCGGTGCCACCACCACCTTTACCCAGCGCGGCATTGGCGATGTGTTGATTGCATGGGAAAACGAAGCCGAGCTAGTGGTTAAAGAAATCGGCAAAGATAAGTTTGAAATCGTCGCCCCAAGCTACTCAATCAAGGCCGAACCGCCAGTCGCCGTTGTCGATAAAGTGATCGACAAAAAAGGCACGCGCAAAGTGGCCGAGGAATATCTGAAGTATCTGTATTCCAAAGAAGGCCAAGAAATCATCGCGCAAAACTACTACCGCCCGATCGATCCTGCCACCGCAGCCAAATATGCCCATCAGTTCCCGAAAGTCACGCAGTTTGATATTGACGATGTATTTGGTGGCTGGAGCAAAGCGCAAAAAACCCACTTTAGCGATGGCGGCACATTCGATCAGATTTATCAGCCGAGTAAGTAACTGATGTTACGCAGCCAAAACCCAACTCTTGAACCACAGAGAACACAGAGGACACGGAGTTTCACAGAGAAAAACGCGAGCTAAATTTTGCTATTTTTTTGGGTTTTTAGCCATTATCAAACCCAGCTTCTTGAGTTTCTATCTCCACTCGTGGCATGGGGGCTCCCCCCTTGAAGCACGCCGGAGCGAGGAACAAGCGGGGCGGGGTTTCGGAAAAGGGGTAGCGAGGCTTGCTCCCAAGCAGCCGCAGTGAGGGGCCTTCGTGCTTTTGAAGTTGCGGTTTTGCTTACTAGGATTTCTGGCCGCTCAGAAATCAAATGCTTCGCGGGGATCCCGCACCTAAATCAATGTGCCGAAGGCACTAAAAAGGTCTTTTTAAATTTGCTTAGCGCATATGGGGCACAAGCCACGAGCAATGCTAAACAAATACGCGGGTTTCACCCCAATCCTATCAACTTAAGCAATATGCCATTCGTAGGGCGGGTGCAACCCGCGAGTCATGCTGAAAAAACG
>NZ_JANXSO010000100.1 GCF_025352645.1 Iodobacter sp. | reverse complement strand
CATGTTGCTTGGCGATCGTTTTAATACCTGCTTCGCCCGTTAAATATTGCTGAACGGCAGTAAGTTTGAATTGCATTGTGTACTTGGACATAAAAACACCCCAAAAATGGACGGGTGTCCAACTTTTGGGGTGCAGTTCATCTAGCGGCTTTTTTTTGGCTAAAAAATGGCTTATACGCCCAGTTCTTCAACCCATTTTAGTGCTTGAACGTGTGAGCGGTTTAGCATGTCAGGTGTGAGTTGTAGCTGCTCACATAAAAAGGGCACCTCAGACATGCTTGGGTCTTCACAAGCCTCTGCTAGCGCTAGGAAGGGGCCGTACATACCCGTACGAGTCATCAAGGCATCCGTAACATTCTCTGGCAAAATCAGTGTTTCTAAGATTTTATCCATTGGCATATCGAGTAATACGTCGAGTAGTGAGAATACGCCAACAATAAATAGATTGTCTCGATCTTGGCCATCCAGCAAATGCGAGCCGAGTAATTCAACTAAACGGCCACGAGTAATGGCTGTTTTAAGCAGGGCAGGGGGTGAGCCACTATCTGCACCGGCCGTAACTAAGAGCAGGGTGAGCCAGCGATACAGCTTTTGATAGCCTAAAATAGTCACTGCATGGCGGAACGATTGAATCTCACACGATAAGCCAAAGCCAACTGAATTAATGTAACGTAATAATTTAAAAGATAAAGCAACGTCGCGTTTAAGCGCATTTTCAATATCTTTTAATTCTGCATTATTACGCAGCATATTTAAAAGATTGAGAATGTTGGCATAAGATGGGTTGATGACTTTAGCCGCCAGTGTTTCTGGGTGGGCAAAGTAATAGCCTTGGAAACATTCAAAGCCTAAATCCATGCATTGCTTGAATTCATCTTTAGTTTCAACTTTTTCTGCAACTTGTAGGGCTTTAGAGCAGCGTAATTCTTTAGAGAGCGCTGGCACTTGTGCCATGCCTAATAGCTGAATATCAAGTTTAATATAATCAGCAAACTCTAAGAATGGTGCTGTTTGTGGGGTAAGCACAAAATCATCTAGTGCAATTGAGAAGCCTTGATCTTTTAGACTTTGCAAGCGCGCCAATAATTGCGGAGTAGCTTCGGTGGTTTCTACCACTTCTAAAATCACACGTTCTGGATGAAGTAATTCCAAGAAATTACTTTCTAACATCGATTCAGCAACGTTAATAAAGGCTAATTTATTACCCACTAGCCAATCTGTACCCATATTACTGAGTGTGTTTACTAGTACATTGGTGCCAGCTTGCATATCACTGGAGAAGTTTGCGGTAACTGCTTCTTTGTTGAGTCGAAATAACAGCTCATAGCCAATAATTTCTTGTTGGCGATTAAGGATAGGCTGGCGGCCGATAAATGCGTGGTCTTGCGTCATATTTTGGAAACACCCTGTACGCGACATCGAGGCGATATTCGCACCGGAAAATTGTAGCAGTTCTGTATGCAGCTAGGGCTATGAATTGTTCCTAGCTGCAAATGCATAAGTTACTCAGTTTTTTCAAGGAAGCGTGAGGTACGGATTGCAGAGTTGTCTGCATCTGCCGCACCCAGCAGGTCTTCCATATCTAAAACAAGCACGACGGAGCCATCACCCGATAGCGTTGCACCTGCAACACCTTTAGGGCGAATATTTTGCAGTGGTTTAATCACCACATCATCACGGCCAATAAAGCTATCTACGGCCAAGATAAAGGAATGCTCAGCAGATTGCATCAATACACCAAACTGCGGAAGTTGTACTTCTTCCCAGCCAAGTAGGCTGGCCAATGAGCGTACCGAGAGTATTTCGTCGCGAACCACAATCGTGGCGCGGCCAGATACTTCTTGGATTTGCTCATGCCGAATTGGGATGATTTCACGCACCATAGCCAGTGGCACTGCAAATGGCTGATCACAAACGCGCACAACCAGTACCGGTAGAATGGCCAAGGTGAGTGGCAGAGAAATGGTGAAGCGTGAGCCTTCGCCAACGACTGATTGAATATCAATACGGCCATTAAGGCGCTGGATATTGGTTTTAACCACATCCATACCCACACCACGGCCAGATACACTGGAAACTTGGTCTTTGGTTGAAAAACCAGGCATAAAGATGAGTTGCAAACTTTGTTTGTCGTCTAGGCTATTGGCCGTTTCGACGTCAATCAAACCTTTTTCAACCGCTTTTTTACGGATCACATCGGGGCGCATCCCTCGGCCATCATCCGTAATCGCGATCAGAATATGGTCGCCAACTTGCGTGGCGGATAGCTCAACAATCGCTTTGGCTGGCTTGCCGCTAGTTTTACGGTCTTCCATGGTTTCGATACCATGATCAACCGCATTACGCACCAAGTGAACGAGTGGGTCGTTCAAGTCTTCAAGCATGGTTTTATCTAGTTCGGTTTCTTCACCAGAAATGACTAGCTCAACGTCTTTACCAAGTTGACGTGCTAAATCGCGTGCTAAACGGGGGTATTTTTGAAATAAGCGGCCAATAGGCTGCATACGTGTTTTCATAACCGCGTTTTGCAAATCACCCACCAAGAGATCAAGTTGGCTAATAGCCTCATCCATCGCTTTTAAGGTGTTGCTATCCATCTTGCCCGCCATAATATCGGTGCGTAGCGTAGTTAGACGGTTTTTGGTTAGGCCAATTTCACCGGATAAGTTAAGCACTTGATCCAGCCGTACGGTATCAATACGGATCGTGGCTTCTTGCGGAGCCGCCGCAACCTGTTGCTGTTGTTGCTGCTGAGGAGCGGCAACCGCAGCTTTTACCGGTGCTGGCTTTAAGCTATTCATTGGATCAGTAACAACGTGTTCCATGGCTGCAGGTCCATGCTGTGTTTCATTATTAATAGGTGTAGCAACTGCGGCTATGACAGGACTAGGAGCGCTTTGTATGCCAAGTAGGGCATTATATAGCGTATCCCAATCAGGGCCGTGAGTCGGTATGGCGGCGGCTGGAGTAGGGCTTGGCGCTGGTGCGGCAATATGAGCAACAACCGTTTCTAATGGCCGCCCTTCGAGCACAGCATCCAGTGCTGCGATTAACTCTTCTGGCGCATTAGCAGGCAAAGCGCCTTTTGCTAGTGCACCAAACATGTCACGCACAATGCCAGTTGCGGCCATTATGGTATCCATGATCTCTGGAGTAAGAACTAGCTCTAGAGTACGTAGCTTATCAAATAGATTTTCTGTGCGATGGCATAGGCGAACCATGGCATCAACATTAAGAAAGCCTGCCCCACCTTTAATGGTGTGAAAACCCCTGAAAATATCGTTCAGTAGATTTTTGTCGTTGGGCCTTTTTTCAAGTTCAACGAGTTTATTGTCTACTTCAGACAGGAGCTCAGACGCTTCTGTTAAAAAATCTTGCAGCAGGTCTTCCATGCCGCCAAAGTCAGTGCTCATCTTCGCTCCCCCAAAGGTTGCGTTCTTTCAATTAAATAGTGGCTTAGAAACCCAAGCTCTCAAGCAAATCGTCAACTTGCCCTTGATTGGTAACCACATCCGTGCGGCCTTCTGGATTGATAACGGGGCCATTGAGTAAGGAGGCATCGTCATCTACTTTTACACCATCGTGCCGAACGACGGTGCCTTGCGGAGAGAACATTAGCAAGAAGTCCATGAGATGAGCTTCCATTTGCTTGGACATATCCAGTACTTTTTTGATCACTTGCCCAGTGAGATCTTGGAAATCTTGAGCCATCATGATTTCTAACATCTTACTGCTCACTTGATCTGAGCCTGTTACGGTATCGCTCAAGTGTGTTCTGGTCTTTTCAACCAAGGCTTTAAACTCATCAACAGATAGCTGGTTAGCTAAAAGCTTATCCCATTGTGTACCGAGTGCTTTTGCATCATCACTGATTTTATCTTGGATGGGTTTAGCAGCATCAAGGGCATTGAGGGTTCGATCTGCCGCTTGCTCGGTTAAGGTCGCAATATAAGATAGCCGGTCACGCGCATCGGGGATGTCGGTTGCAGCTTTTTCTAGTGATTTATCTAAGCCAAGTTCTTTAAGGGTGTCGTGCAATTTTCGTGTTAGCTGCCCAATGTGTGAAAACATAGCGCGAGCAGGATCGTTCATTTCTTCAGCAGTGAGTGCGGCCGGATGACTACTTGCTGCCAGTGGGCTAACTTCAGCCGGGGCTGGTGCAGGTGCTGCCGGTTCACTATCCTGAGAGGAATGAACGATACTATCGAATAGCGCTTCTAGGTCTGCGGAATCTCCGCTATTTAGGGCATGATCGTTCACAGTCGCCTCCTGTGCGTCTGTCAGGTTCTTGTTCTACTTGCTCATATTGGCGAAAACTTTTTTCAGTTTTTCATCCAATGTGGCAGCTGTGAATGGTTTTACGATGTAGCCATTTGCGCCAGCGGTAGCCGCTTCAATAATGTTTTCTTTTTTTGCCTCGGCTGTCACCATCATGACGGGCAAGTGCTTGAGCTGAGCATCGGCGCGGATTGCACGTAGCAGCTCAATGCCAGTCATATTAGGCATATTCCAATCGGTAACCACAAATTCGAAAGAGCCATTTTTTAGCTTATGCAAAGCAACTTGGCCATCTTCTGCCTCGTCAACGTTGGAGAAGCCAAGTTCTTTCAAAAGGTTACGAACAATACGGCGCATTGTGGAAAAGTCATCCACCACTAAAATACGCAGGTTGCTATCTGCCATATGCTACTCCATGTCGTTTACACTCTTTGTAAACGGCTTGTTTTTATAAAACCGATCTCAACCAACCAGCAGAGGGGTGATTGTGTCGGCTAGAATGACGGGGTCGAATTTTGCCACATAAGCGTCGACACCAACGCTGCTTCCCATCGCCCTGTTCGCATTTGAAGATAAAGATGAATGCATCACAATAGGAATACCTTGGAAGCGAGAGTCAGACTTAATATGCTTAGTTAATACATAGCCGTCCATCTCTGGCATTTCAGCATCTACTAAAATCATTTTTAGTTTGTCGCGCAGTCGTTCACCGTCATGTGTGGCACGATTCGCCAAGTTTTGCAGCTTATCCCATGCTTCACGGCCATTATTAGCTTGGTGATACTTCACGCCAATTTTATCAAGCACGCTAATAATTTCTTTACGGGCAACCATTGAATCATCCACAAAAAACATAAATGTTTCAGGGTTAATAGCCGCTTTTTGTAAATCTGGAATAATGGGTTCGCCAATCACACTGGCTAGGATTTGTTCTACATCTAATATCGATACAAGTTTGCCATCAGGCAATTCGGTCAGGGCCGTAATGAGCTGTTGATTGCCTGCAAGCATGGTTTCTGGCGCACGAACCTTATCCCAATCAACGCGAATAATACGATCCACTTCATGAACAAGGAAGGCTTGGGTATGCTTCGAAAACTCAGTCACAATCATCGTGCTGGTGGCTTCTGCCGAAGGCGTTTCTTGTGTAGCTACAAATTTGGCTAGTGCAATAACGGGGATGATATTACCACGCAAAGAAAGTACACCCTCAACACCTAAGGGCATATTTGGGGTCTTGGTAATTTTTGGTGTTTGAGATACTTCGCGAACTTTAAAAACATTGATACCAAATATTTCACGCGTTCCTAGGGTAAACAGCAGGATTTCCATTTTATTGGAACCAGCCAGCTTGGTTCGCGCATCAATGCTTTCAAGTAAATTGGTCGAATTACTGGACATAAATCACCTCTGCTGTTGTTCTTGACGCTTTATTCTTTAAGTAAAAAATTGGCAATTGCTTCAGATAGTCGATGCGCCTCAAATTTGGCAACATAACCATCTACACCAACGGATTGTCCCAGTTTTTGATTGGAGGCTCCTGATAATGACGAATGCATTAGTACTGGAATACCCGCAAAGCGTGGGTCACTCTTAATTAATTTGGTGAGCATATAGCCATCCATTTCTGGCATTTCTACGTCGGTGAGCACCAAATGAACCATGTCTCTTACTAATTTGCCTTGCAAATCTGCAGATTGCGCAATGCGCTGCAATTCATCCCAAGCACGTTTGCCATTAATGGTAGAAATATGTTTGATATGCATCGCGTCTAAAGTCATTTCGATTTGACGGCGAGCAACCACTGAATCATCTGCAATAAAAACTGTTTTAGTGGTGAGGCTAATGTCTTGAATTAAGGTTTCTGGATCGATTTTGTCTGAGCCAGGTACCGATTCAGCCAGCACCTTTTCTACATCCATCATCATCACAAGTTTATTATTTTCAAGCTCTGTTACCGCAACAACTAAGCCCCCCATTTGTGACATAAGCATATCGGGTGGAACACGCATTTGAGACCAATCGAGTCGCAAAATAGTATCAACCGCTTCAACTAAAAAGCCTTGCGTGTGGCCATTGTATTCAGAAACAATCATGATCTCTGGGCGCGTTGTGGTTGCAATGCCAGCGTAACGCGCTAAATCAATGACCGGAACCAATGTGCCGCGCAAACTCACCATGCCTTCGATGGATGGGGGCATATCTGGCGCTTTAGTGATTTCCGGCGTTCGCATGACTTCACGCACTTTGAATACGTTGATTGCAAAGTTCTCTCGTCGGCCAGAGCGCTCATCTTGCCCGAGAGTAAATAAAAGAATTTCTAGCTTGTTAGTACCAGCCAGTTTTGTTCGAGCGTCAATATTTTTTAATAAGTCAGACACAGAAATAGCTCCAGGCTGCGTTTAAGTATTCTTAACCGACGGTGTTGGGATGGAACATTTAGGAAGCAGCTGTACAAACACTAAAAGATGCAATTATAGCCGTAAGACCCGAACTATTTTAACTTTCACTAATATTTAAATTATCTTGGCTTCCAAAATAATGTGGATCATTGTTTTGGGCTGCTGTCTAGTCACTTTATAATGTAAAAAAGAAAAAGCAACAAGGAAGGTGTTATATGGACAATCTTGGTATTGACCCCCGTGAGTTGGAAAGTGCTTTTTCGCTTTTTACAGAAGCTTCAAATCAGCTTAGCTTGGCTTACGCAGATTTACAGCAGCAAGTGGTTTCTTTAGCCGATCAATTGGAAATTGCGAATGGAAATTTGCGTCGCGAGTTAGATGAAAAGGCTGCTTTGTCACGGCGGCTCTCTTTACTGTTGGAGCGTTTGCCTGGCGGAGTGGTGGAATTAAATGAGCAAGGGGTGGTGGTTGAGTTTAATCCTGCCGCAGGTTTAATGATGAAAGCGCTAAGGCTAGGTGCCCTTTGGCAGCAGTATATTACTGAGCATTTACAAGCCAGTAATGGCCCTGATCTTTGGCTGTCGCAGGCAGAAAATGGGGAGCGGCGCATCAGCATTATGGTGAATGATATGCCAAATGAGCATGGCAAAATCATGTTGATCCATGATGTGAGTGATATGTGGGAATTGCAGCGTGCATTAACCCAACACAAACGCTTAGCGGTAATGGGGGAGATGGCAGCAGGGCTAGCTCATCAACTACGCACCCCGCTTGCTACCGCATTACTTTATTCGGCGCACTTAGCTAAGCCAGAATTAAACGAGAGTGATCGGCAAAAATTTGGGCAAAAAAACTTAGCTCGCTTAAGGCATTTAGAAGTTTTAATTCAAAATATGTTGAGTTTTGTGCGTGGACAAGACGTGCCAATGGAAGCGGTAGAGTTGTTGGGGCTACTCAATGAAGCACAGCAAATGATGCTGCCTCAGCTCAATAGTCATCAAATGAGCTGCATACTTAAGGTGTTACCTGGTGCAGACGCACTGGTCGTCAGCGCTAACCGCAAGGAACTCTTGGGTTGTGTCACGAATCTGATGGACAACGCCATGCTCGCATCCAAACAGGGAGACATCATTCAATTATCGCTTACAATAAGCGAAGGAATGGCGGAAGTTTGCGTTGAAGATCAAGGTTGTGGAATGTCTTTAGAGGTGCAAGAACGCTTGTTTGAGCCTTTTTTTACCACCAAAAAAGACGGTACAGGCCTTGGTTTGGCGATTGTGAGTAACCTTCTGACTCGCTTAGGAGGGGAGATTGGCGTAAATTCTAACCTTGGAACCGGTAGTTCGTTTACGATACGGTTGCCAGTTCTGTATTGCCCTACTAAGGTATGAAAGCAAGAGGTGGTTTTTTTCTTTCGCCCATCTTGTGTTCTTCATAGTGATTTTAAACTTATATCTTTCATGAAATTGAGGTTTGTATGACACCAACTGTGCAGATCGAAGGGGACGTGGGTCGAGTGGTTCTCTCCGGGCAGTTCGATTTCAGCGCTCACCGAGAGTTTCGCCAGGTATGTGAAACGCTTATCAGCAATCCAAGCATCAAAGAAGTGCTGGTTGATTTTCAAAATGTAAATTATTTAGACAGCTCCGCATTAGGCATGTTGCTATTGCTGAAAGAAAAAATCGGTGCAGCTAGTAAAAATTTAGCTTTGGTTAATTGCAGAGACTCGGTCAGGCAAGTGTTAGAAATAGCCTGTTTTGGTAAGATTTTCACCATACGCTAAAAGCTTACTATGAAAATTCTAGTCGTTGACGATACTGAATCAGTACTTTTACTTATTTCACGCTTTGTGGAGGCCTTAGGCCATAAGGCTATTCAGGCACACAACGGCTTAGAGGCCTTAGAAACGTGGCGTTTAGAACGACCTGATCTGGTGCTGATGGATATGATGATGCCGGTCATGTCAGGGCTAGATGCCGCGATTGCCATTAAACATGAGGCTAATGAAACGTGGGTGCCCATTGTTTTTGTAACCGGTGTGGGCGAAGAAAACAAATTAGCCGAGGCAATTGAGCAAGGGGCTGATGATTATATTAATAAACCGGTAAATTTCCGTGTTTTAGAAGCCAAATTAAAAGCATTTAGCCGCACTTTGGAATTAAATCGTAAAGTCCGTGAGCAATCACTTAAATTAGCGGATTACTACGATAGAGCAGAAGAAGAGAAGCGTGTAGTTAGCCATTTAATGGAGCAAATGGTTAATGCAGAATTACTGTATGACCCTCAGTTTGAATATTACCTCTCTCCAGCCGAAAGTCTTTCTGGTGATTTGATTGCTGCTGCGCGTACCCCTGGGCAGGCACTTTATCTAATGCTTGCTGATGGTATTGGTCATGGTTTAACTGCTGCACTCAATGTCTTGCCATTAACTCAGCCATTTTACACGATGACTGAAAAGGGCTATACGATCTCAGATATTCTTATCGAGATGAATAATAAGGTAAGGCAGGTTTTACCTATAGGCCGTTTTGTCGCATTGGTATTGATTTCAATTGATGAATCGGCGGGTTGTATTGAAGTTTGGAATGGAGGCATGCCATCTGTGCATGTACTCGATCCAAGTGGTGCAGTTAAACATACATGGAAATCATCTCATTTACCGTTGGGTATTGTTCCTACCCATGCCATGGATTTAATGACTGACCGTTATTACTTTGATGAGCCTGCTTGCTTGGCTGCTTACTCGGATGGATTAATTGAAGCGCGGCATTCAGTAAAAGGGGACTATGGCTTAGAGCGTTTATTAAGCGTACTCGCTGAAGTTCCTGCCACAGAAAGACTGGCTCATGCCCAAAAAGATTTAGCCCTATTCTTAGAGGGCGAGGCACATCATGATGATATCTCCTTGGTATTGGCTTATTTTGGCGATAAGGAAAGAGCGGGGTCTAATTCTGCAGAGCGTATTTTTCATAGCAATGAAGTAGTTAATATATCTACCTTGGCAGCTTTAGGTGAAAGTGCTTGGCGCTATAGCGTTGCCTTGGGTGTGGATGAAATTAGGCATATTAATACCGTGCCTTTTATGATGAATTTTATTGGTGGGGTACGCTCACTTGTATTTAGCCAATCTGATGTTTTTTTGATTTTAACTGAGCTATTTGTTAATGCTTTAGATCATGGTGTACTTGGTTTAAATTCTTCAATGAAACGCGGTATTGATGGTATGGAGCAATATTTGTGCGAGCGCGCCAATCGCCTAGAGCAACTTACCGAAGGTAGAATTGAAATTGATTTAACGGGATTACATTACGAAGGCAAAGACGTTTTAAGAATTCGAGTTAAAGATAGTGGCCATGGTTTTGATTGGGCACAATTAAATGTTAAAACGGATGCGCTTGCTCATCAGTTTGCCTTTGGTCGGGGGATTGCATTGGTTAGATCCCTTTGTGCGTCTGCGCAATACCATGGTACGGGCAATGAAGTAGTTGCTTATTATATTCCTCGTACAGAGGCTGCATAAGCCTCTGCGATTGCCTATTCATTGATATCTGCATCTCTATTTATTTATAGTCATTCTTGATCTAGGATATGTATATCTTTTTTAAATTAAAAAAAGCTATACATAACTTGTCTGCATTATTTTATCCCTCATCTATTATTCCTGTTTCAATTTTAGCTATATAAGCTATCTTTATGAGTGTGAAGCGGCGAGGAGGTTTCTCGTTGATGCTGCGTACTGATTTTGAGGCTTTCTTATGCTAAAAAAGAACCTGTCTATTTTGTGTTGTTTTGCATCTTTCGTAAGTTTTCTATTCTTTTTTATCATGTGGCTGAATGCTTCAGCGTGGCTCTTACTTATCTGTGGGCTTCTGGCTGCTTGGTGTCCTATTCTTGTTTTACTATTTTTAAATAAAGAGGAGGGGGGTGACTTAGGTGCCTCTCAATTTACTGATTTATTACATATGGGGGGCTCTTTGCAGGCTCAATCGGATATGTCTTTATTTTCAGTAGCACAATTGCAACTGGCGGATGATGAAGTAAAACGCGCTGTTGAAATATTTGCTGATGCGGTCCCTGCCTTACTAAATGGCTTTGTTGAAATTGCTGATCAATCCCGTTTACAAAAAGAAATGGCGGAATCTTTGTTTTTACATGCAAATAAGGATCAAGGGGGGGGCTTTGAAAGTTTTGTTACTGAAACATCGAGTATTTTAACCACATTTGTAGAAAGTATTATTTCTAATTCTTACACTGCGATGGGATTGGTTGATCAAATGGAGCAGGTAGGAAAAGTAGTAGAAGAAGTATTAGGTGTATTGAATGAAATTGAATCAATTGCTAAGCAAACTAACTTACTGGCTTTAAATGCGGCTATTGAGGCCGCAAGAGCAGGGGAAGCAGGGCGTGGGTTTGCCGTTGTTGCTGATGAAGTAAGAGCACTTTCAATGCGTACCAATCATTTTAGCCGGCAAATTCGGGTAAATATTAAGCAAATTCATGAATCTGTTTCTATTGCAGATGAGGCGATTATGCGTTTGGCTTCGCAAGATATGAGTAAATCAATGCAATCAAAGGTGCAAGTTGAAGCAACCATGTCTAAAATTGGTGAGATGAATAAAAATATTGAATCGGTGGTGAGTGAATTAGCTGTAATAGCCGCACAAGTGGAGCTTGGTGTGGCTAATGCCGTGCGAGGCTTACAATTTCAGGATTTGGTTAATCAGCTTTTATTACACGCTAAAGGCCGTGTGGTGGCTCAGGTGGAAATACAAGAAGCATTGGCATTAATTTATGGCTATATTGCAAATCATAAAAACCCAATGCTGGCATGGAAAGAAAAAGTAGTTGAATTTCAAGCTTTGGGTGAGCGCTCAGTGCACGTGGCAGATTCAATGCATAAAAATCCTGTGGCGCAGGGCAGTATGAGTAGTGGCGATATAGATTTATTTTAACTACTTTAGCTTACATACCATCTGACATTTTTTATTACTATCCTTTGAGCATATGCAAAACGTGATTTGGAGCAGATATTAAATGTTTAAAACTTTATATGCTTGGAGGCAATATGGCTAAAAAGATTCTGACCGTCGATGATTCTGCATCCATTCGGCAGATGGTGGTGTTTACGCTTAAAAGCGCGGGCTATGACGTTGTTGAAGCCAGTGATGGTAATTTGGGCGTACAGCAGGCTAAAAAAGTACAAGTTGATTTGATTCTTACTGATCAAAACATGCCAGGGATGGATGGGCTCACCCTGATTAAAACCCTCAGAGCCACGCCACAATATAAATCGACTCCGATGCTGATGCTTACTACAGAATCAAGCGATGCAATGAAAATGCAAGGGAAAACGGCAGGAGCAACAGGTTGGCTCGTTAAACCCTTTGACCCTCAAAAATTACTTGAAGTGGTACGCAAAGTGATTGGCTAGCCATTAGCCAGGCTTTTGGCGGAAGGAGGGGGTATGGCGATTGATATGAGCCAGTTTATTGCAGTGTTCTTTGATGAAGCTGCAGAACACCTGGCAACAATGGAATCCATTTTACTTAAGCTCAGCTTGGATGATCCTGATAGCGAAGATTTAAATGCTATTTTTCGGGCTGCACATTCAATTAAGGGGGGGGCTGCTACCTTTGGATTTACCGATTTAGCGGCAGTAACCCATATCCTAGAAAACTTGCTAGATCGGATTCGTAAAAACGAACTTGATCTTCGCGCAGATATGATTGACGTGTTTTTGCGAAGTGGCGATGTACTGCAGAATATATTGTCCTCGCATCGTGATGGGGGCAGTGCAGATTTAGAAGCGGCTAAAGAAATCACCACGCTACTAGAGAAATTTGCCAACGAATCATCGGCTGAGCCTTGTATACAAATTATTATTGCCGCAGGTGCAAGCTTTGATGAAGAGGCCGTTAAAAGGGCCTTAATGGGCTATGGCACACTCTCTGGCTGTGTTCAGGGAGGGGAGCATAGTAATTGGATTTATGAGTTGCTTACTGCGGACTCTGCTCAAGAAGTTTTAGATACGCTGGCCTTTGCTGTTGAGCCTACTCGGATCACGATGGGTGGCGGCGCAGCTGAGGTGGTATCGGATAAGTTGAGTGATGGTGATGGCTACGGCTTTTTTACCGAGGATGAGCCTGCAGCCTCTGCGATGGAAGGAGGTGATGGTTATGGTTTCTTCACCGCTGATGCCCCAGCGGTCACGGCTCAAGATGGTGAGGGGTATGGGTTTTTTACAGAAATCACCCCCCAACCTGCAGCCCCGCCCGCCGAGGCCGCTACCGTTACAGATGGTGCTGGTTATGGTTTTTTTGAGCCTAGACCTAAAGTATTAAGTGCTGCTGATGGCACTAAAGTGGCTAAAGCAGAAGTGCCAGAGCTTAGTAAGGTTAAAGTGGCTGCCACTTCTTCAAAACCAACGGCTGTAGCGGCAGATACGTCTATTCGTGTGAGTGTAGAGAAAGTCGATCAATTATTGAATCTGGTCGGCGAATTAGTCATTACTCAATCGATGTTGGTTCAAACCGCACTTAATCTTGATCCCGTTATTCATGAAAATATGCTTTCTGGTGTTGGGCAGTTAGAGCGCAATACACGGGAATTACAAGAATCGGTGATGTCGATTCGCATGATGCCCATTTCTTTTGTTTTTAGTCGTTTCCCTCGATTGGTTCGTGATTTAGCTGGAAAACTAAATAAAAAAATTGAATTAAAGCTTATTGGTGAAAGTACTGAATTAGATAAAGGGTTTATTGAAAAACTTTCTGATCCTTTAACTCACTTAGTTAGAAACAGCCTTGATCATGGCATTGAATTACCGGATGAGCGGGTGGCCAAAGGAAAATCCCCAACGGGGACTCTCACGCTGCGTGCATTTCATCAAGGCGGCAATATTGTGATTGAGGTGGCTGATGATGGTGCGGGGCTTAATCGCGAGCGTATTTTAGCCAAAGCGCGTGAGCGTGATATTGCTGTGCATGATGGGATGACGGATGGAGAAGTCTGGTTACTTATTTTTGAAGCAGGCTTTTCAACTGCAGCGCAAGTGACTGATGTTTCGGGGCGTGGTGTGGGTATGGATGTAGTGCGCCGGAATATTCAATCGATGGGGGGCCGGATTGAAATTAGCTCAATGTATGGTATTGGCTCAACTATGAGTATTCGACTGCCATTAACGTTGGCAATTTTGGATGGAATGTCTATATCGGTAGGGGATGAGATTTACCTTATCCCATTGGCGTTTATTATTGAATCATTACAGCCTAGGCACGATGAAGTAAAAACAATGGCGGGTAAAGGGCGGGTGATAAATGTACGTGGCGAATATCTACCGCTTATTGCTTTGCATGAAATATTTAATGTTCCCCCTAAAGTCACTGAATTTCATGAAGGCTTGGTGATTATATTAGAAGCAGAAGGGGAAAAAGTGGCGATGTTTGTTGATGATTTATTGGGCCAGCATCAAGTCGTCGTAAAAAATCTAGAAACCAATTATCGCAAAGTTCCAGGGGTGGCAGGTGCGACAATTATGGGGGATGGTCATGTTGCATTTATTTTAGATGTGGCGCAGCTGGTCCATATTAGTCAGGGTGTTTCTCGGGCAATTGCTTGAGTCTTGCTATTTTTATTTATTTAAAAAGGACTGGAGATGGATATTGGTCAAGATCAAGATGCCGCTCGTGAGATTCTCGTTTTTGCACTGGGCAGCGAGGAATACGGTATTGATATTTTAAAAGTGCAGGAAATTCGTGGCTACGATGCGGTGACCAGTATCGCTAATGTGCCTGCTTTTATTAAAGGGGTAATTAATCTGCGCGGCAATATTGTTCCGATTGTCGATCTTAGGATTAAATTTGGTCTAGGCAATGTGATGTATGACCATTTTACGGTAGTGATTATTTTGAATGTGGCTAATCGCACTGTGGGCATTGTGGTTGATGGTGTTTCAGATGTTTTAACTTTGGCGGCTAATCACGTTAAGCCAGCCCCTGAATTTGGCGCGGTACTGGATACCGCCTACATTCAAGGACTGGGTACTTTAGAAGAGCGAATGATTATCCTTGTTGATATTGAAAAGTTAATGACAAGTAATGATATGTCATTAGTTGATCATGTTGCCATTCCCGCTTAATCAATGATTCGAGGATAATATGATGTTCAATCTATTTTCAGATCCTGCTAAAGAAGAAGCTACTAAAAGGCAGATTATTAGCTTGCAAGATGAAGTTCAAGAGTTTAAGGCAAGGGCAATGAAGGCCGAACTGGCTTTTGATCCCGCTAAAGAAGAAGCCAATAAAAAGTTGATTTTAAGCCTGCAAGAAGAAATGCAGGAATTAAAAGGCAAAAATAATGCAATTGATAAATCACAGGCGGTGATTGAGTTTGATCTAACCGGCAGAATACTGACGGCAAATGATAATTTCCTCACCTGTTTGGGTTATCGCCTTAATGAAATTAAAGATCAGCATCATAGTATGTTTGTTGATCCTGTTCAGCGGCAGTCAGGCGAATATATCGCTTTCTGGGATAAGCTCAGACGTGGTGAGTTTGATAGCGGAACCTACAAGCGAATTGCTCAGGGCGGAAAAGAAATATGGATTCAGGCCAGCTATAACCCCATTTTTGATAGCAATGGCAAACCTTATAAAGTGGTTAAATTTGCCACCGATGTAACGGCAGAAATTAATCATGCGAATGAATTAAAGGCTAAAGATGAAGCCGTAGGAAAAGCGCAGGCAGTAATTGAATTTGACCTAAACGGCAAAATCTTAACTGCCAATGATAATTTTTTGAGCGCACTGGGTTACCGGCTGAATGAAATTAAAGATCAGCACCATAGTATGTTTGTTGATCCGGTTTATCGCCAGTCGCAAGAGTATTCTGCTTTCTGGGATAAATTAAGAAGGGGAGAGTTCGATGCTGGTATTTACCCGCGTATTACTAAAAGTGGTAAAAAAATATGGATACAGGCCAGCTATAACCCATTATTTGATGTGAATGGTAAACCTTATAAAGTGGTGAAATATGCTTCAGATATGACTGAGGCAGTAGAAAGTGCAAATTTGCAGTCTGCATTGGATGTGGCCTCCACCAATGTGATGATGGCAGATGAAAACTTTAATATTATTTACACCAATGAATCGATGGAAAAAATGCTGACTAACGCAGAGTCAGCTATTCGTAAAGATGTGCCGCAGTTTACTGCTTCAAAAGTATTAGGTAGCAGTATTGATATCTTTCATAAAAACCCTTCATACCAGCGGAATCTGCTGGCAGGGCTGCAGGCCCCGCATGAAGCTCAGCTGATACTGGGCGGGCGTACTTTTCGGCTACTGGTGACGCCGGTGTTCTCTAAAACCAAATCAAGATTGGGTACCGTGGTTGAGTGGCAAGACCGCACAGATGAGCTGGCTGCAAGCAATAAGGCTGGGCAGCTGGCAGCTGACAATGCCCGCATTAAGGCCGCGTTAGATGGGTGCACAACCAATGTCATGATTGCAAATAATGAACGTGAAATTATTTACATGAATAAATCAGTCACTAGCATGCTCAATATTGCACAAAACGAGCTGCGCAAAGCATTGCCGCAGTTTGATGTAAATAAATTGATTGGCCAAAACGTCGATGTCTTTCATAAAAACCCAGCACATCAGCGTGATATGTTAGCTAATTTACGTAGCACTTATTCAACCGAAATTGTGGTGGGTGGGCGTACGTTTAAATTAGTGGCTAATCCGGTTTACGATGATACTGGTATTCGCCAGGGCACGGTGGTTGAGTGGCTTGATCGTACTGCTGAAGTGGCCGTAGAAGTTGAAATTGCCGATATTGTAGAAGCGGCGGCCGTGAATGGTGATTTCTCTAAACGGGCTAAATTAGAAGGTAAAGAAGGTTTTACCTTGGGATTATGTCAAGGTATTAATCAATTAATGATTTCAAATGAAAAAGGCCTCGCCGATGTAGTTCGGGTCTTGGGTGCTTTGGCGCGGGGCGATTTGTCTGAAACAATTAATGATGATTATCGTGGCACCTTGGGGCAGCTTAAAGATGATTGCAATTTAACCGGCGAGCGCTTGTCTGAAATTGTTATGCAGATTAAAGATTCGGTAGGGTTAATTAATACGGCTTCGCAAGAAATTGCTGCTGGTAATAACAATCTATCTAGCCGAACAGAGCAACAAGCGGCCAGCTTAGAAGAAACGGCCTCTAGTATGGAAGAGCTAACCGGCACCGTAAAACAAAATGCTGAAAACGCCAAACAAGCAAATCAATTGGCGATTGGCGCTTCGGATATTGCCGTGAAGGGGGGCGGGGTCGTTGAGCAAGTGGTTTCTACCATGAGCGAGATTAACAATAGTGCTAAGAAAATTGTCGATATTATCTCGGTCATTGACGGCATTGCCTTCCAAACCAATATTTTGGCATTGAATGCTGCCGTAGAAGCGGCAAGGGCGGGTGAGCAGGGTCGAGGCTTTGCTGTGGTGGCAAGCGAGGTGCGTAATTTAGCGCAACGTTCTGCAGCAGCAGCAAAAGAAATCAAAACCTTGATTGGCGATTCGGTCTTGAAAGTTGAGCTAGGTTCTCGCTTGGTGGATGATGCGGGCCGCACCATGCAAGAAGTGGTTTCTGCGGTGAAACGCGTCACCGATATTATGAGCGAGATTTCTGCCGCCAGCGCAGAGCAAAGCTCAGGTATCGAGCAAGTCAATCAGGCTGTGGTGCAAATGGATGAAAACACCCAGCAAAATGCAGCCTTGGTGGAAGAGGCCGCCGCCGCCGCCGAAAGCTTAGAAGAGCAAGCGGGTAGCCTTGCGGATGCGATTGCGGTCTTCAAACTAGGTGCTTCGTATCAACACGCAGGGGTAGCTGCCAAGCGCTTGCCTGCACCACGCAGTGCGCCAGCAGCAGCTCGGCCTGCAATTGCTGCTCCGCGAGCACCCGCACCTGCCGCTTCAAAATCGTTAAGCACTGGTAAAAAACTCCCAAGCCCTACCGCTGATGATGGTGATTGGGAAGAGTTTTAAGTAAGAAAACAAGATAAAGGAGTCGCTTTCATATAATAAGTGCGGCTCCTTTTTTTGTTTAGCTTATGGGATATTTATAAATAGTCATTCCCTGCATCAATCACTTCATTGGGCGAGCCTATTCGGCAACTGGCCGTAGGGTGGTTTTATATCCAGTTGGCTTTTAAGCGCCAATGTAAGTTGGATTTGATGCTGTGGATATCCTTCCCGCGATGATGATAAGTTGACCAATATGACAAATGCGCGTGAGCAAGATTTTGTTTTTACTGATGCTGATTTTCGCCGTGTTGTCGATCTTATCTATGCACGAGCGGGTATTCGTTTAAATGATAGCAAGCAGTCGATGGTATATAGCCGCTTGGCTCGGCGTCTAAGAGCTTTAGATTTAGAGCGATTTAGTGATTATTTAAATTTTTTAGAAAAAGATCCTAAAAATGAAGAGTGGCAGCACTTTACCAATTCCTTAACCACTAATTTGACTTTCTTTTTTAGAGAAAAACACCACTTTGAAATGCTGACGGAACAATTGCAGCATTTGCATGGCCCCGTCCGTATTTGGTGCTCCGCATCCAGTACTGGCGAGGAGCCCTATTCTTTGGCCATGACCGCTATTGAAGCTTATGGAAGCTTAAAGCCTGATGTAGAAATCATTGCCTCTGATTTAGATACTCAGGTATTAACTAAGGCAAAAAATGGTATTTATTCAATGGATAAGTTGGATAAAGTATCCAGTGAGAGGTGTAAAATATTTTTCTTAAAAGGTCGAGGCGAAAATACAGGACAGGCCAAAATAAGGCGTGAATTGCGGGAGATGATTGAATTTAAACAAATTAATTTATTGGCTAATTCATGGCCATTAACGCCTTATTTCGATGCTATTTTTTGCCGTAATGTAATGATTTATTTTGATCAACCTACCCAACGCGTCATGCTAGAGAAAATGGGCCGATTATTAAAGCCCAATGGATTACTTTATGTTGGCCACTCAGAAAACCTACATCATATGTCTGAATGGTTTCATTCCTGCGGAAAAACAGTGTATCGCTTAACGGATAAGGCCATTCAAGAGTGGGGGGCTCATCGATGAGTAAATCATATGAGGAGGTGCTCGCCCCAACACTTTATTTTGATAAAAGTTTTGATATTGATGCCGCAAAACTACTACCTGGTGAGTACTATGTTACTGGGCAAAATATGCTGTTAGTGACGGTATTGGGCTCCTGTGTGGCTGCCTGTATTCGGGATAGAAAAACCGGTGTGGGGGGCATGAATCACTTTATGCTGCCTGAGGCGGCCGATGAGGCCACCGCCATGGCTGGATTATCGACTCGCTATGGTACTTATGCGATGGAAATGCTGATTAATCAGATTATGAAAATGGGCGGCTCTCGTGCCTCTTTAGAGGCGAAAGTATTTGGTGGTGGGAATGTATTAAAAGGTTTTACTGTTGTTAATGTTGGGCAAAAAAATGTGGATTTTGTGAGGTCGTTTTTAAATTTAGAAAGAATCCCTATTGTGGGAGAAGATTTACTGGATATTTATCCAAGAAAAGTTTATTTTTTCCCCCAAACAGGGCGTGTTTTAATTAAAAAGCTCAAAGCTGTACATAATAATACCATTATTGACAGGGAAAAGGATTACCGCACTAGGATCAAAGATGTTAAACAAGGCGGTGATATTGAATTGTTCTAGATGTAAAAATGAGATCATTTTAATATTCAGCTAAATATATTTTAGTTCAGCCTGTTTAGAGCGGGAAATGAATGATGAAAAAAAATATTAGAGTGATCGTCATTGATGATTCTGCATTAATGAGAAATTTGTTAAAAGAAATTATTGATGAAGCACCTGATTTAGAATGCATTGCTACCGCGCCTGACCCCTTGATTGCTCGGGAAAAAATCCGTGAGCTTAATCCAGATGTGATTACCCTTGATATTGAAATGCCCAAGATGGATGGGCTAGAGTTTCTTGAGCGGCTCATGCGGCTGAAGCCCACGCCAGTGATTATGATATCCTCGTTAACTGAACAAGGTTCAGAAGCGGCCCTCCGTGCCTTAGAGTTGGGTGCGGTGGATATTATTGCCAAGCCAAAGTTGGATATTGTGCGTGGAATTCAAGGATATGCCGATGATATTCGGGAAAAAATCCGCAGTGCTGCGGGGGCAAATGTGAAGCCAATGTTTAGTAGCGTTACTCCCAACCATTCTGCAGACGTAGTGCTTTCTAAAATTTCTAAGCCTATTTTAAAAACAGAAAAATTAATTATTGTAGGGGCCTCAACAGGTGGCACAGAGGCGTTAAAAGAGTTTTTGATGCCCATGCCTCCTGATTCGCCTGCGATTTTAATTGCCCAGCATATGCCAGAAATGTTTACTAAATCTTTTGCTAATCGGCTAGATTCTTTATGCCGTATTACAGTTAAAGAGGCAGAGCAGGGCGAGCGTATTTTACCTGGCCATGCCTATATTGCTCCAGGTCATTCGCATTTAATGCTTGGGGTATCTGGCGCAAATTATGTTTGCCAATTGTCTCAAGGCGAGCCGGTGAATCGCCATCGCCCATCGGTGGATGTGTTGTTTAGATCCGTGGCTAATTTAGCCGGTAAAAATGCGATTGGCGTGATTTTAACGGGCATGGGCAAAGACGGCGCTATTGGCATGCTAGAAATGAAGCAAGCGGGTTCTTATAACTTTGCCCAAGATGAGGCTAGCTGTGTAGTGTTTGGCATGCCTAAAGAGGCGATTGCTTTGGGTGGGGTGCATGAAATTTTGCCATTAAAAGATATTTCTACCCGTGTGCTTGGGTTTTTAACCTTGCATGGTGGGCGTAATGTACGAATTTGAAAGTGAAGCAGGCAATGAGTTTACCGATTTTAATTGTTGAAGATGATGATGATTTAAGAGAAGCACTGGCCGATACGCTTGAGCTGGGCGGCTATACGGTTTTGCTGGCAGAAGAAGGGCTGGATGCCCTCAGCATTTTAGAAAAAAACCGTGTGGGCTTGGTGCTCTCTGATGTGCAAATGCAGCCAATGGATGGCGAGGCGCTGCTGCAAGAAATTAAATTGCTTTACCCCTACCTTCCCGTCATTTTAATGACGGCCTATGGTGTGATTGAAAAAGCCGTAGCTGCCTTACATGCGGGGGCTTGTCATTACCTGCCCAAACCCTTTGAGCCCGATCGCCTACTGCAAGAAGTAGCTAAATATATGCTGGGCGGCGGTGATGAACATGATGTCATTGCCGAAGACCCTGCCATGCTTAGCTTATTAGATATGTCGCGGCGGGTGGCCTTGTCAGATGCATCGGTGATGATTACTGGGGAGTCTGGCACGGGTAAGGAAGTGCTGGCTCAGTTTTTGCACCGCAATAGTGATCGAGCCGCCCGGCCCTTTGTGGCGATTAACTGTGCTGCGATTCCTGAAACTTTATTAGAATCCACCTTGTTTGGGCATGAAAAAGGCTCATTTACAGGTGCAGCAACGCAGCATCTGGGCAAGTTTGAGCAGGCCAATGGTGGTACTTTATTGCTGGATGAAATCTCTGAAATGCCTTTGGCTCTGCAGGCTAAATTACTGCGGGTGCTGCAAGAGCGAGAGGTAGAGCGGGTAGGCGGCAGCCGGCCGATACAAATTGATATCCGCGTTTTAGCCACCTCAAACCGCGATATGAAACAAGAAGTGGCGGCTGGGCGGTTTAGAGAAGACTTGTTTTATCGTTTAAATGTATTTCCATTGCATTTGCCCGCATTGCGTGAGCGTAGCAACGATATTTTGCCCTTGGCTAAAGCCATGGTGGCTAGACATGCGGCAAGGCAAAAACGCCGTGCACCGGTTTTATCGCAAGGGGCGGTATTGGCGCTGCTGGCTAATGCTTGGGAAGGGAATATTCGAGAGTTAGATAATGTGATGCAGCGTGCTTTGATTTTAGCGCCGGGGGATGAAATCTTAGTGGATCACCTGTATTTGCCGCTGCAAGCCCCAGCGGCAAATGTTGCCGCTTTATCGCCATTGAGCGGCGATAAAGCGCCTGTAGATGCGCCGGTTGTCGTAAGTGATATTAAAGAGTTGGAAAAAAAGCATATATTGGAAACACTTAAATCCTTAGGTGGTGCGCGTAAATCCACTGCAGAAAAGCTTGGGATGAGTGAAAGAACGCTGAGGTATAAATTACAGCAATACCGTGAGCAAAATCCTGATTCACTTATCTGAGTGCGGTGTTACACGGCATTTTTGCAGGCAGGATTGGGGGAATGAGTGACGTGGCATAAAGAGCATTTTTCCTTGTTTGTTAATAGCCTGTTGTAGGTGGCGTGGGAATTGCTTGCGGTAGTTCAGTCTAAACACCTACAATTTAAAGACGAGTTCTTGTTGGGTGTTTCTGTCAGACTTGCAACAGAGTGCAAGCTGAGGCCAGTGTTGGTGGCGGGAAACATTGATTAAGGGCTTAAAAGGGGATATAAGTCATGAGTGTGCAAGGAATCGATCAGGTTCTTAGCGAGCTAAAAGCGATGTCCGCGCAAGCGGGTGGACAGGCTACCTCGCAAGTTAAGCCTACTACCGGTTCACCTGATTTTGCAACAATGTTAAAGTCTTCCTTAGATCAAGTGAATCAGGTGCAACAAGACGCGCAAGCTCAACAGCTCGCGTTTCAGTCAGGAGCGCCAGAAGCCAATTTGCAAGATGTAATGGTATCCTTGCAAAAAGCTAGCCTTTCTTTCCAAACCATGGTGCAGGTGCGCAATAAGCTAGTCAGTGCTTATCAGGAAGTCATGAATATGCAGGTCTAAAGCCTAGGCTAGCCTGAGTATTTCATGAAAGCACTGATGAAATATTTAGACTAGAATTTAGACAGGCTGTTTAAAGCCTGCATAGGATTTTGACGTATGGCAGAGGTAAGTGCAGCGGCAGATAATAATCTGATTACAGCAAGAGGATTCGGGGTTGCGCGTGAGCGCTTCGCTGCGCTTTCCTCTGGGCGTAAGATTGGATTAATGGTTGCCGTAGCCGCAGTGATTGCGCTCATCGTGGGTAATTTTCTTTGGTCTAAAGAGCCTGCCTACCGCGTTTTATTTACCAATATCCCTGATAAAGATGGCGGTGCCATCGTTCAATCGCTGCAACAAATGAATGTGCCCTATAAGCTTGATCCTGGCGGCACCATTTCTGTGACTGCTGATAAAATATATGACGTTAGATTAAAACTTGCGGCGCAAGGATTACCTAAATCAGGTAATGCGGGATTTGAGCTGTTAGATAATCAAAAATTTGGCGTATCCCAATTTGCCGAGCAAGTAAATTACCAGCGCGCAATTGAGGGTGAATTAGCGCGCTCAATAGAAACGGTTGCCTCGGTGAGTAAAGCTCGCGTGCATTTGGCCATGCCTAAGCAAACCGTATTTTTGCGCGATCAGCAAAAGCCCACTGCTTCCGTGATGCTGACTTTACATCCTGGGCGCATATTAGATGGCGGCCAGGTGGCAGGCATTATCCATTTAGTCTCCTCTAGTATTCCTGAATTACCCATTAAAAACGTGACTATTGTGGATCAAGATGGCAATTTATTATCTAAATTGCCGGAAATGAGCCAAAACAATTTAGACCCGCGTCAATTACTTTATGTGCAACACGTAGAGAAAGGTTTTGTTGAGCGGGTAGAAACCATTTTGGCTCCGCTGGTAGGTAAAGAAAACGTAAAAGCCGAAGTGACGGCGCAAATTGATTTTGCTGAGGTTGAGCAAACATCAGAATCGTTTAAACCGAATTCGCCACCTAATAGCTCGGCGATGCGCAGCCAGCAAACTTTAGATTTACAAGGTAAGTCTACTAATGAGTCTGCCGGTGGCGTGCCGGGTGCATTATCTAATCAACCGCCAGGCGCAGCTGCTGCACCTATTACGGCTCCTGTGGCATCGGGCGCATCTGAAGCAGCGAGCGGCGGCAGTGCCAATAGCCGTAAGGAAGCCACGATTAATTATGAAGTGGATAAAACCATCCAGCATGTAAAGCAGCAGGTGGGTGGCGTGAAGCGCTTATCTGCTGCGGTGGTGCTTAACTATAAGCCGGGTAAAGATAAAGACGGCAAAATGACTTATCTGCCGTTTAGCCCACAAGAAATGACTCAGATTAATAATCTGGTGCGAGAAGCGATAGGGTATAACAAAGAGCGTGGCGATTCGGTGAATGTGGTGAATGCTGCGTTTGCGGATTCTTTGCCTCTTGAAGAGAAGAAAATTCAAGAGAAGGCTTTGGCTTATATTCAAACCAACGCTATGGATGTGGGCAAGTTAGCGTTAATTGCTGTAGTTGTATTGTATTTGTTGCTGTTCGTTTTGCGCCCACTCATGAAGGATATGGCCAAAACTCGCGAAGAAGCGCGTATTCAAGAGTTGGATTTTGGCGAAACCCTAGGGCCAGATGGTGAGAAGCTGACTGACGCTGAGCAGAGCCCAGAAGAGGATGAAAATAGAAACCGACAGGCTGCCTTTGCTGAGCTCTTACAAAGGGCTAAAGAGCTGGCAAGAGATGACCCACGGATGGTGGCTATTATCCTGCGTGAATGGATGCTAAATAGCGGTGACAATAAAGGCGGCGAGCCGAATAAAAAGGGATAGGTAACTCTATTTAATAGTAAAGTGGCCACTTTTTAAGCTGCCGTGCATAAGCAAGCTCAACACCATAGTAAGAGCGTTGGGCTCCATATATTTAGAATCAAGCTGTAAATTCACAGACCTCAGCATTGAGATGCGGCAGGAAATTATAAAAAGATGCTGTAATGAGATGTTTAAAGCCTTGAGGAGTAAACCATGGCTGCTGATTTAAAGGACGAGGGGGTGCGCAATAGCGCCCTTTTACTAATGACTTTGGGCGAAGATGTGGCCGTTGAGGTGTTTAAGTTCTTGGGCCCCAAAGAAGTACAAAAGCTAGGCTTTGCGATCGCAGGGATGGATGGGGTAAAGCGCGAAGAGGTGGATCTCGTGGTTGCCGAGTTTGTTGCCTCAACACAGAATCGAGCCAATTTGGGTGCGGCGGATGAATACATTCGCTCGGTATTAACCAAAGCTTTAGGCACGGACAAAGCTGCTAATTTGCTCGATCGTATCTTGCAGGGTAATGATAATAACGGTATTGAATCTTTAAAATGGATGGATTCATCTGCGGTTGCAGAGCTGATTAAAAATGAGCACCCGCAAATTATTGCCACCATCTTGGTGCATTTAGAATCCGATCAGTCTTCTGAAATCTTGAGCTGTTTTGTAGAGCGGCAGCGTAATGATGTATTGCTGCGGATTGCTACCTTAGAAGGCGTGCAGCCAGTGGCCTTAAAAGAGCTGAATGATGTTCTGACGCAATTGATGTCCGGCTCCGATAAAGTGAAAAAGAGTGCTATGGGTGGTGTACAAATGACCGCCGATATCCTCAACTTTATGGGCGGTGTGGTCGAGGCATCGGCGATTGCCAGTGTGCGTGATTACGATCCTGAGCTGGCGCAAAAAATTCAAGACAAGATGTTTACCTTCGATAATATTCTCGATATTGATGATCGAGGTATTCAGTTATTGATGCGAGAAATTCAATCCGATTCCTTGGTTATCTCGCTTAAAGGCACCAGCCAAGCGCTTAAAGAAAAAATCTTTAAGAATATGTCTTCCCGCGCTGCAGAAATGCTGCGTGATGATCTAGAAGCGCGTGGCCCCGTTAAGTTGTCTGAAGTGGAAGCGGAACAAAAAGAAATCCTTAAAATTGTTCGACGTTTGGCCGATGAAGGTCAGATTGTCTTGGGTGGTAAGGGTGATGAAGGGCTGGTTGAGTAATGAATGTTTTGAAAAATCCATTTTTTGTCGCTTACCTGAGATTATCGACATTAAGGGATATAAGCCTTAGGGGCGCTGCTTGCAGCGCCCCTACAGCATATTGGCCTACATGCAATATGTGGCTTTGTTTGAGCAAGAGCCATCATCAGGTAAATAGATGCAGCGTCGTGTTTTTTCAATTGTGCCTTTTCTTATTTAGAAATACAGGCTTTTCGAGACCCTCTAATGAGTAATCCACGCGTGATTCCACGCGAGCAATTAAGTGCTTGGGAAAAATGGGAATTAGCCTCGCTTAATGAAGCAGAGGCAGAAGTGGCTGCAGAGTTAGCCGAAGTAGTCTTGGAAGATGCTATTTCCCTTGAGGAAGCTGAAGCCAACCTTGAGGCGGAAGCAGAGCAAGCATTAGAGTCGCCCGCTGAGGTGGAGGAGCCTGCCACCTCTGATATGCCTTATCCAACTGCAGAAGAAATTGAGGCTATTTCACAGCAAGCGCAAAGCGAAGGTTTTGAAGCGGGCTTAGAGGCGGGGCGCTTAGTGGCAGAAGACGAAGTGAATCGACTACGTGCCGTGCTAGCTAGCGTTGAATCCACCTTGCAAAAAGCAGAAGCGGTACTTGCCAATGAAGTGCTGGATTTGGCTGTTGTGATTGCACGGCAAATGGTGCGGGAAGAGTTAAATGATTCACCAGAACGGCTTTTGCCCATTGTGCGTGAAGCCTTAGCCAGTATGCCTGCAGCACGATCCCCATCGCGGGTGTTTTTAAATCCTGAAGACTTAACCGCCATCTCTGCCATGTTGGGTGGTGAAATGCCGAGTGATACTTGGCGATTCCTCGCTGATGCGCATATGCAATCGGGTGGCTGCCGGATTGAAACTCCAGATTCTGCGGTTGATTTATCTTTGCCAGTACGCTGGCAAAATATATTGCGGGTTTTAGGCCGAGACGGACGTCCTGATCTGGTTTGGAATGCGCCTGAAGCTTCTACTGAGATCGCTCCATTGGATAAAGTGGCAGAGCCTACGCCGCTTAATCTGCCAGATGTTGAACCAGAGCTTGATGGAAAAGTAGCACCGTCGCCGCTTGAGTCGCCAGATGTTGAGCCAGAGCTTGATAAAAAGGTAGCGCCGTCGTCGCTTGAGTCGCCTGATATTGAGCCAGAGCTTGATAAAAAGGTGGAGCCTACGTTGCTTGAGTCGCCAGATATTGAGCCAGAGCTTGATAAAAAGGTAGCGCCGTCGCCGCTTGAGTCGCCTGATATTGAGCTAGAGCTTGATAAAAAAGTGGAGCCTACATCGCTTGAATCGCCAGATGTCGAACCAGATGTCGAACCAGAGCTTGATGAAGGGGTAACTCCGCCGCTCAATATTGCACAGGCTGAGCCAGCGCTATCTACTGACGCTGAGATCGAGCCTACTCCTGTTCAAGACTTTGAACCCACTGTTGAAGCAGATAAGCATGACTGAGGCATTGCAAGGTTGTAGCCAATATCTGGCTGATTGCAAAGACGCGGTGCGCTGGATGCGGCCATGGCTGCCTCGTGGCCGCTTAGTGCGGGTATCGGGTTTGGTTTTAGAAGCCGTGGGTTTACGCCTTGCCATTGGTGCATCTTGCGATGTCATGACACCAAGCGGTGCATCGGTAGAAGCGGTAGTGGTGGGTTTTCATGAAGAGAGGCTGTTTTTGATGCCTATCGCTGAGATTTATGGCATAGAGCCGGGTGCGCAAGTTGTGCCGCATGAAGACATTGAAGCATGGGTTCCAGATTATGGCCACCCAAGGCCACCACAGCGGCGTTTAGAAGATCACGGTCGGCAAATGCCCGTAGGCTGGGGCTTGCTTGGGCGAGTTTTAGACGGCCTAGGCAGGCCGCTGGATGGCAAGGGGCGCATTGAGCACGATGACTATATGCCACTCTTTGCTCGTCCCTATAACCCAATGACACGAGAGCCGGTTCGTCATGTGATGGATGTAGGCGTGCGGGCGATTAATGCCATGCTCACAGTTGGGCGTGGCCAGCGTTTGGGCTTATTTGCTGGCTCGGGTGTGGGTAAATCGGTGCTGCTTGGCATGATGGCGCGCTATACCACCGCCGACGTGGTGGTAGTGGGCTTGATTGGCGAGCGTGGCCGCGAGGTGAAAGATTTTATTGAGAATATTTTGGGTGATGAGGGCTTAAAGCGCTCGGTGGTGGTGGCTGCTCCCGCCGATACGCCGCCCTTGCTGCGTTTATATGGTGCAGCTTACGCCACATCAATTGCCGAGTATTTTAGAAACCAAGGCAAACACGTCTTGCTGATTATGGATTCGCTCACGCGTTACGCCATGGCGCAGCGTGAGATTGCCCTAGCGGTGGGCGAGCCACCGGCCACCAAAGGCTATCCGGCTTCGGTATTTGCGCGCTTGCCTCAATTGGTAGAACGGGCAGGCAATGCAGAAGAAGGCGGCGGCTCGATTACCGCCTTCTATACCGTGTTGTCCGAAGGGGATGATCAGCAGGACCCAATCGCCGATAATGCGCGGGCAATTTTAGATGGTCACTTTGTGCTTAGCCGCCAGTTGGCCGAAGCAGGGCATTACCCTGCTATTGATATTGAAGCATCGATTAGCCGCGTGATGAACGACATTATTTCCCCAGAAGAATTTGCTGTAGTGCGGCGCTTTAAGTATCTCTACTCTCGCTATCAGCGCAGCCGTGATTTGATTAGCGTGGGGGCTTATGTGCCAGGTACTGATTCTGTTTTGGATGAAGCTATTCGGCGTAATCCTAGTTTTGAGGCATTTCTGCAGCAGGGAATTAGCGAGTGCGAGCGCTATGATGGGGCTAGAATGAAGCTTTCACAGTTATTAATGTGAGCTAAGCAGGAGTTGTAAACGTGGCCCAGTTTCGGTTTGCTTTTTTATTAGAGCTGGCAATGGATGCCCGTGAAGATGCGGCACGGCGGATGCAAGCTTCGCAGGCGCTTTGGTTGAGTGCTCAAGGTAAGCTGGATCAAATTGATCAATATCGGGTTGAGTACCGAGCAAAATTGTTAAATAACGGCCAAGGCGGTATGGGCATTTCGCAGTGGCGTGATTTTCAATTGTTTTTAGCCAAGCTCGATGATGTGGCATTATCACAGCAGCAAGATATTAATCGTCTATTGGCGATCTATGAAAGCCAGCGGGATGCATGGCTTGAATGTGAAAAAAAAGTAAAAGCCTTTGAGGCTTTAAAAAAGCGCCATTTAAGCGTCGAAATGCAAAAAGAATTACGTAATGAACAGCGCATAAACGATGAGTTTAATACGCGGCCAAGGCCACGTTAATTTAGCCTGTGGTATTTATTTGGCATGCCGCTTATCCACCCATAAGCTGAACCAAACTAAGGATAAGATGTGGATAAGTCAATTAGATGGCTGATTTATATAGATAAAAATAGTCCGCTTAATTTTTAATCAATTCTATTGTTATTTTTATATTATAAAGAAGAGCTCGGCTTATTTTAACGCATTTAAGCCAAGCTCTTTTTTAGTGCTTTGGGCTTCCCGCTGCAATTCTATCCATCACAGCAAACAACACGCCTGATACAACAAAAGTCAGATGTATACCAATCAGCCATGCCAGTTCGGTATGGTCTGTAGATTTGATATTCATAAAGGCCTTGAGCAAATCAATGGCAGAAATCGCCACAATCGAGCCAATTAACTTTAGTTTTAAATCTGCATAACTCACCTTGCCCATCCAAGAGGGTTTGTCGACAGATTGGTGAGCGATATCGAGCTTAGAAATAAAATTCTCATAGCCACTAAAAATCACAATCAACAAAAGATTGGCGACTAAAGTCACATCCACCATACCTAAAATGGCAATGATTAAATTGCCGTCCCCCGTGATTAGCGTGTTGAACATGCCAAAGAGCTCTTTGAGCATTTTGGCAAACAGCGCAACCAGCCCCAAGATCAGTGCCAAATAAAAAGGCGCAAGCAGCCACCTGCTCTGAAAAATCACCTTTTCTAATAACTCTTCGATACGGCTTTGCATTTTGTATACCCCCAAATAAGGCGTAATCATGGGGGCTTGCTGCGCCCAAATCAAGAATATCTCTGTTGCTGTCAAGTATGAAACCCGCGCGGCATACCTCGGCCAAGTTAGGTTTGCATTGCTTCAAATCAAAGAATTTATTATAATTTCAGTAATTACTGAAAATTGGAACAATCCATGAATCTCTCACCAATCAACGAGCGTTTTGTGCTGCACTTTGGCGAAATGGGTAGCCGCTGGGGGGTTAATCGCACCGTAGGGCAAATGTACGCGTTGCTGTTTATTTCGCCTAAGGCTTTAAATTCTGATGAAATTGCTGAGCAACTCGGTTTTTCCCGCTCGAATGTCAGTATGGGGATGAAGGAGCTGCTGTCGTGGAAGCTCTGCAAACTAGTGCATAAACCAGGCGATCGGCGTGATTACTTTGAAACGCCAAAAGACGTGTGGGAGATCTTTAGGTCTTTAGTCGAAGAAAAACGTAAACGCGAGATAGAGCCAACACTGACCTTGCTACGTGATGCCCTGATGGATGAGGCCACTTCGGATGAAGATAAGCACGCACAAAAGCGTATGCGTGAAATGCATGAGTTGATTGAGTTGGCCACAGGCTGGTTTGATGAAGTGCAGCATTTATCCCCAGAAACGCTAGAAAACCTAATGCGCTTAGGTTCAAAAGTGCAAAAAGTATTGAGCTTCGCAGGGCATTTTCGCCCTGGCAACCGAGAGGAATAAAAGATGCGAATCAACAAGCGTTTACCTTTGTGGCAGGAGATCACCGTGGTGCTGCTGATAAAGATGGCCTTGTTATTTGCCATCTGGAAATGCTTCTTCTCTGAGCCTGTCGCCAAACATATGTTGGTGCCACAGCCCATGATGACCGAGCGCTTTTTGGGCACGGCATCCAGCCCATTGCCTAAGTGACGCTGGGCCCTGCTTAGAATTAACCCTTAAAAGGATGTCTTTATGATTCCCGCTGCTGAAGTGGTGGAATTATCGCGTATGCAATTTGGTTTAACCGCGATGTTTCATTTTTTATTTGTTCCGCTCACCATGGGGCTTTCATGGATTTTAGTGATCTGTGAAGCCGCCTATGTCATGACGGGCAAAGTCATTTACAAAGACATGACGCGTTTTTGGGGAAAGTTATTTGGCATTAACTTTGCCATGGGTGTGACCACAGGTTTAACGCTGGAATTTCAATTTGGCACCAATTGGGCCTATTACTCGCATTATGTGGGCGATATCTTTGGTGTGCCGCTCGCTATTGAAGGCATGATGGCCTTCTTCTTAGAATCTACCTTTGTGGGTTTATTCTTTTTTGGTTGGGATCGGCTTTCCAAGGTACAGCACTTAGGCATTACTTTCTTAGTGGCATTGGGCTCTAATTTATCTGCCCTGTGGATTCTGATTGCTAATGGCTGGATGCAAAACCCAGTCGGTGCAGAATTTAATTACATTACTATGCGTATGGAATTAGTCAGCCTTGCCGAGGTGTTCTTTAACCCCGTCGCCCAAGTTAAGTTTGTACACACGGTGGCGGCGGGTTATGTAGCGGCATCCATGTTTGTATTGGGGGTTTCGAGCTGGTATTTATTAAAAGCCAGAGATACTGGATTTGCATTGCGCTCATTCGCTATTGCATCGGCTTTTGGCCTTGCTTCCATTTTGTCCGTCATTGTTTTAGGCGATGAATCTGGCTACACCACGGGCGAAGTGCAAAAAGTAAAATTGGCTGCTATGGAAGGGCAATGGGATACCCATCCTGCACCTGCACCGCTGACGCTATTTGGTATTCCTAATCAAAAAGAAGAGCGTACAGATTATGAGGTGAGTATTCCTTATGCATTGGGCTTAATTGCCACCCGCTCAACCACTGAAAAAGTCACAGGCATTAAAGACTTAAAAATAGAATACGAGCAAAGAATTATCAGTGGTATCCAAGCCTATGGTGCATTAACGCGTTTAAAAGCGGGGGATAAATCGGCGCATGATTTGTTTGAAGCGCATAAGGCAGATTTAGGTTTTGGTTTATTGCTAAAGAAATACACCAGCAATGTGGTTGATGCAACGCCTGCCCAAATTAAAGCAGCGGCTGCGGATACCATTCCTAATGTAGCGCCTATCTTTTGGTCTTTCCGCATTATGGTGGGGCTAGGGATGCTGTTTCTGTTTATTTTTAGTATGTCGTTTTATTTCTTGGCACGCCGTAATTTGGCACCGCAGCGATGGCTATTGCGCCTTGCCGTGCTGTCGATTCCACTGCCTTGGGTCGCGATTGAGGCAGGGTGGCTCGTGGCCGAATATGGCCGTCAGCCTTGGACGATTTCAGGGATTCTACCTACCTTTATGTCGGCATCGGCGCTGAGTGCAGGGCAATTACATTTCAGCATGATTGGTTTGGGCTTGATGTATTGCAGCTTGTTTGTGATTGAAATGTATTTGATGCTGAAATATATCCGGCTTGGGCCTGCTAGTTTGCATACGGGCCGTTATTTTGGTGAACAAACTGCTGTGCACGCTTAAGGAAAAATCATGCTTGACTATGAAGTTTTAAAGTTGATTTGGTGGGGGCTGATGATTTTTCTTCTGATCGGCTTCACCCTCACCGGTGGCTTTGATTTGGGTGTGGCGATTCTATTGCCCTTTGTGGGCAAGACTGACGATGAACGCCGCTTAGTGATTAATTCAGTAGGGCCCACTTGGGAAGGCAATCAGGTGTGGTTGGTTACGGTGGGGGCGGCTTTATTTGCAGCCTGGCCACTCTTGTATGCGGCGGCGTTTTCCGTGATGTATGTGGCCTTGATGTTTGTGCTGTTTGCTTTGTTTTTACGCCCAGTGGGTTTTGATTACCGCAGCAAATTAGCTGATCCCCGTTGGCGTAATGGCTGGGATTGGGCCTTGTTTGTAGGCAGTATTGTGCCAAGCTTGGTGTTTGGAGTGGCAATAGGCAATTTATTTATTGGCTTGCCTTTCCAATTTGATGACACTTTACGTGTGAGTTATGCAGGGCATTTCTATGATTTGCTCAATCCATTCTCGCTGTATGCGGGTGTGGTCGCGATTGCTATGTTGGTATTGCATGGTGCTACCTTCCTGGCGGTTAAAACCAGAGATCAACTACAGGGACGTGCCATCCGTGCTGCAATCATGGCGGGGCTGATTTTGGCTTTGTTATTTGCGCTTGGCGGTGTGTGGGTGGGGCAATTAGATGCTTGGCATATCGATCACATGGGAGAAGTGGGGGGGATTTTAAATCCATTAGATAAAACGGTAAGCATAGTGAATGGTGCTTGGTTAAGCAATTTTAATCAATATCCGCTTGCTTGGAGCATGCCTATTACTGGGGTGGTTGCTGCATTATTATCGGCATTAGCCAGTTGGCGGCGTTTGCAGCGGATCGCCTTTTTGCTGAGTGGCTTGGCGAGTATTGGTGTGTTATGCACCACCGCGATTGCCTTATTCCCCTTTATTTTGCCTTCTACTTTAGATGCGCGCTCTAGCTTAACCGTTTGGGATGCAGTATCTAGCCAAAAAACTTTGGGTGTGATGCTGGGCGTGGTGGTGATCTTTGTGCCCATTATTACGTTGTACACCGCTTGGGTGTATCGCGTGATGCGCGGGCCGGTTACGGTGGAAAGACTGCAAAATGATACACATAGCTATTAATTTAGCAGCCGCTGTATAAATAATTTGCGCAAGAAGGAGTAGGACGATGTGGTACTTTACCTGGATACTTGGCGTAGGCTTGGCTTTGGCTTTTGGCCTGATTAATGTGCTGTGGTTTGAAAGTACCCACGCATTTGGTGGAGAAAAAGAAACAGAGGCCCAGGCGCGTTTTGAGCAACATAAAAAAAAGTAGCCTGCTTAATGCATATGGAATGCCATATTCCGGCTGAAATATAAAATTACATTCACCGTTGCTATTGAGTAAAGACAGCCCATTTATGGGCTGTTTTTTCATATGCAGCAAAGCCTCTGCCTATTTTTTTTGATTGTAATAATTTATTGCATGCCTATGAAATATTCCTTTAATACGGTAGTGTGGTATGTAGCTGGAATTTTTTAACTACATTTGTGCATTATTCCTTTTGAGCTAGCTCAATATCTGCCCGCTGAGAAGCCTGTAAATTACCTAGCCAATATGGCTAAAATTAAAAAACTAATTATTCCCAAGCTGTTTTAATTCAGGCATCGGCTATTTGTCAGGCGCTGGTATTGTAATGTTTATTTTTCTTGTTATTTAATTGCAGTGTATTGATCTTTTGATTGCCAATTATCACGGTGCAGTGAATAATCCAACGTGTTTGGTGCTGTAAGGTGTATGGACTAGTTGCATGTGCAGGCTTGTTAAGCTTCGCGCTTTAAGACTTTGGTTCAACGAGAGTTGTACTTACACTCGTTGTTTAAGCAAGTAAAAAGGGGATGTTATGAATATTCTGGGTTATTTACAGAAAATCGGCCGTGCGCTGATGGTGCCGGTGGCAACCTTGCCAGCTGCCGCCATTTTAATGGGTATCGGTTATTGGATCGATCCTACTGGCTGGGGTAGCAATAGTGCTTTAGCTGCTTTCCTGATCAAATCGGGCGCGGCCATTATCGACAATATGTCGATTTTGTTTGCCGTAGGTATTGCTTATGGGATGTCTAAAGATAAAGACGGCGCGGCAGCTTTGTCGGGTCTGGTTGGCTTTTACGTATTGACTACCTTATTGTCACCTGGCGCTGTTTCTCAGATTCAAGGTATTCCACTGGATCAAGTGCCTAAGGCCTTTGCTAAAATCAGCAACCCGTTTGTTGGTATTTTAGTCGGTGTGATTACCTCTGAACTCTATAACCGCTTTAGTGGTGTTGAGCTGCATAAAGCACTGGCTTTCTTTAGTGGTCGCCGCTTAGTGCCTATCGTGACTTCGGTGGCGATGCTCGTGCTGGCTTTCCCTTTAATGTATATCTGGCCTGTTGTATTTGGTGGCTTGGTACATTTTGGCGAAAGCATTATGGGTATGGGCCCGTTAGGTGCAGGGATTTACGCCTTCTTTAACCGTCTTTTGATCCCTGTTGGCTTGCATCACGCTCTAAATAGCGTGTTCTGGTTCGACGTTGCGGGTATTAACGATATTCCTAACTTCCTAGGTGGCGCTAAGTCCCTTGCTGAAGGTAAGGCGGTCTTGGGTGTTACCGGTATGTATCAAGCGGGTTTCTTCCCGATCATGATGTTCGGTTTACCTGGCGCTGCTTTAGCGATGTATCACACGGCTAAGCCAGAAAATAAAGTGCGTGTTGCTTCCTTGATGATTGCTGCTGCATTTTCAGCATTCTTTACTGGTGTAACCGAGCCGCTTGAATTTGCCTTTATGTTTGTTGCGCCTGCGCTATATGTCTTGCACGCCGTATTAACCGGTATTTCGGTTTATATCGCAGCAAGCATGCAGTGGATTGCAGGTTTTGGTTTCAGTGCCGGTCTGGTTGACTTGGTGTTGTCGACTAAAAACCCGTTGGCTAAAAATATGGTGATGCTGATTGTGCAAGGCTTTGCCTTCTTTGCAATCTATTACTTTAGCTTCCGTTTTGCGATTAAAGCATTTAACTTCAAGACCCCTGGTCGTGAAGATGATGATGAAGAAGGCGTAGAGCAAGATGCAACACCCGTAAGTAGCGATACCGATTCATTGGCCCACGCTTATGTTGATCTGATTGGTGGTGCTGCAAACGTAGTGGGTATTGATTCTTGCATTACGCGTCTGCGTTTAACGCTGAATGATACGGCTGTCGTGAATGAAGCCGCGGCTAAGCGCCTAGGTGCTTCAGGTGTGATTAAGCTAAATAAAAACAGCGTGCAGATCATTGTTGGTGCAAAAGCTGAGCTGATTGCAACCCGTATGAGTCAGTTATTAGCTGGCAAGGTGATTGAAGTGCCAGCAGCGGTAGCCGCAGTAAAAGTGGCAGCAGTAGCCGCTTCGGCAGCAGCAGTTAAACCCGTAACAGGCGATTTGGTTTTAGTGGCTCCAATCACGGGTGAAGTGGTTTCATTGTTGCAAGTGCCAGATGCTGCGTTTTCGAGCAAGGCCGTGGGTGAAGGCTTGGCGATTCGCCCAACAGGTAAGCTAGTATTAGCCCCTGCAGATGGCGTGATTGCTAAAATCTTTAATACCAACCACGCATTCGCACTGATTGCAGATAATGGCGCTGAGCTGATTGTGCATATTGGTTTGGATACCGTGAAATTAGGTGGTAAAGGTTTTACTCGCTTGTTAGAGCAAGGCTCACGTGTGAAAGCGGGTGATGCCGTGTTGGAACTCGATTTGGAATATCTTGCTGCAAATGCCGTATCAATTATCAGCCCAGTAGTGGTGAGCAATGTTGAGCAGTTTGATGGCGTGGTTGACTTTGCTGTAGGGCAAGTAGAAGCAGGTAAAACTGCGTTGTATACGATTAAAGCTAAGTAATTAGCTTGTAGTTAGCCGCTTGTCGGATTCATTCTGACAGGGGCTTAGATGTAAAAAAGGCGAACCTTTTGGGTTCGCCTTTTTTATTTAGGGGTACGTTGCCCTAAGCCATTAATTACCGATTAAATGCTTCACTGCATCACGTTCTTCAGACAGCTCTTTTGCGCTAGCGTCCATGCGGGCACGGCTGAATTCGCTGATTTCCAAGCCCTCAACGATGGTGTATTTACCATCTTTGCAAGTCACTGGGTAGCCAAAAATCAAATCGCTATAGCCGTATTCGCCATTAGCTGGAACACCCATGGTGACCCAATTACCATCTTCTGTGCCCAGTACCCAATTACGAATATGGTCAATGGCGGCATTGGCTGCAGAAGCAGCAGACGACAAACCACGCGCCTTAATAATGGCCGCGCCACGTTGCTGAACGGTAGGGATGAATTCTGTTTCTAACCATTTTTGGTCATTGATCAGAGCAGAAGCGCTCTGGCCCTTCACTGTAGCGTGAAATAGATCTGGATACTGGGTAGCAGAGTGATTGCCCCAGATGATCATCTTGTTAACGTCAGTGACCACGCTGCCTGTTTTTTGGGCGATTTGTGTAAGAGCACGGTTGTGATCTAGACGCATCATGGCGGTGAAGTTTGCTGGGTTCAGATCCGGCGCATTCTTCATGGCAATGTAGGCATTGGTGTTAGCTGGGTTACCCACAACCAGTACTTTTACATCGCGTGAAGCAACTTCATTCAGTGCTTTACCTTGGGTTGTAAAGATAGCACCGTTGGCTTCGAGCAAATCTTTGCGCTCCATGCCTGGGCCGCGTGGACGTGCGCCAACCAAAAGAGCGATGTCTACATCTTTAAAGGCTACCTTTGGATCATCGCTCTGCACAATGCCTTGCAACAATGGGAATGCACAGTCATCCAACTCCATAACCACGCCATTTAATGCTGGCAAGGAAGGGGTGATATCGAGTAATTGCAAGATAACTGGCTGATCTGGGCCTAGCATTGCACCAGATGCAATGCGGAATAAAAGGCTATAACCAATTTGGCCGGCAGCGCCGGTAACAGCAACGCGAATAGGTTTCTTCATGAAGGTCACTCCGATTGTGGGTGGGGTTAGCACCTCGGTGAACGATGCTGGGGTTTTCAGTAGTAAAGCGATTAAAAAGCATCACCGATTACTTTTTGCTACAAAAGTTATGAAATCAGTAAACCTGATTATTTTCTTTATTTGTAGAGCAAAACACAGCGCAATCGTGTTTCTTTTCTATGAATTTATCTGCTGACTACATCCCGCATGCTTGTATTTACACAGATGGCAGTGTGTTTTAGCTACAGCAAAAGCTTAGCAGTCAAAGTCTATCATGCACGTGATGGCTTTGCGCGCGTTTTGCTGCTATACGAAATATATTGTTGTGTATCTTTTGTCTTATATAAGACTGTAGTAGACTACGATGCTACAACATGATAAAAAGCAACCTATCTTCAATATGAGCAAACTTGCAGCCATACCCCTCTATCGTCAGGTTATTCGTGCAGTCACAACGGCAGTTGATGCCGGTGAGTGGGGAACCGATGAAAGTTTGCCGAGCGAAAATGACTTGGCGCATCGTTTTGGTGTTAGCCAAGGCACGGTACGCAAAGCTTTAGATGTACTAGTCGTTGAAGGTGTTTTGTATCGCAGGCAAGGCGTAGGTACTTTTGTAAGCGATGCCAGTGACTTTTTGGCACAAGCTTTGTTTGTGCCCTTATCTGGATATGGCGGTGAAAAGCCAAAAATTGAAATGCTCGGCTGTGTACGCATTCATGCGGGCGAGCAGTTGGCAGAAATTTTAGGGTTAAGGCGCGGTGCTGCGCTGTGGCAGGTTCGGCGTTTATTGCGTGTAGCAGGCACCGTGATTGGTTTAGAAGAAACGTTCTTGCCTGAAGCCAATTTCCCGAATTTGGAAATGCGCAGAATTCGTGAGTTACGCGGTAATTTACGTGAACTATGCTGGCGTGATTTTGGGATGCGCTTAAAAGATGGTGAGGTTCGTTACCGAGCGGTGCCGGCGGCCAGCGCCGAAGCGAGGTTGCTGCAGGTGGAAGTACACGAGCCTTTGCTGCAACTAGTGCGTTTAGCCAGAGATTTTGATGGCAAGCCACAGGTGTGGAGTGTGGCTTGGTTTAGGTCTGAGCAACTGGCTTTTCAGGCTCCGCCCGAGCAGGCGTAAAGAAGCGTTGTAAATGGAGCGATGTAGTATTCGCTGCGGCAAATTTTGTAGTTGAGTCGTTAAATAAGCGGTCAGTGTTGTAAGTGGCAAGGCTGTATTCACTGACAGAAGTAAAACTTAAAGAGGAAGTGCGCATGCAAAAAACACGCCCCAAGCACCTGGAGATAGCGAAGATTCGTCTTCCCTTACCAGGGATTATTTCCATTCTTCACCGCGTCAGTGGCGCGCTGATGTTTCTGGCGATTCCCTTTATGCTCTACGCTCTAGAAGGCTCTTTGGCCTCCGCTGAGCGTTTTGATGCATTTAGGTCCTGTATTTCACATCCCCTTGTAAAAATTGCGCTGCTGGGTATTTTGTGGGCTTTTTTGCATCACGTCTGTGCAGGTGTTCGTTTTTTATTCCTGGATATTCATAAAGGCCTTGAGCTGAAAACGGCCCGCCTCACAGCAAAAATTGTGCTGGTGGTGAGTTTGGTGCTGACGGTTCTGATTGGAGCGCTGGTATGGTAAATCGTCAATTAACAGGCGCACATTACGGCCTAAAAGACTGGTTAGTGCAGCGCGTCACTGCCGTCATTATGCTGGTTTACACTGCGGGTATTGTCGCGTTTTTGTTGCTTGCGCATGATGCTTCTTTTGCTGCATGGCAAGCGCTTTTCGCCTGTACTTGGGTAAAAGTGTTGACCACCATCAGCCTGTTTGCATTGCTTTGGCATGCATGGGTTGGTATTCGTGATATCTGGATGGATTACCTCCAGCACGTTGGTTTGCGTTTAACGATGCACGTGCTGACGCTGTTATGGCTGGCAGGTAGCTTGGTTTATATGATCAAAGTAGTGTGGGGT
>NZ_JANXSO010000086.1 GCF_025352645.1 Iodobacter sp. | reverse complement strand
AGGATCGATCTGGCTGATCAGTTTTTTAACTTCTCCATTCCAATAGTCGGTAGGCATGGTGTCAAAAGACTTTGGGATGCTTGTACGATAAGTGTCTTTCTGATCCCAGTAAAAATTCCATAATTTAATAATGTCGTACTGGGTTTTATCCATATTGATATTGTAAGGTACATCAACTGCATAGGGGCGGAGGTACTGATCTACACGGTCACTACGAGTGAGCAGGATGGCGACGATAGAATCAGGCTGATTAGGCACAAAACGGGCGTCTTTCATTCTGTCTTTGAGTTCTGCGGTACTCACACTTAGAAGTAGGATGGCAGGCAGCTCTGGATTATCATCAAAATACTGAAATGCCTGCTGCACCAGTTTGTCACTACCTTCCCCCTGGTGCGCGCCTAAAGCCGTAAACATGTGGATACTTAGACCAGAACCATTTTGCGCCCAACGAATGCTATTAATCCCCATGCCTGTTGAGTCTGCTACCAAAACAGGAATAGGCCAGCGCTCTACCCACAAGCGCAGAGCGTTTTCAAATGCATTATTAGCGCGTTTATCTGTTTGTAAATCTCGAGTCTCTCCTGCCCATTCATAATCATCAGGATTTTGAGACAACATGCTTTTAAGCGGATGGTTGGTTTTATCCAGCTGCTTCCAGATTGCCATTTGCCGGAAGCGCTCAACCGTAATCCCCACACTGCGAATCTCCAGCGAGAATTGTTGCTGGCTTTTGGCTTTCGCCGCTTCACTGGCCTTGGCTGCGGTGGCGCGTTGCAGCAACTCAGATTCTTGCTGCTGTTTTAATTCTGCCGCTTCTGCTTTGGCACTCCCCAAGGCCCACTGACCGGTAAACAGCGAGAAGATAAAAATGAGTGGCGGCAAGAACCACCAACTTAGGCGTAGCAACATGGGGGTGGACTCCAAAGAGATGGCAGACGGGCGAATGATGGTTTCAAGCACCACAATCCAAATGGTAAGGCTGGCCAGCAGCAGAAGCAGCCAAGGCCAGAGGCGCGGTAAGGCAATGCGGCGCAAGCTCATGATTTACTCCCCGCAGCTCTAGCTGACCGGGTTTCGCTAAAGATAGGACTTGGCGGTTTGCGAGGCACCATATTTTCATCAGGAAATACCGCTTCTTTGTAATAACGATAATTAGCTTCAAGCACCTTGCGCACGTCCTCTTCCAGATTGCTGTATTTTTTAAACGTAGGAACATTACGTGCAGGATCAAACATTGTTCGCCAATCAGCCATCGCCAGCAACAAATCGCGCCAATCCGGATCATCCATACATTTTGCTTGGCCGATCGCCACATCCATCGCCGTGACCCAGCGATGATGCTCAAAATTACCCACGATAGAGGAGTGGTAAGAGTTGGGAACGGCTTCTCCCCCTTGGTAACGCTGACGCGCCTCAGTCGGTGTTTCTTTTCTTTTTTCTTCAGGCAGGTATTTCACGCCCGCTTTAACCACGGCATCGCAGGCATCAATCGGGTCAATCCGTAGATTACCTATGTGTGCAGGGCCACCTGCTTTAGCGGCTTTTTCTTTACTCTCTTCATCGTCTTCCCCCTGATGCAGATCAGGCACCCACGGCGGGTTTAAGGCTTCGCCATTATTTGAGCGCGTTTCACCCACTTGCAAGCCGGTTCGGCCCGCAGTTTCAAACATGCCGCCATCGTAAGCCGCTTCGCCTTTAATGCGCATCACAAACGGCCCCGGCGCAGCCCCCACCGCCACGGATTTTCCATCGCGTTTGCGCCATGTCCAGACCCGCTGTAAAAAGCGCGGGCCTAAACGCTCCAATACCGGCTCTTTGCCTTCTAGCTTGTCTGGCACACCCAGCGTGCCAATCCCCTGCACATTGGCGAGCCCCACTGTCATATCGTGCGGGCAGAAATACAGATAAACCTTGCCACGGTTATCCCGCTCAAAAAACACTTGATCGAGTATACGGGCATCACCATTTACACTGGCACGTTTCCCTTGGGTGGGCGACCATGCATCTCCTGCGCGGCCCAAGGAGAAGGCGCTGTCTTTAAGTTCCTGTAAGGGCGGTAAGGGGTGTGGATTGTCGGTAATCAGTTCCACCAGCTTCACCAGTGTTTCAATACGGGCTTTGGTGGTTTCTTGTGCATCACCTGTTTGCGTGGCGCGATCTAGCCAAGGCTCATGCAGGCCGTAAGGCGGGTGACACATAATCAGACAATCGGCAGAGCGTTTCCCTTCCTTTTTTAAAAAAGCCTGCGCCGCCAGTGCGACAAGGCAGCCTTGGCTATGCCCCACCACAGTCACGGTTTCATTGGGATCAATGGCGCGAATTTGGGTAATCAGTGCTGCTAGCCGTTTTGCAGCCAGCGCCATATAGTGCCGATCTGGCGCTTGAGTAACGATATGGATTTTGTCGGCAATCAGATTGTTGGTTAACCAAACTAAAAAGCCGCCCTTAAACGCCCCATGAAACATCTCTGGGATACTGCTGGTGGCATTAGAGAACATCCCGCCGCCCTTGGCGTTTTGCTTATCTAAGCGGTTACCAAATTTATCCACCACTTGTTCGTTGATTTTTTCCTTAGCCAGCTCTTTATCAGTCGCTTTATAACCCCAATGAAAATGAATCACAGGGCTATTGGTCTTGTCGTTCTTTATCCGCCGAAAGTAAATCGCATCAGGGTCTTCAACGGCTTTATCGTCGTCGCTAGGCAGCCGAAAATCATTGGGGAATAGATCGGGCCGATCCAGTCTTTCATTCAGCCCCGCACAGAGGCCAATGTCCTGAGCGGCATAGCTCACTCCCATATCATTCACGCCATGCACCAAAATCACCACGCCGGGCATATTGCGTTGCGTTTGAACAGGGTGATCTTTATAGCGATTGGGCATCAGTAAGGCAGAGCTACTGCCGATGGATGGTGCTTCTGTAGATTCTGTGGTCATCTTGTTAGCCTTTCTTAGGCAGGATGCGGATTTGGGCGACTTGCATGCCGGTTTCTTCCAGCAATTGAGTTTTACCCTCAGCATCAGAAACACCCTTGAGCTTACTACCATCCTTCAGAGTGATTTCATAATCGCGTAGGGCGGCTATTTGCGGTTTGCTTGGGTCGCTGCTTGGGTAATGCAATTGAAACTTTTGATCCGCTTTACCGGATTGAAACGCAGGTGGACTAAAGCTTTCGGTGGCGGGGCCAGACATGGCTTTGCTGGCGGCTTTGATATTGACCACGCCACTGGTGCCAAGGGTAATGCCACTGCCTATTTTGATAAACGATCCGTCTTCTGCAACGAGGTTTATTTTTTTGCCATAGAGGTAAAGCTCGCCGTTAATCGCAATCAGACGGATATTCTGATCGGCTTGGGCGACCAGATCATTGGCTTGTGCCTGAATCAAAAACGGCCCTTGATGGGCAATCAAGCGAAAATCTCCAGACTGGGCAAACTGGCTGATGCCTTGCCCCGCATTCAGGCTAAAGCGCTCGCCAGCGGTAAATTGCAGATGCTTTTTGGCGGCCCAATCTGCATTCATTCCGGCGTAAGCCACAATCGCCTGTGGCGTGGTGATGCTTACGCCCTCTTTGGAAGTAAAACTCATCACCGGCTTGCCGCCGCCCTCTGCTTTAGGATCGGCATTACTGCCTTTTTCCCAGTTCTTAATACTATCGATTAACTCTGTTTGTGCCGCCTGATCCAGTGCTAAGGCTTGATTGCTACTGGCATAGTCGCCAAATGCTTTAAATAGCTCGGCACACTGATCGAGTAATTCAATCATTTCGGTCCGGGCTAATTGATTGCCACTGGCTTGTAATTTGCCATACGTTGTCAGCAATAAACCTTGGGCAGCACGAATACTGATGCTGGCATCAGAGCGCAATTCTGCACCCTCGCCTCGGGCGGTGGCTTTACCATTGTTACGGGGATGGGTCAGAAAGCCCATGTTTAATTGAGTTTTAGCGTGCTCACTCGATAGCTTGGTTCTCACTTCCCCCTTGCTATCATCAAACAACAGCTCGCCATATTGGCCGCCATCGTGTTCTTTAGTCTTAATTCCAGAGAGCGTTTTATTGGCAGGCAGTGCACCCGCCCCGCTAAAGGTGGCCGGAGGATGACTACCGTTGTGAACCACGCCCGTCACAATGGGCCGGTCGATATCG
>NZ_JANXSO010000076.1 GCF_025352645.1 Iodobacter sp. | reverse complement strand
GCCCTTGTGGTTTTTTTCAACAGGCTATATTCGCCAATATTCGCAGGCATGATGCTGCCTTGGATTAATAGCTGCGGGCATTCTTTGCCACGGCCTATTTCAAAGCGTTCCACCCTCATTGTGGTGTAGTAGTGGAAGTTGCCTCTTTCGTGCTCACCTAGACCAAAGCTAGCTAGACACTGGGTTTTATCTAGCTGAGTAGCTAAATCCAGCATCATGGGTTTATAGCTTTTGCTGTAATTTAAGCCGGATAGCAGCAGGCTAAAGACCAGCCCGTAGCTCATGACCAGCACGGCCAGCCAGCGCACTGCGCCTTGGTGCTTGGCCCACTGCGGCGCTCGCCAGGCTAGACTCCACACGATAATGGTGAGTGCGAGTGCGGACAGCACGCCCAGCCAGTTTGGCTTTTCTGCAAAACCCGGTAAGAAATGCAGCAGGCGAGCTTGCAAGGGCAGGCCGAAATAGAGGGCGGCCCATGCCCACCAAAGTAGTAAGGCACTGACGGCTACTAAGCACAGGGCTACAAGGCCAAAGCGGCGCTCGAAGGCGGCGGGGACGCTGGATGCTTGTGCGCCCATCCATACGGCAAACGCCACGACGGCGGGCACGGCGTAAAGCTCCATCGAGGTTTTTGCCAGCGACAAGATGGTGTAAGTCAGAATACACAGCAGCGCTGCCGGGGCGGCGTTTTTAAATGCGTCCAGCCGCTGCCGGAAAAACAGTACCGGCAGATAAAGAATCAGCGGGAAGGCGTGCCAAGGCAGAATCTTTAGATAAAAGCCCCGCTCGTATTCCGGGCCAAGATTATTCTGCCCCAGAAAGCGCCCCAGATTATTCACCCAAAACCAAGTGTGAAATAACTCGGGCGAGGCCAGCCATAAGCGCCATGGCCAGATCAGCCACCAGGGCAGTGCGGCCAGCAGAGCGATGCTCAGCGTCAGTAAATAGGCTTTTTGCCGGTAAGTGCGATCAACAATCGGCAGCAGCAAAGCCGCCAAACCAAGGCAGCCCGGCCCCAATAAACCCTTAGTTAAAAACGCCATTCCCCAAGCAGTGCCCAGCAGCAGGCCGCTGGCGAGTGACCGGTTTGGAAAGATAGAGAATGCGTAGAGGGCGATGGCAAAGCTGGCAAATAAGGCGCTATCGGTCAGGATATGATGGCCATTGCCAACCAAGCCCAACGTGCCTGCCAGCAAAATGGCGGTGAGCCATGCGGCTTGCGATGGATTATTCGATCGGCTGCGGGCAGCAAATTGCCCTGAGGCCAGAGCGGCAAAGATAAAAGTCAGCGCTATATAAAATGCCGCGGCCAGCCTTGCCGCCGCGTGCACAGGCAGCCAAGTAAATACATAACGAGAGAAGCCAGCTGCCGTCCAGAAAAATAGCGGCGGCTTTTCCATAAAAGGCTCGCCAGACAGCATCGGCACCAGCCAGTTATCCCGCAGCGTGTATTCATAAACTAGGCCAAGGATATAGCTTTCATCAGGCTTCCAAGGATCGTGCGGGGCGAACGAGGGCCAGAACCACAGTGCAAGTAAGGCCAAACAAGCCGTTTTCCAAATGGGCCAGTTAACTCTAAAACTCATCCCTTGTCCCCCCAGCGCTTCATCAGCTGATGCGGAATTTGGAACTGATCCAATATCCTTGCCACCACAAAATCAACTAAATCGGCGATGGTTTTAGGGTGGTGATAAAAAGCCGGATTAGGCGGCAGGATCACCACACCTAGCCGAGCCAGCTTAAGCATATTCTCCAGATGCAGCACCGAAAAAGGTGCTTCACGTGGAACAACGACTAATTTTTTGCCTTCCTTAATCATCACATCCGCAGCGCGCTCTAATAAATTATCCGAAGCGCCCACCGCAATCGCCGATAAAGCGCCCATGGTGCATGGGCAAACAATCATGCCGTCACCTGGATTAGAGCCGGATGCCATAGGGGCAAACCATTCTTGCTGGCCAAAAACTTGCAGCTTCGATTCATCAGTAACGCCATAGCGCTGGCGAAAAAGCACCGCCAGATCGGCCGCACGCGAAGGCCAAGTTTCATCCAGCTCTTGCTTAGCCACAATTTGCGCCGCTTGGGTATAGAGCACATGCACGGTGCAACCCGCCGCCAGCAAGCATTCCAGCGTGCGCAGGCCATAAGGCAGGCCAGATGCGCCAGTAAAAGCCAATGTTATTGTTTTCATTTGAAACCTATTAAAACTGCGAAATACTTAAAGGTCTGTAGACTCAGAGAACACAGAGAAAACCTAGCCCGATTAGCAAAATTATTCAGTTAACCTTGATAGAGCGCTAAGCCTTAAACCACAGAGCAAAACGAAGACGCAAAAGCCACAGAGAAAACCATCGAATCTATCGTTTCCTCTGTGAAACGCTGTGATTCAAGATTTTGCTCTCTCAATATTAAGCTGAAGCATCTTTGTTAACTGAAAGCAAAAAGCTTCTTTCTATGTGATTTGCATTCTTTCTTCTCTCTGTTCTCAGATTTTTTTGAATTTATTCATGGGCCAGCAGCTTTGCTGCAATCACGCCGTTTACCAGCCCAAACACCAGCGCCGCAGCCGCAAAAATGGGGACAAGATGGATGATGCCATTATGCGGAATCAACCAGAGCCGCGCCAATAATAGCTGCCCTGCCATATGCGCAAATGCCGCCAGCAAGGAATAGCTTACTGGGCCAAACCAGCGCTTAGGCAAGCCAGAAGCCAGCGCAAGTGCCAGCAAGCTGCATAGCCCGCCCGTTAGGCTCATAGCAAAGCCTGGCGATAGAAATCCGCCTAAGGCAATGGCACTACCCATAATTCTAAGCAGGCAAATCCATGCCGCATCCCGCCAGCCAAAGCGCCATAAAGCAATCAAGGTGATGATATTAGCCAGCCCAGGTTTAATCCCTGGGATAGGCGAAGGAATGCCCGCCTCTAATACTGATAGCGCAATAGCTAGCGCGGCATAACGGGCAATGCGTACATCGTCCAAGCTGGGCTTAAGGCGGATTTCAGTAACTGAGGCTGTCGAAGTCATGAGGGCGAGCACCTAAAAGCTCAATGCTAATTCGATTGGGTAAGCAAATCGCCATTTGGCCCGCCTGATCCAACCAGCCCATTCGCACACAATATTGGCGAGGGCTTGGGTCGGCGCTAATTCGCACTCGGCCCGCTTTAATCTCAATTAAGGTCATTCCAAGTGGGCCTGCTACCTGTAACTTTCGCTCTGCACTTAAATCTACTTCAGCAAAGATTTTGCCCTCTTGGTAGACCCGTACCCGCGTGGCACCATCCTGCTGCCAGCTCCATGCCGCTAGATAGGCCACCAAGGACAAAGCTAGACAAAAAAACGGCCAGTCACCTGGCCGCATTATTTTATTACTCCCTCTTCCCTCTCCCATAAGCGGGCGAGGGAGAAAATCAGTACCTGCACCGCCGTCTATTTTAGCCATGCTGCTCACGGTGCCTGAGCAACACCTGCCTATGCTCAGCAAAGTGTTGGGCTAATTGCTCCGCTAAATAAACCGAGCGATGCTGGCCGCCTGTGCAACCAATCGCCACCGTAATATAGCTGCGATTATCTGCTTCAAACTCGGGCAACCATGCTTGCATAAAGGTTTTGATCTGCTCTTGAAACCGCCCAACCACCGCTTGCCGCTGCAAAAAATCAATCACTGGCTGATCTTTACCCGTAAGCGGGCGCAAGGCTTTGTCGTAATAAGGATTAGGCAAGCATCTGGCATCAAACACAAAATCAGCATCAAGTGGCAAGCCATGCTTAAAGCCAAAAGATTCAAAAATCACAGTAAGCTGGGAGCGATCTAAGGCCACAAACTGGCGAATCCAGCTGCGCAGCTGATTGGCGGATAAATCACTGCTGTCGATACGATGAGCCACTTCAGAGAAATCAGCCAACATCTCTCGCTCTAGGGCGATGGCCTCGCTAACGGTTAATTCACCACTGGATAAGGGATGGCTGCGCCGCGTTTCAGAAAACCGCTTCACTAGCGTTTCATTATTGGCTTCTAAAAACAGCATTTGCACGTCTAGCCCAAACTCAAGCAGGGCTTCTAGATGATTGGGGAAGCTGGCAAAGTTATGTGCGCTGCGCACATCCACAGAAATAGCGACTTGTGGATAACCATCCTCATCCAGCAAAGCCACCGTCTGCGGTAATAAAGGCGCGGGCAGATTATCGATACAAAAATAACCTAAATCTTCTAGAGATTTAAGTGCAACGCTTTTACCCGCCCCTGATAAGCCAGATAGCAAAATGAGCTGCTGACGACTCATTCGCCCATCTCCATAAATTTTTGATGTCTTTCAATAAATTCACGCGTGGAATCGATGCCGCGTAATTGCAAAATATAATTACGCACCGCAGCCTCAACCAAGACCGCTAAATTTCGACCGGCCGCCACAGGAATCACTAATTTTCGGATCGGCACGCCCAGAATATCCTGCGTGGCCGCCTGCATTTGCAACCTATCCATCGGGGCCAGCTTTTCTGCCCCCGCCTTGGCCAAATGCATAATCAGCTTTAAGGTTTTACGCGGCCTAACCGCCGTTTCACCAAAAATAGTGCGGATATTCAACACGCCAATTCCGCGCACTTCCAGAAAATCGCGCAACATCGGTGGGCAACGTCCTTCCAGCGTTTCTGGATTGGTGCGATACACCTCAACCACATCGTCGGCTACAAGACCATGCCCACGCGAGATCAGCTCCAGCGCCAGCTCGCTCTTACCCATCGATGATTCACCCGTCAGCAGTACACCCACTTCGAGCACATCCAAAAACACCCCGTGCAGATGTGTCGAAACCGCCAGCGCTTTTGATAGGTAATAGCGCAGCACATCCATCAGATAGGGAGATTGCTCAGGTGAAGTGAGCAGCGGCACATGAAAGCGCTCGGAAGCTTCGCGCAGGCAATCGCCCACAATCTGGCCATTGGCCACAATCACCGCCGCCATTTCATTTGAGAACAATCGGGCGAGTGATTCTCTTTGCGCCTCAACGCTAAGCTGCAGCAAATAAACCGTTTCTGCCACCCCAAGCACCTGAATGCGGTTGGGGTGGATAAAATTCAGGTGGCCGACTAAAGACAGGGTTGGCTTTTGCTCAGACGCATCATTAGATAACAGATTATTTGCGCCAGATTGCCCTGCAACCCAGGTTAGGCGCAGTTTTTCGGCGTTATCAATAAAAAGTTGTCTAACTGAAATCTGTGGCATAAGGCTCCCAAGTGCTGATTAACTTCCAGATTTGCCCTGGCTCCGTTGCTGCCAGCAAGCTCTCACGCAATACTTTGTCTGAGAAAAGCTGAGCTAATTCAGACAAGATTTGTAAGTGCAAATCGGTAGCGTGTGCGGGCACGAGCAAGACAAACACCAAGGAAACCGGCTTGCCATCGGGCGCATCATAAGGAATGGCCTCGTCTAAACGCACAAAAGCACCGGTTGCTTCTTTTAGGCCTTTAATGCGCCCGTGTGGAATAGCCACGCCTTGACCAAGGCCGGTGGAGCCGAGTTTTTCTCTAGCAAACAAGCTATCAAAAATAACGCTACGGGCAATGCCGTGGCTATTTTCAAATAGAATCCCTACTTGTTCAAAAATACGTTTTTTACTGCCGACTTCCATATCGAGGAAGACATTGCCGCTTGGCAGAATTTGGGCGATCAGACTCATTGTAGGCAGACCAAAACAAGGACGACAGCTATTGTAGCGCCGTAGCTTGAAAACAAAAACGGGAACCCGAATAAACCGGTTCCCGCTAAGGTGAAAGAAATCGCTTTATTCAGCGCTAGGTTGATGCTGTTTGATGGATTCGTTGCGATGATCCATTGATTTTTCTTTGTGCTTTACAACTTGACGATCAAGTTTATCTGCCAAAAGATCAATCGCTGCGTACATATTTTCATCCGTTGCTTCAACGTGGATATCGCGTCCGCGAACATGAACGGTAGCTTCAACTTGGTGTTGCAGTTTCTCCACGGAGAGGATGACATTAACGTCAATCACATTATCAAAGTGCCTGATAACCCGCTCCATTTTACTGTTCACGTACTCACGAATGGATGGGGTTACTTCAAGATGATGGCCACTGATATTCAAATTCATAGGGTTACTCCTTCCGTTGGGGCCTTACAAACTTTTGCGCTGACTTACTGGGTAAATCTGCAACGCCTCACGGTATTTGGCAACGGTACGACGCGCTACCACAATACCTTGGGCGGATAATGCTTCTGCCAATACGCTATCACTTAAAGGTTTTTTCTTATCTTCTTGCTGCACCATCTGCTTGATCAAAGCTTTGATAGCGGTTGCAGAACATTCGCCACCGGCGTCTGTGTCTACATGGCTACCAAAAAAGTACTTAAACTCATACAAACCACGCGGCGTTAACATGTATTTTTGCGTGGTGACTCTAGAAATAGTTGATTCGTGTAAATCGAGCTCTTCTGCGATATCCCTCAACACCAAAGGGCGCATCGCCACTTCACCGTGTTCAAAAAATGCCCGCTGCCGCTCTACAATCGCTGTTGCTACTCGTAAAATCGTATCAAAACGCTGCTGCACACTTTTTACTAACCAACGCGCTTCTTGTAACTCGCGGGCTAAATGAGCACCATCGCCTTTTTGTAAGATATCTGCATAAAGCCGGTTCACGCGTAATTTTGGCATGGATGCATCGTGTAATCTAACCCGCCAAACCCCGCGTATTTTTTGCACAACCACATCGGGGCTTACATATCTTGGCGAGGTTACAGACCACTGTGCACTCGGCCTTGGGTTTAAACTTACAATCAATTCTTGTGCAGCTTTTAACTCAGCATCCTCGCATTTAAAGGCTCGTTTAAGCTTAGTGTAGTCCCGTCCAGCTAATAAATCGAGTGAATTTTGGGCAATTTTCAAGGCTAAATCTTTAGCGGCACTCGGCGGTTTTTGGCGCAACTGTAAGCATAATGAATCGGCAGTATCCCGAGCACCAACGCCTAAGGGCTCTAAGTGCTGTAAGCGGACTAAAGCAATCTTTAAGTCATCAAGTTCGAGTTCATAATCTTGGATAAGTTCCTCTGGCAGCTGAGAATAGACTTCATCTAAGGGCTGGGAAAGAAAACCATCATCATCCAAAGCTTCAATTAACATCAATAATAAAGACTTATCCCGATGCGGCAGTTGCAGCAGGCCTGCTTGCTGTAGCAGGTATTCACGTAAATCTAAATCACGCGCAATATTGGTGGCGGGGTCAAAATCATCGTCGTCATCTGAGCCACCATGACTCGTACCCTCCCAGCGCAAACCATCATCATCCCCACCCATTTCCCACTGTGGCTCGGGCTGCTCAACTTCCCCTGCGGGGGCTTCCTCGCCACGCTCCAGCAAAGGGTTGTCATTTAGGTACTGCTCAAGCTCTTGCTGAAACTCAAGCGTAGAAAGCTGCAGCAGCTTAATAGCCTGCTGCAATTGTGGCGTGAGGTTTAGTTGCTGGGAAAGCCGCAGCTGCAGGGTTTGTTTCATTTACATACGGAAATGTTCACCGAGATACACTCGACGCACACTTTCATTAGCCACAATATCTTTTGGAACACCTGACGCCATCACCGCACCTTCCGAGATGATGTAAGCACGATCACAAATACCTAAGGTTTCACGCACATTATGATCAGTGATGAGCACACCGATTCCACGTTGCTTTAAAAAACCAATAATACGTTGAATATCCATCACGGCAATCGGGTCTACCCCTGCAAATGGCTCATCCAGCAAGATAAAGCGTGGGTTTGCTGCAAGTGCGCGGGCAATTTCTACCCGCCGCCGCTCACCACCTGATAAGCCCATCGCACCAGCATCCCGCAAATGGGCAATATGTAAATCATTGAGCAGCTCATTGAGGCGAGTATCAATCTCAACACGATTTTTGCAGTGCAGCTCTAGCACTGCAGTAATGTTTTGCGCCACCGTCATTTTACGAAAGATAGATGCTTCCTGAGGCAAATAACCTAAACCTTGCCGTGCCCGCTGATGAATGGGTAAATGGCCGATATCCTCGCCATCGAGCATAATCCGCCCGCCATTCATCGCAACTAAACCCACCAACATATAAAAGCTAGTGGTTTTGCCCGCGCCATTAGGGCCTAGCAAGCCAACCACTTCGCCACTAGAAATTTCCATAGTGACATCACGCACTACGGTACGTTTGCCGTAGCGTTTTTCTAGCTGTTCTGCGCGTAAAGAACTACTCATGGAGCGGGAGCCTTTTTCGGATTGATCACGATATTCACCCTGCCACCTTCTGTTTTACTCTGCGCTTGGTAGGCTTCATTGTTTAGATCGTAGGTGATTAAATCGCTATAAATTTGATCTTCGCCCCGCTTCACCCAAGCTTTATCTAACAACTTAAGAATGCCAGTACGCCCGTCGTAATCAAAGCGCTGTGCTTCTGCATCCACCCACTCGTTACCGCCATCCATTTTTTGCCGAAACCGCACAGGGCTGCCATTGCCTGTCACAAACTGGTTGCCCGCTTCATCTTGGCGCACGGAGAGTTTATCGCCACGAATGCTTAGCGTACCTTGAGTCAGCACCACATCATTGGTGCAAACGCTGGCCTGGGTTTTTTGATTCATCACGCAATTTGCAGCGGCAATTTTAATAGGTTTTTCGCGGTCGGTTTTTTCTGCATGCACCGGGCTAGCAAGCAAAAACAATAATACGGTGTTAAGGGTTACGAAGCGGTTCATAGCTCATCCTGACTTTAGATTTAAGTTCCAGTGTTTCGGTATTAGAATTAGCAATAAAACCCACCGACTCAACAACGTAAGTGCCCATTACGGCATGGGCAGGGGCATCTGAGCTGGCAATGCCCTGCTGTGGTAAAACCTGCATATCTCGGCCATTAATGACTAACTCGGCCTGTGTGCCACTGGCAGCGCGCACCATTTTAACCGGCCCAGGAAACCAAACCTCACTACCACGCTTAATTGACTTAGCCCGCTCGCCAGTCACATCCAAACGGGGTTGTTCTGGCGCGGTATAGCGCAAGTGAGGATTTTCTAGCCATGTGATATCACCCGCAGGTAAATGAGAAACATGAGTGGCAGTAAGCTGGGAAACAGGACGGCCATCCTCTCCAAAACGCACAGCGGTGGCTCTATCAACCAACATGTCTGGTTGATCAGAATTCACCGCGTATGCCGTACTAGGCAAGGTAGCTGCTCTATCAAGCAACCAAGTTAACCCGCCCAGCAGCAACACCAAAGCCAAGGGCAGCAGGCGAGTAGTACCACGAACAGCCATTAGGCGAGGTACGGCGCCATAGCGGCATCAAATGTGCCTTGCGCCTGCATTAGATATTCACAGACTTCACGCACAGCACCACGGCCGCCTTGGCTACCGCTAATGTAATGAGCATATTTACGCACTAATTGTGGAGAATCAGGCACGGCTACGGCAAAGGCCACTCTACGCATCACGGGTAAATCGATCACATCATCACCCATATAACCGCAGGCATCCGCGCTAAGGCCAGCAACCTTTAATAGCTCTTCAAAGCTTACGCCTTTATCGTGAGCGCCTTGATAGAGGTAGTCTACACCCAAGTCTTTGGCGCGTTTTTCAACCAGCTTAGAAGTGCGGCCGGTAATAATGGCTAGCTTTACCCCGCTGGTGCTCAACATTTTTAAACCATGGCCATCTAATGAGTTAAATGCTTTTAACTCTTCACCACTATCGCTGTAAAACAGGCTGCCATCGGTCATTACACCATCAACATCAAAAATCATTAAGCGAACCGCTTTGGCTTTATCTGTCATTATTTTTCCTTTATTCATCCCTGATTATGTCTCTTGCTCAAGCAAACTCAAAAAAGAGCGTTTGTAATGGCCTTACAAAAGCATAAAACAGTCTAATGCCTTCAATAAACTCAGGCTAACCGGCGAAAATTTGAACACGAGGCATAAGCCGTTTTTATGTTTGCTGATTTTAAACGACACGAGCGCGTAGTAGGTCATGCATATTTATCGCACCGACCAATACTCCAGCTTCTAGCACCAATAAACCATTGACGCGGCGTGCGTCCATTTGCTGCACCGCTTCGGCAGCTAATTTGTGCGATTCAATCGTTGCCGGTGCTAAAGTCATCACCGTTGATACGGGAGTATCACGCACATCGACGCCCTGATCCAGTGCGCGGCGCAAATCGCCATCGGTAAATATTCCAAGCAGCTTACCTGCAGCATCCACCACGGCGGTCATTCCCATGCCTTTCTTGCTAATTTCTAACAGGGCATCTCGCAGTAATACATCTTGCTGCACCACGGGCAAAGCGTCACCGGTATGCATTAGATCGCGTACCAGTACCAATAAGCGCCGCCCTAAGCTCCCACCTGGGTGGGACAAGGCAAAGTCTTCAGCCTGAAAGCCACGTGCCTCTATTAGCGCTACCGCCAGCGCATCACCCAAGGCCAATGCGGCGGTGGTACTTGCCGTTGGGGCAAGGTTCAACGGGCAAGCCTCTTGTGTAACCCCTGAATCTAAATGCACGTCCGCTTGCTTGCTTAAAGTAGATTGCTCATTACCCGTCATGGCGATCAAGGGGATGCCTAAACGCTTCAGGCTGGGTAACAAAGCAATCACTTCGTCACTTTCTCCTGAATTAGACAAGGCCAGCACCACATCGCTGCGGGTAATCATGCCTAAATCGCCATGCGCAGCTTCAGAAGGATGAACAAAAAAAGCTGGGGTGCCCGTACTGGCCATCGTGGCGGCTATTTTTTTAGCGATATGCCCTGATTTGCCAATACCAAGCACGATAACTCGCCCTTGGCAGGCTAGAATCAGCTCACAGGCAGTGACAAAACTGGGATTGAGTCGATCGGCCAGAGCAGAAACCGCTTCGGCCTCAACTCGCAATACGCGCTTGGCGCAGTCGAGGATAAATTTGGCATTTTTCATATGCGCGAAAGTATAAGAGATGCAGCCCCTCTCCCGCCACCTGCGTCTTCTGGCAATATGCCAATCAAGATCAATAATGGTGCATAAAACTTATGCACCACCCAGTATTTAAGGTAAACAAGGGATAGGGAGGGAGTACGCAATCAAGCTAGTATTTAAATCAATCCCCCTAAGGTCTGTTGACGTTTCATTCACGGCTGCGTTCGCTGCAGTTTTGGGGCTAAACAAGGCTAGCAAAACCAAATACACATGGTCAGTAAAATGCACTCAACGCCCCCAAGCCACTGCTTAGCAGTAGGATAAAGCCAACCAGCCATTCGCCAGTTCCTTCGAGCCCTATGTCCATCCAGCTATCCTCATTACTGCTTTTGCTTGCCGCCGCCGTACTTACGGTGGTGCTTTGTCGTCGCTTAAAGCTTCCTGCCATGCTGGGCTACTTAGTTGTTGGCCTACTGATTGGCCCCCATTCCCTTGGTTTTATTACGAGTAGCGACGAAGCCACCCACCTTGCCGAGTTTGGTGTGGTGTTTCTGATGTTTACCTTGGGGCTGGAGTTTAACCTTGCTCGCCTCAATGCCATGCGCCGCATTGTATTTGGCTTAGGTGCCATGCAAGTACTGACGATGGTGGGTGTAGTGATGGTAATTTGCTTGATAGTCGGCCTAGATTGGAAGGTGGGCTTAGCATTGGGTGGCGCTTTATCGATGTCATCCACGGCCATGGCATCTAAATTGCTGGCTGATCGCAACGAGCTGCACGCGCCGCACGGCCAAAACGCTATCGGCATTTTACTCTTTCAAGATTTAGCCGTAGTGCCGTTTCTGATTATGATTCCGGTACTGAATTTCCCAGGGAATGAGCTACTGATGGCGCTGGGTTTGGCAGCGCTAAAAATTATCGTGGTCTTACTGGTTTTGCTCTACTTTGGGCAAAAACTGATGCGGCCTTGGTTCAATATGGTGGCAAGGCAACACTCCAGCGAGCTATTTATGCTCAACCTTTTGCTGGTGACTCTAGGGATTGCCTGGATCACCGAGCTGGCGGGTTTATCCCTCGCTTTAGGTGCGTTTTTAGCCGGAATGCTCATTGCAGAAACTGATTTTCGCTACCAAGTGGAAGACGATGTCCGCCCCTTTCGAGACCTACTGCTTGGGCTGTTTTTTGTGACGGTAGGGATGAATCTGGATTACTCGGTACTGCTAGAGCAATGGTGGCGCGTACTCTTAGTGCTGGCCCTGCTTGGCCCAGGCAAAATCTTACTGATTGCTGGCCTTTCCAGAGTTTTTGGCAGTACGCCTGGCTCATCTTGGCGCACTGGTTTTACCCTTGGGCAGGGCGGCGAATTTGCTTTTGTTATGCTGGCACTGGCATCCAAAAGCCAACTACTTCCTGATAGCCTCTTGCAAACCACTATCGCGGGCATCGTATTATCGATGCTGATCACCCCCTTTTTAATTCAACACTCAGACAAAATAGTGCTGAGACTTGCCCGCTCAGAGTGGATGAATTTAGCGGCCAATTTGCACCAAATTGCCGTACGCAGCATGCAAAGCCAAGGCCACGTTATCTTGTGTGGCTATGGCCGAAGCGGCCAATCTTTAGGGCGTATTTTAAGCCAAGAAAATATCGGCTTCTTTGCGCTAGATTTAGACCCTGATATGGTCAGAGAAGCCTCTGCCGCGGGCGATTCGGTAGTGTATGGCGACGCCGCCAAGCGTGAAGTATTGATGGCTGCTGGGCTTATGCGCGCCAGTGCCATTGTGGTGACCTACGCCGAAACACATTCCGCCATGCAGATTTTAGAAGTGGTACACAGCATTCGCCCCGATTTGCCAGTGATTATCCGCACCCAAGACGATAGCGATATTGACCAGTTGAAAGACGCAGGGGCAACTGAGGTGGTAGCCGAGATCATGGAAGGCAGCCTAATGCTGGCGTCGCACACCCTCATGCTGTTGGGCGTGCCGCTCAATAAAGTGGTTTACCGTGTGAGAGAAGTACGGGAAGCGCGCTATCAACTGTTACGCGGTTTTTATCGTGGCGTAAGCGAAGACGCAGAAGACAGCGACCGACCACAACCGCGCCTGCATACCATTTATCTTTCCAATGACGCCGCCGCCATTGGTAAACATATGGGTGAATTACAACTCGATCAGCTGCATATCGAGGTACGCAGCGTGCGCCGCCGCAATATGCGCCCCATCCAGCCCGATGCCAGTTTTGAATTACAAGCAGGTGATATTTTAGTGCTATTAGGGGAAAGCGATAATCTAGCTGCCGCCGAAATGCGCTTACTGCAAGGAAATTAAGCAGAATCACGTGAGCACGGGGGTCCAGCATTTAAGCTTTTAAAACATTGACTTACATCACGCAAAACCTGACTATATGCTGTCGCATTTCTTTTTTACAAAGATAGAAGTGCGAAGCCTTGTAGCGGACTAACACACCGTTTAGGCCGCTTGCATCCTTACCAAGGAGGTCTGTATGCGTAGTCATCGCCTTACCCAGCTTACCTTACTCATTTTATCCGCCACTCTCTTTAGCCCAGCCCCAGCGGCAGAAATCAGCCCCGAGCTGCAAAAAGCCGCCAGCCAGGCCATGCTCTTGCAGCTACAGCCCACCGTCCAGCAGGGGATTCTGGTTGAAATCCAAAAAACTAACCCTGATAAACAGTGGGTTTTGGGCAGTGCCACCCTTATCCTGCCCTCGCACCTTGACGATGTACCCGAAACACGGCTGTTTATGGCGCAATACATTGCGAACCACTGGCGGGTCGCCATCGAGGGTAGCGGGCAATATGGGCAATTGCTGGAACAAGCACCTGATGCACTCTTTGCCCCCAATGAAAGAAAGCTGCTCCTGCAATCCCAGAGCGTTAATCAACGTCAAAAACGCAGTGCACCACTGGCAGAAGTACAGACAGGGCTTGGACTACCTTGGGTAGAGGGCACCGCATGGCGGCTAACAGGGGGGCCGCATGGCGATGATCAAACCAGCCGCCCGTTTAATTCTCTGGATTTTGCAGGTGGCAATGGCAGAGTACTGGCCCCGCGTGATGGACTCATTTATCAAAGCTGCTTACGTAATGGCAGCGGGCTGATTACCCTTGTTCACGACAATGGTTTCACTAGCAGTTATTACCACATGGAGAATCTAACCAATCTGGGCAATGGCGCCACGGTCAGCAAAGGCACTTATCTGGGGAAAATTGGGATGGGCCTGCCTTGCGGTGGCTCCACCACAGGGCCGCACGTTCACTTTGCCCTAAAGCAAGGCAGTAATAAAACCCCCGTTGATGGCAAGGTAATTGGTGGCTGGTTATTTCGTGAAGGCAGTGCCCCTTACCAAGGCTATGCCTCACGCAATGGTAATCGCGTCAATGTAGGGGGTGAACTACTCAACTTTGGCGCGGGTAGCACCTTGCCTTCAGGCATAGCCACACCAGGCAACAATGAGAGCAGCGTTAATCTGCGCCAGTCTCCCTCGCTCAGTTCCACCATTGTTGGCTCATTACGAAAAGGTGAAACCGTCACCATTGCTTGCACTACTCAAGGTGACTGGGTAGATGGCGTATGGGGGCCAACTCAACTCTGGAACCGCCTAAGCGCAGGCAGCTGGATTAGCGATGGCTTTATTGATACGGGAAGCAACCAAGCAGTAGCGCCTCCTTGCTAGGGTCTGTTGACGTTTCATTCACGGCTGCGTGGCTACAGTTTTGGGGCTGAACAAGGCAAAAATTGCGACATGGCACGAGTACCATTAGCGATTTTTAACGCTGTGCAGCCCCAAAAATGTAGCCACCCCTCCGCGTGCGAGAGTTTTTCCTCGCCCAGCGATGGGGCTGAGGCGGAAAAGGGCCATCCACGGCGTTATGCTCCTCGGTAATAACCCGTTATTACCTTCGTCGCATGCCTTGTGCCTAGCCCTTTTCCGCCTCAGCGCAATTGTGAATGAAACGTCAACAGACCCTAGCCTAAGCAAAAAAAATCCACGCAAAGGCGTGGATTTTTTACTTTAAGTAGCGCAATTACTGCCGGTTAAATTTTGGGCGCTTCCCCAACTTCACCGTTAACAATACAGGCGAGCCCTTGCGGAACAGCTGCATCACGACCTCGTCTTCTGGCTTAAATGCAGCAATCAAATTCAGCATTCCAGAGGCATTTTGCACTTCATCACTACCAATTTTCAGCAGGATATCGCCAGGCTTTAAGCCTGCTTTATCTGCAGGGCCACCACGTACCACACCGGCTATCAAAGCCCCTTTGGCTTCGGCCAGATGAAAAGAGACCGCCATCTCAGTCGTGACCTCTTGCATCTCTACCCCTAGCCAACCCCGCGTTACACTGCCGTCTTTAATCAATGCATCCATGATTTGACGGATAGTAGTTGCCGGGATTGCAAAGCCTATCCCTAAGGAGCCGCCTGTTTTAGAGTAGATTGCAGTGTTAATGCCAACTAAATGGCCTTTGGTATCCACCAAAGCGCCGCCAGAATTGCCCGGATTAATTGGCGCATCGGTTTGAATAAAGTTTTCAAAGGTATTGATGCCCAATTCAGACCGGCCTAAGGCAGAGATAATCCCCATGGTCACCGTTTGCCCCACGCCAAATGGATTGCCAATCGCCAATACCACATCGCCAATTTCTGCTTTTGTCCCATTGGCAAAAGTAATTGCAGGTAAATGATCTAACTCGATCTTAATTACGGCTAAATCGGTATCAGGATCTGCCCCTATCAATTTGGCGGAGGCAGTTCGACCATCCGACAAAGCCACCTCAATCTCATCAGCAGACTCAACCACATGATTATTGGTGATGATATAACCTTGATCAGAGACAATCACGCCCGAGCCTAAGCTAGAAGCACGCTGCTCGTCGCCACCTAAGCGATCGCCAAAAAAGCGCTTAAAGCGTGGATCTTGAAATAAAGGTGGCAGTTGCTTCTTCATTTCTTTGGCGGTGTAGATATTTACCACCGAAGGCATCGCCAGTTTTGCGGCAGGGCTATACGATGCCACAGCAGGGGCCGATGCAAAGTCTGAGTGATTTTGCTGCACGGCAACCACCGGCGCTGGCGCGGGTTGGCGCACTAAATCAGGACGGAGTAATGAAACAAGGAACCAGACCGCAAGACCTGCAGTCGTAGTTTGTGCAAAAATTAACCAAAGTTTTTTCATGATTTCCAAGGCGCTGTTGAAATGCCCATAGCACGACAAGATCTAGAAAATTATATCGGACAACTGCTACTTGTAGACAGTTGGCGTGACTACTGCCCAAATGGGCTACAAATTGAAGGCCGCCCCAAGGTGCAACGCATTGTCACAGGGGTGACGGCTTCCTTGGCCTTAATTGATGCGGCAATCGACTTAAACGCCGATGCATTATTGGTGCACCATGGTTTTTTCTGGAAAGGTGAAAACGCCTGCATCACCCGCAGCAAAAAGGCTCGTATCGCCAAGCTGCTCGCCAACGACATCAATTTACTCGCCTATCATCTTCCACTAGATGCGCACCCAACGCTGGGTAATAACGCACAATTGGGCCAAAGACTTGGGCTCAGTGAAACCGGACGATTTGGCGATCAAAAGCTAGCGTGGCTCGGCGAGCTAAAAACAGCCACAACTTTGGCAGAATTCACACAGCAAATTGATGCGCAATTACAACGATCTCCGCTGGTGATTGGTGCAGATGAGCGCATCATCAAACGTGTGGCTTGGTGCACTGGTGGCGCACAAAGTTTTTTCCACGAAGCAGCCACTTTAAACATTGATTGTTTTATCACCGGTGAAGCTTCCGAATTTGTCACCCACTTGGCCAATGAGAGCGGTGTAAGTTTTATTGCCGCTGGACACCACGCCACCGAGCGCTACGGCATTCAAGCACTCGGTCAGCACCTAGCCAGCCAATATGGGCTAGAACATATTCATCTTGACCTTGCGAATCCTGTCTAATGAAGCGTCTTTTAATCGCCCTAAGCTGTGCCGCCTTGCTTTCCGCTTGCGCCAGCACACCTAGCATTCAAAGCACACCGCCAACCTCAAGCAATAAAGTCCCTAGTGTCATCAACCTACCCAGCACCAGCGACAACATTATTGTGATTAAAGATCGGCCGGCCCAAGCCATTTTTGATGACATCGTGCAATATCGTAAACAAAAAGGCATGCAACTTAAGCGCAGAACTGCGCAGCGGCTAGAATTCAGCATGAAAATTCCGAACGTAACGCAGGCCACCGAAGCAAGAATGAGCTACCTACTATCCCCCTTTGATGGCGGTTTCCAACTTTCCGCACGGGTTTGGCAGATCACAGCACCAGGAACAGCACGTGAAAACGTCAGCGAAATAACCGATGCTGTGGCGGATAAAATACACGAAGAATTACAGACTTACACTCATGCCAAGGCCGCACCATAGGGCAAGGAAAGCAAGACCAGCAGGTGCATTACACTACTAATAACGCGTAAAATACCTGCAAAACTACAGACTTACGCTTGTTCTAAGCCAGAACACGGGCCTAGAGCAAAATATAATGATCGGTTGATATTGGCTATAAAGCGATATTAACTTCCACAAAACTACGTACTTACGCTTGTTCCTGGGCCCACTATCAGCTAGGAGCAAGATAAATTATCGATGACATACGCGCAAAGCTTTAAGTTCCCCTGTCGTTTCAGGTAGAATTTGGTGGTTTTAGCCGTCAATCAGGGATTGGGTTATGAGTGACCAGCAAGTAGATAACAGCAAACGGCGATTCCTGCTGATCGCCACGGGCGTTGCCGGAGCGGTAGCAGGGGCGGGTGTAGCCACGCCTTTTATTGCCAGTTTTTTTCCTTCCGAGCGAGCCAAGGCTGCGGGTGCCCCCGTAGAATTGGATATCAGTAAGCTTGAACTGGGCCAACAAGTGACCACCGAATGGCGGGGTAAACCAGTTTGGGTTGTGAAACGCACCCCAGAAATGCTGGCGAACTTACCAAAGCTCGATAGCAAACTAACGGACCCAACATCTGCAGCCAGTGAGCAGCCAGAATACTGCAACAACGCTGCCCGCTCGATTAAACCCGAAATTTGGGTAGCACTTGGCGTCTGTACGCACTTGGGCTGTTCGCCAACCTTCCGCCCTGACCTGGCCCCTGCCGATCTAGGCCCAGAATGGTTAGGTGGATTTTACTGCCCATGTCATGGCTCCAAATTCGACCTCGCTGGCCGCGTGTACTCTGGCGTTCCAGCTCCGAAAAACCTCGTCATTCCACCGCACAAATACATTACTGAAGCGCGGTTAATGATTGGTGACGATAAATAGAGGCCTGACCCATGAGCAAAGCACAAGAGATGGGCCAACAGGCCCTCAACTGGGTGGATGAGCGTTTCCCGCTGACCTCCACCTGGAAAGCACACATTTCCGAATACTACGCACCAAAAAACTTTAACTTCTGGTACTTCTTCGGCTCATTGGCGATGCTGGTATTGGTGATTCAGATTGTCACCGGTATTTTCCTCACCATGAACTACAAGCCAGATGGCTCCTTCATTCCAGGTACTAATATTTCGGTCGCCTTTGCCTCAGTCGAATACATCATGCGTGATGTGGCGGGCGGCTGGCTGATTCGCTATATGCACTCTACCGGCGCATCGATGTTCTTTGTGGTGGTTTACCTGCATATGTTCCGTGGCTTGATTTATGGTTCTTACCAAAAACCACGTGAGCTGATCTGGGTATTTGGCATGATGATTTACCTCTGTCTGATGGCTGAAGCTTTCCTTGGCTATTTGTTGCCATGGGGCCAAATGTCATTCTGGGGCGCACAGGTTATTGTGAATCTGTTTAGCTCTCTGCCTATTATCGGGCCAGATCTATCCGTACTGATTCGGGGTGACTTTGTGGTGTCTGATGCCACGCTTAATCGCTTCTTTGCCCTGCATGTGATTGCACTGCCGCTGGTACTGCTGGCACTGGTTGTCGCCCACCTTGTGGCCTTGCACGAAGTAGGCTCTAACAACCCAGACGGCGTAGAAATTAAGAAGAAGAAAGACCCAAAAACGGGAATTCCACTCGACGGTATTCCTTTCCACCCTTATTACACCGTGAAAGATATTTTCGGCGTATCCGTGTTCCTAGCCGTATTTAGCGCCATTATCTTCTTTGCGCCAGAAATGGGAGGCTACTTCCTTGAGCACCCTAACTTTGATCCGGCTGATGCACTGAAAACCCCTGCGCATATCGCACCGGTTTGGTACTTCACCCCTTTCTACGCCATCTTGCGTGCCGTGCCGTCTTTCCTTGGCACACAAGTTTGGGGTGTATTGGCGATGGGTGCGGCAACCATGATTATTGCGGCGCTGCCTTGGTTAGATAAATCTCCGGTTAAATCGATCCGCTACCGTGGCCCAATTTACAAAACCATGCTCACGCTATTTGTGATTGCCTTTATCGGCCTTGGTATCTTGGGTGCACTGCCTTCAACCAATGTCCGTACCGTCATCGCACAGGTACTGTCGGTGGTTTACTTTGTCTTCTTCTTGGGGATGCCTATCTATACCAAGATGGATAAAACCAAGCCGGTTCCTGACCGCGTAACGATGCACTAAGGGGAGGACGACATGAAAAAAACACTCAATACTCTGCTGTTCGCCCTATTAGCCAGCGTTAGCTTTGCTAGCCAAGCCAATACCGATGTGCATTTGGATAAAGCGCCGATTAATCTGCGCGATACCGAAAGCCTGCAGCGTGGCGCACAAACCTTCGCTAACTACTGCTTGTCCTGTCACGGTGCGGTAGCCATGCGCTACAACCGCCTGCAAGACATCGGCCTGACCGAAGACCAAATCAAAGCCAACCTGATGTTCCCTACGACAAAAGTAGGGGATTTGATGAAAGTGTCGATGCAAGCCAAAGACGCTAAGGTTTGGTTTGGTGCTACCCCACCTGATCTATCGGTGATTTCTCGCTCACGTGGTGCAGATTATCTCTACACCTATCTGCGCAGCTTTTACCGTGACGACACCCGCCCTACGGGTTGGAATAACCTGACTTTTGATAAAGTCGGCATGCCAAACGTCTTGTGGGATTTGCAAGGTCAGCAGATTTTAGAAGTTAAAAAAGAAGGCGAGCACGAGCATAAAGCGCTCAAACTCGTTAAATCAGGTAGCCTTACCAAAACCGCAGAAAATGGCGAATTCGATCAAACCGAATTCGACCATCGTGTGGCTGATCTGGTGAACTATATGGTTTATATGGGCGAGCCAGCTCAGGTTAAGCGTGAGCAAATTGGCTACGGCGTACTACTATTCCTGCTGTTCTTTATGATTCCAATCAGCTATCTGCTGAAGAAAGAATACTGGCGCGATATTCATTAATCGCAAGCTGCACAATAAAAAGCGGAGGGGAAACCCTCCGTTTTTTTATGGGCGCAATCCAGCACGCCCCAAAAACAATATAAACAATAATTAACATAATCAGATCACTGTTTATTTATATCTAAGCATGCAACTCTCTATCCCACTCATCAACCGCCTCAAATAAAAAAACAGTAAGAAATAGCTGATGATGTCTCTTGTTCAACACCGCCTATGTAAATAAAATTTTTAGAACCACACTCTGTGTTTTATTTTGTAGGGCGGGTGAAACCCGCAAGCAATACTCAATCAATACTCGGGTTTCACCCACCAGGCGATATTTATACTGAAGGTAAGCAAGAAGCATAATCAGGTATATTCATTTAAAATAAAAAATAAATTTACTTACAGAAAAAGAAAACTTCAGACAACTGGCAAGCAAAATTTACCTATGGTTCTATAAAGGTTAATGCAAGGAAAATTATTGATTAACAATATATTTAGTAAATAAGAGCCGTCACTACGGCCACTATTGCTATTGAAAGGTTTTTTTAATTTGCGCTCGCACGAGGATGGAGCCATGGCAAATGTAGCAACTATTCTGAATATCTGCGATAACGATAAACAGCTAAAGCTGAGTTCTACGTTATTAAGCACAGGTGGCTACACTATTCTTGAGACCAACGACGCCGAACAGGCATTCCAAACCTGCCCAGAAGCTATCAACCTTATCATTCTGCATGACCCAGAAATATCCCTATGCAGCAGGCTACAAAATTCCCTTAATACCCGTCACATACCGCTACTTTTACTACAACACGCCTCCTCTTCTACTGAAATAACCGGCAACAATACATCACGGCTGATTACATTGAACTGGCCCTGCAGCGCCGCGACATTAATCACAGCGGTAGAGCAGCTGCTCACTCAGCACTCTCACCCTCCCGTCACAAAGCTGCCTGCGCCACCCGCCGAAATCAGTGCGCCGCAACCGCTGGAGCTCTTCAAGCGAGCAGTAGACTCCTCCACCAATGCCGTCATGATCAGCGATTCGCTCTCAGCATCCCACCTGGTTCTTTACGTCAATCCGGCCTTTGAAAGAATAACGGGGTACCCTGCAGAGGAATTTATTGGCCAGAATGGTCGGCTACTGCTCGGCAATAAACTGGACCAGCCTGAGCTAGAAATGATACGTCGTACCCTGCGGAATCACGCTACAGGCCATGCGATACTGCAATGCTTTCGTAAAGACGGCACGCCCTTTGCCAACGAATTATTTATTGCCCCTCTACTAGATGAAAAAGGTAAAACCAGCCATTACATCAGCATTTTTAATGATGTCAGTGAAAGACTGCGCAACGAAGCTCAGCTCGCTCAGCTGGCTACTCACGACCCGCTAACAGGGCTGGCAAACCGTGCACTGCTCAACGACAGGCTGGCCCGTGCTATTACCCGTAGTCAGCGCTATGGCAGCATTGCTGCTATCTTGCTTATTGATCTAGACCGCTTTAAAAATGTTAACGACAGCCTAGGGCATGCGGTCGGTGATATTTTACTCAAGCTGGTTGCCACTCGGCTGGAATCACTGATGCGTGCAGGCGATACAGTCGCCCGCATGGGGGGCGATGAATTTGCGATCGTTACGGATCTGGCAGCACAAGAAGACGCCGCCACCGTGGCCAGAAAAATACTCAACTCCCTCGCCAAACCTTGCAGCATTGGCGACAACGAATTATTTGTCACCGCCAGCATAGGCATCAGTTTTGCCCCCGAAGATGGCATGGATACGGATTCACTTTTGCGCCGTGCCGATGTCGCCCTCTATCAAGTCAAAGAAAACGGCCGTAATCATTTCCGCTTTTTTGCCCCAGAAATGAACCAGAAGGCCAGCCGAATTCTAGAAATGGAATCCGCACTGAGAAATGCCCTGCTACGCAATGAATTTGAGCTGTACTACCAGCCCAAAATAGACCTTTTCTCTGGGGCACTGGTCGGGGCGGAAGCCTTAATCCGCTGGCAGCACCCGATACTGGGGCAAATTCAGCCCAGCCAGTTCATTCCCTTTGCCGAAGAATCAGGCCTTATTTTACCAATTGGAGAATGGGTATTAAATGAAGCCTGCCAGCAGGCAAAGAAATGGCAGGAGAAATGCCCTATTTCAGTGGCAGTTAATTTATCAGCACTGCAATTCAGACAAGATAATATTGTAGAGATCATTACAGAGGCCCTAAATAGGGCACAGTTAAATAGTAAATATTTAGAATTAGAATTAACCGAATCCGTCGTCGTGCAAAATTTAGACGCTGCCATTGTTTATTTAAAACGCCTCAAACAACTGGGTGTATCGCTGGCCATGGATGACTTTGGCACGGGTTATTCCAGCCTCAGCTATTTAAAACAATTCCCTTTTGATACTTTAAAAATAGACCGCTCATTTATTCAGAATGTCATTACCGAGCCTAATGATGCCATGATCGCCATTGCCATTATCAACATGGCGCACAGCATGCGCTTAAATGTGGTGGCGGAAGGCGTTGAAACCGAGAGCCAGCTGCACTTCCTACACCGCCAGAACTGTGATCAGATTCAGGGCTATTACTTCTCTAAGCCGCTAACAGCCATAGATTTTGACCATTTCATTAGCGAAGTCAGGCAGCGCCCCTTGCAAAACACAATCTCAGAAAAAACACAGCGTAGCCTGCTGCTAGTCGATGATGAGCAAGACATTCTTAATGCCCTAAAACGACTATTTCGCCGTAGCGGCTATATTATATATACCGCCACCTCAGGGGTTCAAGCGCTTGAATTACTTGGGCGGCACTCCATCAACGTTATTATTTCAGACCAGCGCATGCCCAATATGAACGGCTCAGATTTTCTACACCGAGCCCGTGAACTTTACCCACATACCGTGCGGATTATGCTTTCTGGATATACCGAACTCAATACGCTTACCGATGCCATCAATAGTGCAGGTATTTTCAAATTTCTGACCAAACCTTGGGAAGACGAAGACCTGTTAGAAGAAATTCGCCATGCATTTACCTATTTTGAGCAAAAAACCAATACTCATAAGCCATCTGACCATTATGAGTGATTGTTTAAACGTAGCATCCATCTTCTAGGGAGTTCGATGATGGCTATATTTCATTACTGGAAAAGAATAAGTTTACAGAGCCGGTTCTACATTTTGCTGCTGCATTGCTTAATAGGCACTTTAATCTATGGCTATATAGCCCTTCATTCCGCAGATGGTAGCCTGCCAATCGATGCCGCAAAATTAAGAATGACTGGTGTTTTTATTGCTACATTTATCAGTGCATTAGTGCTTATTTCACTACTAAGCCACAGCGTTACCCAAGCCATGTCGGATATTTATGAAGGTCTAAATCAAATCAATGATCACCATGACTGGAATATGCGCCTAAAAGTCTATGGTAACGATGAATTCAGCAAACTGGCCGACCAACTTAATTATCTGTTTGCTAATATGGAACAACTTGATCAAAGAATAAAAGCAAAAACCATCCATCTAGAAGAAATGAATAAGCAGCTACGTGATGAAGTAGAAAACCGACAAAAAATAGAAATGCAGCTAGAAAAAAAGACCGAAGCACAGGCTTTATTAATTGAGCGTCTGGGAACAACACAAATCCAGCTGGCACAGGCGGAGAAAATGGCCTCAATAGGCCAGCTTGCAGCGGGAGTTGCCCATGAGATTAACAATCCCATCGGGTTTATCAGCTCCAATTTGAACACCCTCAATGACTACAGTATTAAATTAGTTTCTGCACTTGACGAGTATAAAAACACAGATCATATAGATGATGAAATAAAAAGTGCCATCATCAAAAAAAATGACCTGACCTTTATATTTGAAGACTTGCCTGATCTAGTTAAAGAATCAAAAGATGGTTTAGAAAGAGTAAAAGTCATTGTCAGAGATTTAAAAGACTTTTCTCATGTCGACTCAGGGGAATGGAGCGCAGTTGATATTAATAAAGCCATAGATAACACCATTAACATGGCAAAGAATGAAATAAAATCAAAAGCAGAAATAACTGTCGATTATGCCGTACTGCCAAATATAGAAATAATAGGCTCTCAGTTTAATCAAGTTATTTTAAATTTGCTCATCAATGCTGCACAGTCCATCAATTCCTTCGGAAAGATACTGATACGCACTCGTTTACACGAAAATAATATTTATGTTGATATTAGAGATAATGGCAGCGGCATTTCTCCGGAGCATCTCACTCGGATTTTCGATCCTTTTTTCACCACCAAACCTGTGGGCAAAGGTACCGGCTTGGGTTTATCTCTTGCATTTGGTTTAATGAAAAAAATGCATGGTGAAATCAGTGTTAGAAGTGAAATAAACAAAGGCAGCTGCTTTACTTTAAGAATACCTGTAAATGCAATGGAACTAAATAAATCAGAAGTCATTTAAATGTTATTTATTCATTTATAGCTATTTAATATATATCAATTAAAGGTTGCACTATGAGCACTCCTATTTTAATCAGTAGTGTATGCGCCCAATTGCCTTTGCCTGCTTGGCAAAAAGACGCTTCTTTATGCTATTTATGGGCCAACTCTGCATGGCAGAGCTTTGCTCAGAACAATACTGAGGAGTGGCAGGGAAAATATGATAAAGATCTATTTTCAGATCATATTGCCAAAATGATAGAAAAAGGTGACCTGTTCAGTTTTAACAATGGCGTCACCAATGAAGAAATCACATTAAAAGGCAAAAATGGCCAAGAAAAAACCATGCAGCTCCACCGGATTCCTCATTATGACAGCGATGGAAAAATAATGGGAATAACCGCACTAGCCATAGATATCAGCTATAGCAAACTGCTGTTACAACAAATGGAAAACATGATGTCTGAAATGGACATCCAAAGAAATGCACTGAATACCAATGCTCTGATTGCAATTACCACTGATAATGGCCGCTTTGTCTATGTCAGCAAACCATTTTGCCAGCTTACCGGCTATTCAAAAAAAGAATTATTAGCGCTCACACGCTTTGAAATTGGCCTAGTCCCTGATGAAAACTTTTCCAGATCATTACAGGCTTTAAAACCTTTACAGGCACTACAGTTTGAAACCTGTACAAAATCAAAAACCGGTGAAGATTACTGGCTAGAAACAATGCTGGTACCTATGGATACGTACGATGGGCAAATAAAAAACTACTATGAAATAAGTACCAATATTACTGCCAGTAAACATCGTGAAGAAACGTTAGAACACGAGGTAAAAATACGTGTTGAAGAATCACAAAGAAATACCATTGCCATAGAAAAAAGAAACTCAGAACTGCTGATACTTAATGATCAGCTGCGCAATGTTCAGAATCAGTTGTTACAGTCAGAAAAGATGGCATCTATCGGGCAGCTTGCTGCAGGTATTGCTCATGAAATTAACAATCCTATTGGCTATGTCAGCTCTAACCTTGGGGCATTAGTTGGCTATTTAACTGACATTTTTGGTTTAATAGATAAATATGAATCCATATTTCACCCTCATATGGAAGAGCACTCTATACTAGCTAAAGAACGAAAAAACATAGATTTTGATTTTATAAAAGAAGACATTAATTCATTAATTAATGAATCAAGAGAAGGCATAAAAAGAGTTAAAAATATTGTACAAAATCTAAAAGACTTTTCTAGAACTGACTCTAATCAAACATGGGAATATGCAGATATTCATTCCGGAATTAACAGCACGCTTAATATCGTTCAAAATGAAATAAAATACAAAGCAGAAGTTATTCGAGAATATGGAGACCTACCGCTAGTTAACTGTGTTATTTCACAGCTTAATCAAGTTTTTTTGAATATGCTGGTTAACGCCAGCCATGCTATTGAAAAACAAGGAAAAATATATATCCGCACACGCTGCGTCGATCAGCAAGTATGTATTTCGTTCAGCGATAATGGTAAGGGCATTGCCGCCGAACATGTAAACCGGATTTTTGATCCTTTTTTTACTACCAAGCCCATAGGCCAAGGCACGGGACTCGGTTTGTCACTCTCTTATGGAATCATTCAGGAACATCATGGCCGAATTGAGGTGCGCAGTGTGCTTGGCGAAGGGACCACTTTCGATATCTGGCTACCAATTCAGCAAGAATGAATTATAAAAAGAATAATCATCACGGCTGAGTGTATTTTTTGTCACTTTTTTTAAGCCAACCACACGCTGTTAATCAAGGTTCTAAAAAGGATAAATCGTGCAAGCAAGTATTCATCCCGAAACAGCGGAGCCGCCGGTAGAACATGGCTTTACCGTGCTGTGTGTAGACGATGAAGTTAATATTCTTGCTGCACTACGTCGTTTGTTACGCAAAACCGGCCATACGGTTTTAACTGCCGAAAGCGGTGCAGCAGGCTTGCTTATTCTGGCGCAGGAAAAAGTAGATCTAATTATTTCAGATATGCGTATGCCAGAAATGACAGGTGCGGAGTTTCTAGCCAGCACACTTGATTACTGGCCGGATACCGCCCGAATTTTACTCACCGGCTATGCGGATATTCATTCGACCATCGATGCCATCAACAAAGCGCGCATTAATCGTTATGTCTCTAAGCCATGGGACGACGAAGAAATGCTGCGCATTGTTGATGAGGCCTTGGCGATAAAACGGCTAGAAAAAGAAAAAGCTCAGCTGAATATAGTGGTAATCCGCCAAAATGAAGAACTACAAAAGCTCAATAACTCATTGGAAAGCCAAGTTAAAGTCCGCACTGCCGAATTAGAACTCACCATGCTGGAATTAAACGAAGTACATGAAAAGCTAAAAAAAGGTTTTATTACTTCGATCCGAGTATTTGCTAATTTAATGGAAATGCGGGCCGATAAACTAGCTGGGCATGCTCGAGTGATTGCCGATCTAGCGCGCCAGATTGCACGCCAGCTGAAACTGGCTGAAGCGGAAGTGCAAGACACCTTTATCGCTGGTCTACTTCACTCCATTGGTAAAATTGGCCTGCCTGATAGCCTGCTCGCTAAACCCTATGTTGAAATGAATTTGCAAGAACGCAATGTCTATGGCACCTATCCCAGCAAGGGCCACGCCGCACTGATGGCCTTAGAGCAATTACAAAACGCCTCACAAATCATACGCAGCCAGCACGAACGTTACGACGGTCTGGGCTTTCCAGATAAGTTAGGTGCCGCCGAAATTCCACTAGGAGCAAGAATTTTAAGCTTATGCCGTGATTTTGAAGCACTACAAGCTGGCTTTCTAACTGGCAAACCTATGCCAAGACACGAGGCCATCAGCAATATAGAAAGCGGCAGTGGCAAGCGTTATGACCCCAAAATTGTCGAGGCTTTCTGCTCTGTCGTTGCCAAGCCAGAAAACACACCAGACATCAAAGAGCTGCGGATAAAAAGCAAAGATTTAAAACCACTCATGATTCTGGCCCGCGATTTAATTGCCTCAGGCGTTATGCTGCTGGCCAAAGACCATGTGCTAGATGAGCGACTAGTCAACCATATCCGAGCATTTGAACTTGCCGATAGCAGCAGCTTAGACATTTACATTCAGGTGAAATAATGGCGCATATCCTTCTAGTCGACGATGAGGCCAATATCCTTTCCTCGCTAAAACGCACGCTCAACGCCAAGGATGAATTTGACGGTACGTCGCCCAACTACACCATCCACACCTTTACAGATGCCAGAGCCGCCCTACTAGCCAGTGAAACACAGGAGTACCAGCTGGTTATTTCCGACTATCGCATGCCCGATTTAGATGGCGTGGCCTTCTTGACTGATTTTCGCTATCGCCAGCCTGACTGCGTGCGCATTATTTTATCTGGCATGACCGATCTGGCGGGGCTTGTACTGGCCATTAACGACGTCGAAATTTATCGTTTTTTAAGCAAACCATGGCACGACTTTGAGCTGCGCTCTACGGTAGGCGGAGCATTACGCTTTCAGAAACTGTGCGTAGAAAACCAGCGGCTAGCAGATGAATTAAGGCTAATTCGTAGCCAATCAAAAGAAAAAGACGACGAGCTAAAACGCCTAGAAGACGCCATGCCAGGCATTACCCGAGTGAACTGGGGCCCCGATGGCTCGGTGATGATTGATGAAGTGTGAATCTTATCGTGATTTAACACTCTAAGCGGCCTATTTCAAACAAATTAAGCTTTTGGAACAAACAACATTAATCATTTAAAATCAGTAACTTATAGTCGTATTCTGGATTAAACTCACCAAACTGCGTAGAATGCTGCAATTCATATACTTTTGCAGAGATCCGTCGCCATGATGAAGCTATATTCCGGTACATCCTGCCCGTTCAGTCACCGTTGCCGTATTGTTCTGTTTGAAAAAGGCATGGACTTCGAAATTATCGATGTTGATGTACATAGCAAACCAGAAGATTTAGCAATAATGAACCCGTACAACGAAGTACCTGTGTTGGTTGAGCGCGATCTTACTCTGTACGAATCTAATATCATCAACGAGTATATCGACGAGCGTTTCCCACATCCGCAGCTCATGCCAGCAGATCCAGTAATGCGTGCCCGCGCCCGTTTAATGCTGTTTAACTTTGAACGCGAGCTATTTATCCACGTTAAAACACTGGAAACCAGCGGCACTACCAAAAAAGAAATGGAAAAAGCGCGCACGACCATTCGCGATAACCTGACCCAAATCGCGCCTTTGTTTGCTAAGCAAAAATTTATGTTGGGTGAAGAGTTCTCTATGCTTGATGTAGCAATTGCTCCATTGATCTGGCGCTTTGAGCACTACGGTATTGAAGTCACTAAGGCACTTGCTCCAATTATGAAATATGGCGAACGTCTGTTTAGCCGCCAAGCATTTATTGATTCGCTGACTGCGAACGAAAAAGCAATGCGTAAGTAAATGCTTGTTGGGAGTGTGAATTTGTAGGGCGGGTAAAACCCGCCGTTTTTAAGCTTATTGCAGCTAAATCTGGCGGGTTTTACCCGCCCTACTTATGAACAGGAATAGGGAGTCAAGCGTTGTCTTCCCCCTCTCCCTTTTTAAAAAGGACAAATCATGCAAACTGTCTCTACCAAACCTTATTTGATTCGTGCCTTGCATGAATGGTGCTCAGACCACGCTTACACACCCTATTTAGTTGTGCGAGTGATGGGCAAAATGCAAGTGCCAATGGAACACGTTAAGAATAACGAAATTGTGCTGGATATCAGCTACAACGCCACGCATAACCTCTCGATTGGTAACGATTACATCAGCTTTTCAGCACGCTTTAGTGGCGTTTCCCGTGAAATTTTGGTGCCAATTGGCTGCGTGGTTTCAATTTTCTCCAGAGAAAATGGCGAGGGAATGGGCTTTGAATACGAAGGTACTCATGAAATAGAGCCAGAAGACACCCCACCTACCGATACCCCTCCCCGCCCAACTGGCAAGCCGCAGTTGCGCGTTGTAAAGTAAAGAAATCCCACCACAGCGGTGGGATTTTTTTTGCCCACGCGGATGCGCAGAGTGGGTAAAAAAACTTGCCCCTCCTACAAATGCTTAATGTAAAGTGCCTATGAATCGACAGACTTCTTCATACACTCCTAAAATGAAACGCCATGCGCCGCTTACTGCTGATTGCCTTATTTATGAGTCCTATCGTCAACGCCTATCAAACTCCCCCCGCTGAACTGCAAGCCTTAGTCGATGCACCTCGCGGGCCGTTGTTTCGCCTTGGGCCCAAGCACGGCACCGCGCTATTGCTCAGCCTGCCCGGTTTACCCAGCATTGCCGATGTAGCCCAGCCAGAATTAAAACTTGCGGGGCTGCGGCTAAACCCAAAAATGCGCAGCCAGAGCCGCTTTGATTTTGCTAGCGGTATCAGCCTCTTAGATATTAAAACCGGCCAAAGCCGCGCGGTAAGTGGCCTGCCTAAGGATGCACGCATTGCCGACACCGCTTGGTCGGCCAATGAGCACTGGGTGGCATTTAGCCGCTGGGGTAATCAAGGCGTGGAGCTATGGTTGCTGGATATTGCTAATGCCAGTGCCAAGCAGCTAATCAAAGAACCGCTCAATACCAGCAGCAGCGCGGGTTTCAGCTGGCTTAGCGCTAGCGAGCAATTACTGGTGCAGCTAGCACCCGCAAGCAGTGCTCCTACCGCCCCCGCTACACCAACCGGCCCCAATACCCAAGACAGCCAGCCAGGCAGCAAAAGCCAAATCCGCACCTACCCTGATATGCTAAAAACACAGGCAGATGCAGATTTGCTCGACTGGCACTTACAAAGCCAGCTAGCCACCGTGAATTTAAATGGCGAGATCAAAAAAATCGCCAAACCGCTCACCCTGCTCGCCGCCAGTGCCTCGCCTGATGGGCAACTAATTTTCACCCAATCTTTACGCCGCCCCTATTCCTACCTGCTTCCAGTGTCTTATTTTCCGCAGACTTATGAAGTATGGAATCGCCAAGGCAAGCTTATCAAAACCATTGCAGAGCGACCTTTGCAAGACCGCATCCCACCTGGCAATGACGCCGTGGCCAGTGGCCCGCGTGATTTTGCATGGCGAAACGATCAGCCAGCCACTTTAACTTGGCTAGAAGCCCAAGACGGTGGCGATCCAAGTAAAGAAGCGAACATCCGCGACACCCTCTATCAACAGGCCGCACCGTTTAATGCCCCAGCCCAAAAACTCATCGATTTAGCATGGCGCGGCGCTTCTGTAGTGTGGGGCGACGATCATCTGGCAATTATTGAAGAAAGCTGGTGGAAAACCCGTGATACCCGCACTTGGCGCATCCAGCCTGGCCAGCCTGAGCAAATGCCCGAGCTACTCTTTGCCCGCAAATCTGAAGACCGCTACGCCGACGCGGGCGATCCGGTGACCAGCAAAAACGCCTACGGCCAGAGCGTGATCAAACAAAATGGCGATGCCATTTATCTCATCGGCGAAGGTGCTGGCCCAGAGGGCGACCGGCCCTTTTTAGACCGCTACTCTCTAGCCAACAAAAAATCTACGCGGCTATGGCAATCTCAAGCACCGTATTACGAAGCCCCGCTTGCCATACTGAGTGATGCAGAATTTATCAGCAGCCGCGAAAGTACAAGCGAGCGGCCCAATTTTTATTTGCATACTGGCGCCACAGTACGGGCGCTCACCGCTTTCCCACATCCCACCCCGCAGCTTAAGGATGTGCAAAAGCAGAAAATTCAGTACCCACGTGCCGATGGCGTGCAGCTAGACGCCACGCTGTATCTGCCCGCTGGCTACAACGCTAAGCAAGATGGCCCGCTGCCGATGCTGATGTGGGCCTATCCGCGCGAATTTAAAAACGCCCAACTCGCCAGCCAAGTGCGCGAATCGCCTTACCGCTTTAACCGCATCAGCTACACCGGCCCGCAAGCCATGCTGGCCCGTGGCTACGCCGTGCTGGATAACCCCGCCATGCCGATTGTGGGCGAAGGCAAAACCGAACCCAACGATCACTATCTGCCACAGCTAAAAATGAATGCCGAGGCGGCGGTGGATGCGGTAGTGAAATTAGGCGTGGCCGATCGCAATAAAATTGCCATTGGTGGCCATAGCTACGGCGCATTTATGACCGCCAATCTGCTAGCCCATACGCGGTTATTTAAAGCAGGCATCGCCAGATCTGGCGCATATAACCGCACGCTCACCCCGTTTGGCTTTCAGTCCGAAGACCGCAGCTTTTGGGAGGCCAAAGACGTATATCAAGCCATGGCACCGTTTAACTACGCCGACCAAATCAAAGACCCGCTGCTGTTTATTCACGGCGAAATGGACAACAACTCCGGCACCTTCCCCATCCAAAGCGAGCGCATGTACCAAGCACTACAAGGACTAGGTACCAGAGCGCGCTTAGTCATGCTGCCCAACGAAAGCCACAGCTACCGCGCCCGCGAATCCATCATGCAAATGCTGTGGGAACAAGATCAGTGGCTAGAGAGATATTTAAAAGCCCAATAATGCAAAAAGCCCATCGTAGAGTGAACTGCACCCCAAAAGTTGGACACCCGTCCATTTTTGGGGTGTTTTTATGTCCAAGTACACAATGCAATTCAAACTTACTGCCGTTCAGCAATATTTAACGGGCGAAGCAGGTATTAAAACGATCACCAACCAACATG
>NZ_JANXSO010000070.1 GCF_025352645.1 Iodobacter sp. | reverse complement strand
TGCGGTACGTTTTTTATGAACCGTTGCGATTACCTAGACCCCGCTCTACCTTGGACCGGCATCAAACAAACCGGGCGGGGAGCGACTTTATCTACGCTGGGATACGACTACCTGACAAGGCCGAAATCGTTTCATTTGAAGCAGATGTAATGTTTGTCTTTATGTAGAAAAACCCAAATCTTGAACCACGGAGGCCACAGAGAACACGGAGTTTCACGGAGGAAAAGCATTTAGATCCGTAGGTTGGGTTACGCGATAAAGCTGCTAACCCAACCTACGAAAATTAAAGCAATAAGTTGATGGTTGATGTGGGGCTTAAGTCCCCCTGAGACCAGCCGAGCGAGGAATAAACGGGGCGGGGCTTTCGTCAATTCGTGTTTGAGCGAAGCGAGTTGAATTGACGCCGACTCGTTTATTCGCAGCGAGGGAACCCCGCGAAGCGGGGCGCAGACGCCGGGGCGGCCTTCTTTGGCTTCGTTTCTTGGCCGCGCAAGAAAGGAAGGTCCAGCGGGACGCCCGCACCAAAACCAACGTGCCGAAGGCACTATTCCTGAACAGGATACTTAAATGAATCTCGATCGCTACACCGTAAATTGGAATTACCCCACCAATGTGAAATGTGGCGTGGGGCGGGTGAGGGATTTGCCGCAGCTAGCGCGATCTTTAGGCATTAAAAAGCCATTGCTGATTACCGACCCGGGGCTGGCCACTTTATCGCCCGTACTGAGCACTCTGACCTTGCTGGATGGGGCTGATTTGCACGCTGGCCTGTTTCACCAGATTAAGGGCAACCCAACCGGGAAAAATGTGGCCGACGGGGTGCAGGCTTACAGCGAGGGCGGCTATGACGGCATCATTGCGCTGGGCGGTGGCTCGGCGCTGGACGCGGCCAAAGCGGTGGCGATGATGGTTGGGCAGAGTGGCCCGCTTTGGGATTATGTGGATGAAGGGGACAACTGGCTGAGGATTAAAACGGAAGGCATGGCTCCGCTTATTGCCATTCCTACCACGGCGGGCACAGGCTCCGAAGTAGGCCGGGCTTCGGTGATTACCCATGAAGCCGAGCACGCTAAAAAGATTATTTTTCACCCGCGCATGTTGCCTGCCATTGTGATTTTAGATCCTGTTTTGAGCACCGGCTTGCCCGCCAAGCTCACCGCAGCCACGGGTATGGATGCCTTAAGCCACAGCTTAGAAGCCTATTGCTCGCCGTTTTATCACCCCATGGGCAGTGGCATTGCGCTGGAGGGGATGCAACTGGTGCGTGAATGGCTGCCACGCGCCGTTGCCGAGGGCACAGATCTGGAGGCGCGGATGCAAATGCTGGTGGCGTCCAGCATGGGGGCAACGGCGTTTCAGCGCGGCCTGGGTGCAATGCACGCTTTGGCGCACCCGCTGGGGGCGCGCTTTGATGCCCACCACGGCATGCTTAATGCCATTTTGATGCCCTATGTTTTAAAAGCCAATCAGGCCGCCATTGACGAGCGCATCACCGCCGCCGCCCGCTACCTTGGCCTGCCCAACCCTTCGTTTGCCGCCTTTCTTGACTGGATTTTGCGTCTGCGCGAAGAAGTTGGCATCCCACATACGTTAAAAAGCATAGGCCTAGATGAATCCTGTCTGGAAACCATCGGTGCAGAGGCCGTGGCGGATGGCTCGCACGGCACCAACCCGATTCCGTTTACTCCACAGCAATATCGCAATATTTGCGCGGCGGCTTTGGATGGATTGTTGTAGGGGCTGAGGCCACACACGGAGTTTCACGGAGAAAGACAAAGCATACTTAAGGTTGATGTCTTTGTTCCCCCCTTTGAAAAAGGGGGGCTAGGGGGGATTTGTAGTTGATGTTGGGCTGGAATTAGCCAAAAACCAAGGAAAATCCCCCTTTTTTAAAGGGGGAAGTTGCCGCGCTGAAGTGCCACCTAAAGTTATGCAAATACGTATTTCTGCGGTGGCTACTACTCCAAAAAATTAAGGCGCAGGCAGTAAATATTTTTTGCCCTTGTTTGTCTCACGTATTCACCCCTCTGGAGCTGGTATGCAGCGGATTGCGGTAGCGGGTATTCAGCATGAAACCAATACCTTTGCCAGTATGCCCACCACACTGGCTCATTTTATTGAGGCGGATGCTTGGCCGGGGCTGACCATGGGCGAGGCGGTTGTGGCTGCGGTGGCGGGGGCTAATTTACCTTTGGCGGGGGCGATTGCTGCGCTGCAGGCTGCTCATTTTCAAGTTTTGTCGCTGCTCTGGGCATCGGCCAACCCCAGCGGGCGGGTGGAGGATGCGGCGTTTGAAGCGCTATGGACAATGTTTGAGTCGGCACTTTTAGCTGCTGGGCCGCTAGATGGTGTGTATTTGGATTTACACGGCGCTTTGGTGACGGAGCGCTATGAGGATGGCGATGGCGAATGGTTGCGCCGTACTCGCGTCTTATTGGGTGAGCAAACGCCTATCGTGGCCTCGCTTGATTTTCATGCCAATGTCAGCCCCTTGATGGTGAATTCCGCCAGTGCTTTGGTCGGCTATCGCAGCTATCCCCATGTGGATATGGCAGAAACAGGGGCAAGGGCCGTTGGTTTATTGTGGCATATACTGGCCGGCAACCAGCTTTACCCTGCCATGCAAAAGCTAGATTTTTTGATCTCTATGCCTTGGCAGTGCTCATTAGCGCCGCCAGTTGCAGGCCTAATGCAAGACGCCATTAGGGCAGAAGAGGGTGATTTACTCAGTGTCAGTTTCTTCCCCGGTTTTCCTTTGGCCGATGTGGCCGATAGTGGCCCAGCCGTACTGGCTTACGCAGCAAACCCTCGCTTGGCCCAAGCTGCTGCGCTCAATTTGGCACAAAAAGTGGCCGCTGCAGAAAGCAAATTTGCGGGCAAGCTGTGGCAGGTAGACGAAGCACTCCGCTACGTGCGTCAGCATGCGCGTTCTGGTGCAACGATTATTTTGGCCGATACTTGTGATAATGCGGGCGGCGGGGCGGGCAGTGATGCGGCAAATATCATCGCCACTTGCTTGGCAATGGAGATCCCTGCCGTGGTGGGCCTGCTCTGCGATCCGCTGGCGGCACAAGCGGCGCATCAAGCTGGCGTTGGTGCAAAACTCAATTGTGCTATAGGTCGCAGCGATAGTCAGGCTATTGGGGAGTGGAGCATTCGCGCGCTTGGCACGGGCCAGTTTGCGGCAACAGGGCCTTTTTATGCGGGCTGCCAGATGGATTTAGGCCTGATGGCTAGATTAGAGTGTGGCGGGGTAACGGTGCTGGTGAGTAGCCGCAAGCAGCAGGCGGCAGATCAGGCCATGTTCCGCTATCTAGGTATAGAGCCTTGCGAAGTGCCGATACTCATCTTAAAAAGCAGCGTGCATTTTCGTGCTGACTTTGGTGCTTTAGCCGCCGAGATTTTAGTAGTAGAAGCCGATGGTGATCATGTAGCCGATTTAAGCCGCTTGCAATATAAGGTGTGTCAAAGAAGGCCTGCGAGAAGTCTGATGTAGGGGGGGCACGGGCGCCCTCCCTACATCAATTTAATACTTCATATAAAATCCAAAATGCCCAAAGCTTTCGCCCTGCTCGATTTTAGGCGAGCTGCTGCCGTCGATGATATAGCCCCAATCGGCGCTAATAAATCCCCAATCCATAACTTGCCAACGTAGGCCTAGCCCGATGCTGGCGAGGGTTTCTTTGCTGCTTGCTGTGGCATCAGGTGAGTAGCGGTGGATGATGCCTGCGTCGATAAAGCTTAATAAGCGTAAGCCATCGTAAATTTTGGGCGTGCTGATCTCAAAGCTGCTTTGTATACCGCTATCCCCTGTGGCACTACGATCACTCACTCCACGTAAGGAGTTGCTGCCGCCAAGTGCAAATTGCTCGCCAGAGATGAGCGGCTCATTGGCAAATTGTGCGTTAAACTTTAGATTAGCCTGCCAGTCGCCCGTAAAGCGGTAAAGGCCTTCAGCTTTGCCATGCCATGCTTGCCAGTTGCGGTGTGCATCGCTGCGGTTGCTAGCGTAAGCCTCGTCGTCATTAGCGTAGCCCGAGGCTAGATTGTGTGCGTAATCTAGGCTAAAGCTTATCTCGGTTTCTTCATTACGCCAGCGGCCACTATATCCAAGGGTAAGCGGGCGGCTGCGCACGTCGGGGCTAAGCTGGCCCACGCCACTTAAGTCAGAGCCGTGAAATATTTTATCGTCGATAGCCACCTCAATCTGGCCGCGATATTGGCCTACAGGGGGCAGGTAATAGCTATATCGCAGCCCACCTGATTCGCCCTTGCCGGTAATGACTAAGCCTTCTCCTAAGCTACCTGAATCCACCTTAGATTGGGCGTAGTAGGCGGCTAAGCTGCTGTTTAAATTGTAAAGTGGCAGGCGATAAAACAAGCCGTATTGACCCACATTATCTGGTTGGCTGGGCGCGGTGGAATAGCTGAAGGTGGCGACATGATCGGCGTTAAATAGATTGGCGTACTGAACGCCAAGCGATAAACGTAAGCGGCCATTATCATCCGCCCCTGAGTTATTGCCGGATGCAAACACACTCCATGGTTTTTGCTGCTGCGAATCGATGGTGGCGTCAACATGATCACTATCGCCTTCTTTAAAGGTGACGGTAGTTTGTTTATCAGGGTTTTCATTGGCAATGGCAAGCTGGGTGGCCATGGCTTGTATGTTTGGCGAATTACCTTCTTGCAAGGAAGGTAAGCTGTTTCTTTGGTTTTCTGCATCAAAAAACTCAGTATTCTTAATCAGCACCTTGCCTATTTTAAAGCTCAATACTTCTAGGGTAATGGTGTTAGAGGCTTCTTGTGGCGGCAGGGTGACGCGTAAAAAGCCGTGTCCTTGCTCCCTGAGCACCGATTCAAGTGCGCTAGCGGCTTGCTGTAAATCGGCGAGCGAGCGTTTATCGCCCAACCAAGGCTGCAATATTTGCCGACTGGCCTCAATAGAGAGGGGGTTGTCACCTTTTATATCGAAGGTGGTGACATTAAAACTAGGTTCATCGGCCAATACACTGCCTGCAAGGATGCTGGAAAGTAATAAAAGTCGAAATGTCATATTAGGACGCCGCTTTATTTGGCCGTACCAGGTTTGCAGCCAAGGTTGGATGGGATGCCATTTTTGCTGAGTAATTCACGTAGTGGAACTTTGACTATGCCAATGGGGGTGCGATCAAACTCGATAAATACCGGTAGGTCGCGTAAGCGCACTGGGTTGTTTTTGTTAGTGAATCCAGTTTCATCTTTCCCTAAGTATAGTATTTGCTGGCTTGTATTGTCAGTTAGGCTGACATTACCGTCTCTAACGTGCACATAAAGCCCTTGAGCATCGTTATTAACATCGCTTTGGCCAAATAAAAGCTGCAAATCAACGGGGATGGTATCGGGCCGTGGTGCGGGCATATTGCCAAGGCTGGCAGGTGGGCTAGCAGGGCGTAAAATACCGCTAGTGCGGATCAATATGGTGTCGCCTAGATTAAGCTGCTGGCTAGGGCCATTGACGGGCGTGATGGTGATATGGCCCTCCCACACATAGGCGCCAAAGCCATCCATTGCTTGCACATTAGGGTCTGCGCAGGCAGCGGTGCATTCAAAATCTACCCCAGTGCCACGAATCCCGATGGTGGCGCTTTTGGTTTTATATTGCACGGCCTCTGGCCTAGCTTTGCCGATTAAACCCGTTAAAGCGCGTAAGCCCCCTTTAAAGAGTGATACGCCAAAGCTGCCTTCGCTGGCGGCTTCGCTTTTATATTCAAAGCGATCAATTTGCATCTGCGTATCGCTACGCAGGGACACCTTGCCCCCATCCCTAAACGCCAAAACCAAGGTGCCGTCGGTGGCGGTTTCAACGCGCTCGCCTACATATACCGCGCCGCCCTGCACCAGCATGCGCAAATTACTGTCTTTATTTTTAACGCTGGCTTTGCCAGATAGGCTAACTACCCGTGCTGCAGCGGCCACTTCAACGGTTTTGTTTTGTTGAGTAGGCGCTTGCTTGGCTTCCTGCTCACAATCACCCGTACAAAGCCTTGCATCAAAATCGGTACCACGAATACCGATGGTAGCGCTATTGGTCTGAATTTTAGCCGCTGTTGCCGATTGCTTAGATATCAAACCCGTTACCGCACGTAAGCCCCCTTTAAATAAGCCTAAAACCATACTGTCTTCACGCCCCGCTTGGCCAAAAGCAAAGCTATCAATTTTCATGCGGGTATCGGGGCGTACTGTAATCTGCCCGCCGTCGTTAAACTTTAATACCGCATGGCTATTGGGCGCGGTGATGATTTCATCGCCTTCATTCAGTACCGATCCTTTGCCAATAAGTTTAAGCCCACCGCCTTTACTCTGAGCCGATGCCGCGCCTTGTACCGATGCCACTTCAGCCACAATGGCCGCATAGCTGGGTACAGATAAAAAAAGGCTAAGGACGATTAGCTTAAAACAATTAAACATTAGCTTTATCTCCGTGTGGCTGGGCATATTTGCTAAAACGATTATTGGCTTAATAAGCAATTAAAAATAAAAGCCATTATGGGCAATTGGCATCGTCTTCTCCTGCAATACGAATTGGCGTTTTGCTTGGCTCTATTTCTTCTGGTTTTTTTGCTTCAAATGGCAAAGCACCCGTACCAATTTGCTGGAAATGACTTTGCTGATCTTGGTTTTGCAAAACAATCACTTTAATCACTTGATCCACTTGCTCTGGAGTAGCCGTAATAGGCAATCTATTAATTAGGCGAATATCAGGGTCTTTACCCTGTTTATTGATGGTGCCCGTGGTCTGAATTTGATCAGCTCTAATATTATTGCTGATGGTTCTGGCACTGCCATAATTAATTGCACCACCATTAGCGGATATGGCTTTAACCCCTTGGGCCACCTGAATGACTGTTGCATCAACTAAAATTTGTCCGCTGGTGCCAGTAACTCCTGCTTGTGCACCTTGGTTTAATTGTGCAACGCTGGCTCCAGCTATTAAATCTGCATTTTGAATAAAGACATCATTAGCATCTATTTTTATATCGCCAGCTGCAATCAAGGCTGTATTCTGAATAATATTATCAGAGCTACCACCACTATCTCGGCTGAGTAGTTTAATCGTTCCGGTTGATCTAAATTTCTCACTATTAATACGCAAAGATCCTTTGCTGGATAAAGAGCTATCATCAGCGCTAAAAGGGGCACTTACATTGAGCGCGCCTTGATTATCAATTAAAACATTGCCTTTTGTGCTGATGCCTTGTAGATCAAGATCAATATTGTTTTGTATGCTGATAACGCCATTACTCTTTGCTGTGAGTTGCGCAATTTTATGGCTGCCTTTATCTAGTAAAATTTGTGATTGGCCATCTAGCTGTAGTTTAGTAGTGGCAATTTGGCTGTTTGCAGTGTCGCCTATTTCAGCAGCCTTTAAATTGATTGTGGCAGCTTGCAACTGATCTGCAATGCGCAGTGATCCTATCGCATTAATATTCAGTTTTCCTTGGCTAGTGATCGTAGCTAGCTCTATAGATTGATTATTATTTAATAAAATATCACCCTTGCTGCTAAGCGCTGCTAAATTAATCGTATTGTTACTGCTTTGAAGATTAATTCCTGCTTCTGCTTCTATGTTTATCTTGCGAGTGTTTATTTTTCCGCCATCTAGTTCACTAAGGACACCATTGTTTATTTTCAGCTGAATTTGATTAGCGCTTAAATTGTCTTTAACGAGCAAATTGCCAGTATTGGCAATGCTAATGTCGCCACTGCTGCTGGTGGTGTCAAGTATTAAAGCTTTAGTATTGCTTAGCTTGATAGAGCCATTATCACTAATCAATTTTACCTGATCTAAGCGGTTAGCTTTATCTAGGCTGATGCCCGTTGCCGCTTTAACGCTAAGCAGCGGCGCACTAATAATACCTTTGGTATTAAGGGTGCTTCCTGTATTAATTATGATATTGTTTGCAGTTAAATCACTATTTAAATTGACATCAGCTCCTGCATTGATGTGTAAATTGTTAGCACTTAGTGGTGTGTTGGTGCTAACACTTGCTGCTGATTTTAGATCAATATCATTTGCTGATATCAAAGTGTTGACGTTCAAAGCGCCCGTGGTGTTAATTAATATATTGCCGTTGCCGATACTCTGCGTTTTACTGCTTATTATGCCTTTGCTATTGAGTGTGGCACTGCTGATGTCGATATTATTGGCTATTATATTATCGTTTAAGATTAAATCACCAATCGCATTGATACGTATTTTGCCATTATTAGCATTGAGCTGAGCACTGGCATTAATCGTGGCTGAAGATTTAATATCAATATCACTAGCGGAAGTCAGGGTATTGATATTTAAAGCACCAGTCGCATTAATAAGTATTCCGCCCGTGGTGCTGGTGATCGCTTTGCTATTTATAATACCGCCACTAGTAATATCAATTGCATTGGCGGATAGGTCTTCATTGATATTTAGCCCTCCCGTGGTACTGATGCTAATTTTTCCACTGCTACTTGATTTACTTAAAATAAGATCTTTATTATTGTTGATACTGATATCGCCATCACTACTAATTAAATTGGATTGGTTAATATTATTACTATTATTTAGCTTGATGCCTTTGCTGGCTGTGGCGCTAAGTGTATCTGTGTTGATGATTCCTTTATCTAGGCTAATAATATCGCCGCCATCGGCTTTTAATGAAATGTTTTTTGCAGTCACGGCATCATTTAAGCCTAATGCTCCTTGTGTGCTAATACGTAATAGCCCTTGAGTGGATATTGCCCCGAGTGCTAGGGTTTTGCTATTTGAAAATATAATATCGCCGTTGCTATTTGTTATGAAATTATCTACCGTGTTGTTTTCTGCTAAAGTAATGCTACTGGCTTGAGCGTTTAAGCTTTTGGCGATGAATGCACCACCGGTTATTTGGCTTAATATGCCACTGCTAATTATAGATAAATCTGCAGTAGCGGCATTAAATCCTTTTATTTGCACATCACTGAATTTATTACCCTGCGCATCGCCTAAAATTATTTTGCTAGCTTTAATACGATCAATATCGCTTTGGCTTAATTCTACTCCTAAGCCTGTCTTGCTATTGCCACCTAGGGTAACTTTAATACTATCTGCTGTATTGGGTGTGTAGATTAAATCGGTGGTATCAATCTTACCTTGATCGCCCATATTCAGCTGATCGCTGATTAGATTAATGTTGTTGCTATTGATCGCATTGTTAATGCTAATTGCTGCTGTGCTCTGTATTTTTGCTGATTCTGTGGCATTGAGTGCCGCATCAATCGTAACAGTACCTTCATTATTGACTTGTGCTTTGTTTGCACTGATTTCTTTAAGCGTTAATGAGTTTTTATTTTTTAAAGAAATATTGCCATTGCTGCTTGCAGATAGCACCGTTAATGAATGCGTGCCATTGCTTAAAATAATATCCCCCGTGCTATTTAGCTTGGCATTGCCTGTTAATACCGCCGTGCTATTGTCGCTCATGTTTTTGGAATTTATATCAATTTGTGCTGCAGTTAAATTGCCACTAATAATAAGCCCTTCGCTATTAATTAGCTTAAATTGATCGGCGCTGGAGTCGCCTAAAGTTAAGATCTTAGCATTGTTCAGTAATATATTGCCCTTGGTGGTTTTAAGCGCGGCTTGATCGATTAGGTTGTTTTTATCCAGCGTAATGCCGCTTGTGGCGTTGGCTTTTAAACTATTGGCACTAATAATATTATTTGCTTTTATGCTGCCATTACTGGAAGTGAGGCTTGCTGTTTTTGCCAGTAAAGTATCGCTAAGGATTAAATCACCTTTGCTGCTTATTTTTACTTCAGAGTCTTTGCTATTGATGGCTCCTAGTGTGAGCGCTTGATTATTATTGAGGGTTAAGTCTTTACTGCTAATGCTGGCTTTGTTTATTAAATTATCTTTGTCGAGTAAAACATTGCCAGTTGCTGTTATTTTTAGATCACTTGCAGTAATAATTCCGCTGGTTTGACTAAGATTTGCTGATTGCAAGGTAAGCGTGTTGCTACTTGCCGTATTAAGGCTGGTGTTGAGGGTGATATCTGCCGTATTATTAACTTCTATATTGCCATTTCCTTTTAAACTGCTAATGGTTAATGCCTTGCTGTTTTTAATTAAAATATTGCCTGTTGTGTTTGTCGCGCTAAGTGTAGATATTTGATTGGTTTGGCCTAAGCTAATTTCTCCATTGGCGGTGCTATTTAATGAGCTAGCATTAATAATTGTGCCTATGCTTTGATTTATACTGCCAGATGTTGCGGTGAGCGTGGCATTTTTAGCATAAATGGAGTTTGCAATAGTTAAATTAGAGCTAGCCCTTGCACTTAGATCATTCCCTGCTGCTAAACCATCGGCATAACCAGGTAAGCCAATATTTAGATTCCCAGCATAATCAAGATTAATATCTCCAGAGCTAGTAAGGGCTACGCCATTAGTAAATACATTGCCGGTATTATTTAAGGCAATGCTACTGGCTCTGGCTGCTAAGCCTTTTGTTTTTAGGATGCCACTTTGGGTGATGGCTCCAGATGAATTTATATCTAATATTGGTGCTCCACTGCTTGAGCTGATATCTAAGGTGGCGATATTTACGGCCCCAACTTGATACGAGCTATTGCCAATTTTAATAGTATTGGCGGTAAAATTATTTATTTCGCTTTGAGTAACACCAAGCGCACTACGGCTTGATCCCCCTAATTGAAATGCTGTGCCACTGGTAAAGGGCGAGATATTGATTGTGCCGCTATTGGCATTCAGTGTGGCGTAGTTTGTGCCACTAGAGGCATAGCTTAGGCCGATGGTATCTGCCCGTAGATTAATATTGGCGGCGGTGATCACGCCTTTGTTGCTACTACTATTAGGGATAGATATCGTTTTCGCTGCCGCCGTGGTTAGGATATCGGCATTGCCTGTGCCAGCGGTTATATCGTTATTATTGAAAGTGATGTTTCCATTGTTTTCTAGGCTGATATTGCCATTATTAGTTGAAATGCCGCTTTGGGTTGGCCCGCTCTCTGTTGTGTTATTAAATAAATTAATATTTGTATTGTTTTTAATGGTGATACTTGCTGCACTTGCGGCTGTTTTTGCGCTTAATTGTTCTATGCTATTACTCGCATGGTTCAGGTTTATATTGCCTGAAGTGGAGTAGATGGTTAATGAGCCTGGGGCTGGGCTAGGAGAGGGGGTTTGTGAGGGAGCGGGGCTAGGAGAAATAGTAATAGGTGCAGATTGGCTGATTGATTGCGTGTTTTCAATCCAGCTGTCGCCGCCCATTTTTGAATAAGAGCTTAAATCCGGATGTGCAATAATGCTTAATGCATTAGTATTTTTTAGTTTGACACTGCCATCGGAGCTGCTGCTGAACTGGCTTATTTCATTGCTTGCTTCACCCAGATTAATGGTTGAAATAGATCCAGATGGAGTTGGTGTAAATGTTGAAACACTTAAGTGGTTTGCTTTTATGTATCCATAGCCTGTTTGATTTGTGTTGGTTTGAGCTATACCGGTTTTTCCATAAATGGAGAGATTCTTTCCGCTACGATCTACCAGTTCATTAATAGATACATTACTTTCTGATTTTAAAAATACATTATCACTGATTAGTTTCGCAATGGATGCGCTGCCTAATTGCATTTTGCTGCTGTCGGCTTGGCCAGAATCCAGATCTAATTGCCCGCTGGCTTTAATGGTAATACTTTTTCCTGAGCCACTGGTGATATTGCCATTTAATGTTAGGCTTAAAGCTTCAAGGGTGATATTTCCTTGGGTGGATATAGCTGCGGCGTTAATGGCCTTTTGATCGGTCTTGAGGGTGATATCGCCAGTGCCACTATTGGTGACCGACTGGCTATTCATATCAATGCCATTTGTTAGCGGGTAAGCATTTTTTGCATAGAGGGTTAGATTTTTATTCTTGTTATAGCTCATGCTATTGAGTAGGGTAATTGCGCCCTCAGCCTGAATGGTGACGTTATTACTGCTGAGCTGGCTATCAATATCGCCAATAAGCACTACGGAGCCGCTGCTGCTATTACTGAAGGTGTATTCGCTATTTACAATGCCATTGGGGCTGGTATCTGTTGTGCCAGTGGTCTTGATGGTGATATCTGCTGGATCTAGTAGCAGCGTGCCTGCATTGCCTTTAGCTGCTGATGTATCCACCTGCGCTTTAAAATCTAAAAATTCCTTACCCGATGTTTCTACCAGCCCGCCATTTCCACCCTCAGCCCCGCCTTTGGCACTGATTTGGCCATTAACACGGGTGTTTTTATCAGCCCAAACAATTACCTTGCCGCCGTTGCCTGTGCTGATGGCATCCGCACGCAAGGAGGTATCTATACCGGTGTAGCTTGCTTGTGCATTGGCAACGCTGGCGTTTTTACCCTGGTAATCACCGCCTACTAAGATAGTCCCGCCTGCATTTTTTCCACTGGCATCCACCGAGCCGTGATCGATCAGGCCAACGTGTTTACCCAGTAATTGTACTTCGCCACCTTGCATGCCTATGGCGCTGATTTGGCCACTGGCTAGCAAGGTACCTGCTGGTCCTGCATCAAGGGTGATTTGCCCAGCAACTGCTCCACTGGCATCGATGCGGCTGCCTGCGCTGGTTTCGATTTTATCGCTGGCACGCAACAAAACCTTGCCTCCTACTTGCTCGGCACGCACCGCGCGGATCTCACCGCTGTGTTTTAGGGTGCCTGCAAATAGCCCAATAGCATCGCCTTTGATTTGGCCTAGATTAATTACACTATCGCTTGGTGCTTGTAAGGTAAAACGCACGCCTTCTAGTCCTAGGCTGACGATTTCAACTGATTTTCCTGCTGCAAGTACAACATTGCCATTACTTGACTCGATCAATCCACTGTTTTTAATATCAGGCGAAACTAAAAAAACATCGCCATTTTGGCTGCGAATCACCCCTTCCACGGCTATATTGCCGCCTTCTCCTGCAAAGCGATAACGGCCATTTAGGAAGTCATCGTTTTTGATATCAAGGGTAGATGCAATAAAACCAGCGGTATCAATGCGTGCATCTTTACCAACGAGCAAGCCATTGCGGTTAATCAGAAATACGCGGCCATTAGAGCTAAGCTGGCCAAGAATTTGCGAAGGATCTACGCCACTAACACGATTTAGCACGATGCTTTTGGCGGATTCCTGCTGAAATCGAGTCGCCTCATCTTTGGCGATATTAAATTTTTGCCACTCAATGATTGCGTTGGGCGTGTTCTTAATAGTGAGCATTTTGCCCACTTGCTGGATATCTGCCGAGCCATGAATGATTTGCATTCCTTCAGGGTTGGCATAGGCGGGGCTGCCTGCTAGTAGCGGTAAGGCTATTGAAATAGCCAGTACTAGAGGGCGTAAAGGGAATTGCGGCTTCATGGCGAGCCTCCGCGGTCTTTGGGCAAAGTGGGTCGCTTAATTCTAGTTTGTGATATGGCATTTACCAGTGGAGTCTGATGAAGTTAAAAAGATAATATTATTTTTCTTTCTCCTCGCTTTTTATTTTCTTTTGAAATACGTCAGTAACAATGGTAAGTAAAAACCCTTATTTTTTTAATGTGTGCATATAAGGGATTTCCTGCTTGAAAACATTGCTCCTTTTTGGGTTTGGCATATAGAATCAAGGCCATTTCGCCGCAAATTGATATTAAAAACTTCTGCTTCCCCTAAGGGTTTTGTGATGGATCGACAAGGCTGGTTAAAGGGCACGTTGTATAGCCCGACGTTCGAACAAGATAGCTGTGGCTTCGGCCTGATTGCTCAAATGGATGACAAGCCGTCGCATTGGCTGGTTTCTACTGCAATTAGCTCTCTTGCATGTCTAACACACCGTGGAGCCGTTGCCGCTGATGGAAAATCAGGCGATGGTTGTGGTTTGCTGTTTCGAAAACCGGATAGCTTTTTGCGCGCCGTGGCCGCAGAAAATAAGCTAACGGTGGCCGATGAATACGCTGTAGGGATTGTGTTCTATAGCCAAGCAGAAACATTAACAAAACTCTTTGCAGCGATGGAGGAGCAGGGCTTGGCGGTTGCGGGTGTCCGCAGTGTGCCAGTGAATATCGAAGCCTGTGGTGAGTACGCCTTACAAACACTGCCGACCATTGGCCAGCTATTTGTGAATGCGCCAGAGGGGATGAGCAGCCAAGTGTTTGAGCGTAAGCTCTATCAAGCACGACGTGTGGCAGAAAAAGCCTGTACTGACGATGCTGCTTTCTATATGCCAACCTTAAGCCCGCATGTGCTGTCTTATAAGGGCTTGGTTACACCGGATAATCTGCCAGAGTTCTATCTGGATTTGAAAGACCCACGTTTTGAATCGTCACTGGCGGTATATCACCAGCGCTTTTCAACCAATACTTGGCCACAGTGGAAACTGGCTCAGCCTTTCCGCTATCTGGCGCACAACGGCGAAATCAATACGCTGCACGGTAATCGTTTGTGGGCCAAAGCCCGTGAAGCGATTATGGATAGCGAGTATCTGGATATGGACACGGTACGCCCGATTGTTCAAACCAATGGCTCTGATTCCATGTCGATGGACAATATGCTGGAAGGCTTACTTATGGGCGGCATGGATGTATTCCGTGCTTTCCGTATGCTGGTGCCGCCTGCATGGCAAAACGTCGATAGCAATGATCGCGACTTACGTGCATTTTACGAATACAACTCCATGCATATGGAGCCATGGGATGGCCCAGCCGGTATCGTTTGGACGAATGGCCGTTACGCAGGCTGTGCCCTCGATCGCAATGGCTTGCGCCCAGCGCGTTATGTGATTACTAAAGATCGCCACCTGACGATTGCTTCAGAGATCGGCGTGTGGGGCTATAAGCCCGAAGACGTAGTGAAGAAAGGCCGCGTTAAGCCAGGCCAAATTGTGGCGGTGGATTTAAGCAATGGTGAGTTTTTAGACACCGAAACCATTGATAACCGCTTAAAAACAGCGCAACCCTATCGTGCTTGGGTAAAGAAACACGCCCAGCATTTAGAGCTGGCTGAGGATAACTCCCCACTAGAAGCCATGAGCCGTGAGCAGTTGCTGACTTACCAGAAGCAATTTCAGCTGACTTTTGAAGAGCGCGATCAAATCTTGCGCGTACTCGCTGCAGACGGCCAAGAAGCCATCGGCTCGATGGGGGATGACACGCCAATGGCGGTACTGTCGGAAAAAGTCCGTTCGCCGTATGACTATCTGCGCCAGCAGTTTGCGCAAGTGACTAATCCGCCGATCGATCCGATTCGTGAAGCGATTGTGATGTCGCTGAACACCTGTTTTGGCCCTGAGCGCAATCTGTTTAAAGAAACAGAATTTAACGCCAGCCGTTTAGAAGTGCGCTCGCCAGTGTTGTCATCGGATAAGTTTGATTCGCTGACCACCATGCAGGATGCCGATTACAAACCTGCCTTCTTTGATATTACGTTTGACCCCGCTACGAGCACTTTAAAAGCTGCCGTTGAAAGCCTGCGTGCGTCTGTGCTTGTCAGTGTGCGCGATGAAAAAACCGTGGTGGTGGTGTTAAGCGATAAAAACATTCAAAAAGGCCGTTTGCCGATTCCTGCCTTGTTTGCCGTAGGCGCGGTACACCATATGCTGGTGGACGAAGGTTTACGTTGCCTGACTAATATTGTGGTGGAAACCGCCACTACCCGCGATCCGCATCACTTTGCTTGCTTGATTGGCTATGGCGCTACGGCGGTATTCCCGTACCTCGCTTACCAGACCATTAAAGAGCTGGTAGAGATCGGCCAGATTGATTTGCCACTAGAGAAAGCCTGCAATAATTTCCGTAAGGGGATTAATAAAGGCTTGTTGAAGATTCTCTCTAAAATGGGCATTTCAACTGTTGCTTCTTATCGCGGCTCGCAATTGTTTGAAGCCGTTGGCGTGAATGAAGAAGTGGTTGATCTCTGCTTAAACGGCACAGTTTCACGGATTTCTGGTGCTAATTTTGCTGATTTCCAAGAAGATCAAGGCAAGTTAAACAAGCTGGCTTTCAATACCATGCGCCCCATTGCGCAGGGTGGCTTGTTGAAATACGTGTTTGGCGAGGAATACCACGCTTACAACCCCGATGTGGTGATGCAGCTGCAAAAAGCCGTGCAAAATGGCGATTACAAGGAATACCGCAAGTACGCCGATCTGGTGAATAAGCGTCCGGTAGCCATGCTGCGCGATTTAATGGGGCTGAAGCTCGATCCTGCCAAGGCGATTCCGCTGGATGAAGTGGAATCCGTTGAATCGATTCTGAAGCGTTTCGATTCTGCAGGCATGAGCTTGGGCGCACTCAGCCCAGAAGCGCACGAAGCCTTGGCCGAGGGGATGAACCGCTTAGGCGGGAGATCGAACTCGGGTGAGGGCGGCGAAGATCCGGCGCGTTATGGCACGGTAAAAATGTCCAAGATCAAGCAAGTGGCCTCTGGCCGCTTTGGTGTCACCCCGCATTATTTGGTGAATGCCGAAGTCTTGCAGATCAAGGTGGCGCAAGGCGCTAAGCCAGGTGAAGGCGGCCAGTTGCCAGGGGATAAAGTCAGCCCGCTGATCGCTAAGCTGCGTTGCTCCAAGCCTGGGATTTCGTTGATTTCCCCGCCGCCGCATCACGATATTTATTCGATTGAAGACTTGGCCCAGCTGATTTTTGACTTGAAACAAGTTAATCCAGATGCGCTGGTTTCGGTGAAGCTGGTGGCAGAGCCCGGTGTGGGCACGATTGCCGCAGGTGTGGCTAAGGCTTATGCCGATTTGATTACCATTTCGGGTTACGACGGTGGTACAGGGGCATCGCCCTTGGCCTCGGTGAAATACGCGGGTACGCCATTTGAGCTGGGCCTGACCGAAGCGCAGCAAGTTTTGCGTGCCAATGGTTTGCGTGGCCGCGTGCGTGTGCAGGCTGATGGTGGCTTAAAGACCGGTCTGGATGTGGTGAAAGCCGCCATGATGGGGGCAGAAAGCTTTGGTTTTGGTACAGGCCCGATGGTGGCGCTGGGTTGTAAATTCTTACGTATTTGCCACTTAAATAACTGCGCAACCGGTGTCGCCACGCAAGAAATCAAGCTGCGTTCTAAATACTTTATTGGCCTGCCAGAAATGGTAGTGAATTACTTTACCTTTATTGCGCAAGAAACCCGTGAATGGATGGCGGCGCTAGGGGTACGTCAGTTATCTGATTTAATCGGCCACAGCGAAATGTTGGAGCTGGCAGCGGGTGCAACGGAAAGGCAAGGTCGTCTGAAGCTGGGCGTACTGCTTAGCCAAGGCACGATTCCAGAATCGCAGCCGCGTTTTTGCGTAGAAGAGCGCAATCCTTCGTTTGATAAGGGGGAGCTGGCCGAAGAAATGGTGAAAGACGCCATTGCTGGCATTAAGAACCAAACGCCGCAAAAATTTGAATACGCAGTGCGCAATATTCATCGCTCCATCGGTGCGCGCCTCTCTGGCGAAATTGCCAAGGCGCACGGCGCAGAAGGCTTGCCGAATGACTGCCTGCATATCAAATTAAACGGCTCGGCTGGGCAATCCTTGGGTGTATGGAATGCCAAGGGCCTGACGATTGAGCTGGAAGGCGACGCTAACGATTACGTCGGTAAGGGCATGAGCGGCGGGCGCGTGGTGATTTATCCACCGAAAGCCTCTGATTTTGAATCGCATGCGGCCGTGATTGTGGGTAACACTTGTCTTTACGGCGCAACCGGCGGTGAGCTATTTGCGGCAGGTATGGCGGGCGAGCGCTTTGCGGTACGTAACTCC
>NZ_JANXSO010000057.1 GCF_025352645.1 Iodobacter sp. | reverse complement strand
ATCGGTTCCGATGGAAATACCATGAAAGAGGGTGCCGTCGGCAAGCGCAAGAAGGGCTGGTTTTGACACAGGCGGCTCCTGGGCGTTGCGCCCACAAGATTGAGTTCGGATATTTCTGAGGATGGCAAAACGGGATAGCTTCCGCTATCCCGCTTCGCACAAAATTGAGCCACATTATACCGCAAAAGCCCTTATCTATCAATGCGAAGCCAAGATCATTACGAATAGATTGCAGGCTTACAGCAGCTTTTCAATCTCAGCCGCCAACTCAGATGGTTTTGTCATGGGAGCAAAGCGATCGACTACTTTACCTTGCTTATCTAGTAAAAATTTACTGAAATTCCACTTTATGGCCTCGATACCCAATAGGCCCGGCTTTTCATCCTTCAGCCAGTTATAGAGCGGCGCGGCATTTTCACCATTCACATCCACCTTGGCAAGCATGGGGAAATCAATGCTGTAGTTGGTGGTGCAAAAATCTAGAATCTCTGCCTCGTTACCTGGCTCCTGCGCACCAAACTGATTGCATGGAAAACCCAGCACCACCAAGCCACGGTCTTTATACTGTGCATAGAGCGCCTGCAAGCCTTCATACTGCGGGGTAAAGCCGCAGTGGCTGGCTACATTCACCACTAAAATCACCGAGCCAGCGTACTGCGCTAAATCAACCGTTTCCCCGCCTATCCCTTGCACGCTAAAATCATAGATATTGCTCATTATTGATCCTTTGTAGAGAACATATGTTATTTAACCCATCAAGGGACGAAGCCCGCCGATTTTTTATTCAGGCATGGCAAAAGCATCAAGCGCACGCGCCACTGGCTGATATTGAAAAAATCATCGCAGGGATCTTGCTGCACCACCCCGAATATCAACCCATTCTATCCGAAGAATACTTAGATAAAGACTGGCCACCTGAATATGGCGAAACTAATCCGTTTTTGCATATCAGCATGCATCTGGCAATTGAAGAGCAAATCTCAATCGACCAACCCGCTGGCGTTAAAGCCTTATACCAGCAGCTGTGCGAGCGGCTCTCTACCGATCACACCGCCCTACACGCCATGATGGATGGCTTAGGGGAAATGATGTGGCAAGCCCAAAGAAACAACACCCCGCCCGATCCAGAAGTTTATCTAGAGATATTGCGGTTTAAGGTGGGGCAGTTGAAATAGCTACTTACTTAAAGGCATTTGCAATTGCTTCAGCTCTTTCAAACGCGCTTCCACGGCGGAGAGCAGGTAGAAATCCGTATTACCGGTGTTTTGCGCCTGCTGTAATTGCTCGATGGCGGCGGTGTATTCGCCAAGGCGGGCGTAGTACTCGGCTTGGGCCTGATGCTGGCGTACCGCATCGCCCCGCGCGCCTTGGATTTTAGCGATGCGTTGATAGAGATAAGCGTCTGAAGGGTAAAGCTCGATGGCGTATTGCGTGCTGGCCAGTGCATCGGCCTGCTGATTATTGGCAATCAGCGCGTCGATTTCGCCGTAAACCAGCGCTCGGCTGGCGGGGAAGCGCTTGCTCGCCTCCTTAAATATTTGTAGCGCTTCTACTGGGCGCTTTTGCGAAAGCCGGATACTGCCTGCCAAATATTCTAGTGATGCATGTGTTTTGCCCAGTGCTTGCTTGGCCTTTTGCAGCGTTGCCCACGCCCCATCGGCATCAAAGACGGCTAGCTGTGCTTGGGCAAGGCCATATAAATGCGCAGGCAGATGTGCGTATTTTTTTTCACTGAGTGTTTTGCGATAGTAATTGAGCGCGTCCTGCTCATCCATCTGCAAAAAACGCGCTTTTTCCCGCACAAACAAAAAATCTAAAGAGTCTTTTACCTGCTGATAAGGCTTATCTTTAAGCCTAGATTGCGCATCACTAATCCGCTTATAGGTAACGGGGTGAGTGCGCAAAAACTCTGGCGCATTGCCCTCGCCTAAGCGCGTACTTTTTTGCATGCGGTCAAAAAACATCGGCATGGCCGCTTGATCAAAACCGGCTTTTTGCAAAGTTTGCATGCCAATTCGATCTGCTTCTTGCTCAAATTGATAGGTGTAATCCAGCTGGCGCTGGATCATATAAGCTTGGCTGCCCATTAAACTGGCCATTGCCACATCGCCGCTGCCTTGGCTGGCCGCCACAATAGCCAAGCCAAGCGCCGCCAGAGTCACCCACGGTGCCATTTTTTGCCCTTCTAATAATCGGGCAAAGTGATGCTGGGTAACATGGGCAATTTCGTGCGAAAGCACCGAAGCGAGTTCAGATTCGTGCTGCGCCAGCACCATCAAGCCAGTATGCACCCCCACCAAGCCGCCCGGAATAGCAAATGCATTAATTGAGCGGTCCAGCATTGGGAAGAATACAAACGAGATTTCTGTTTCACCGCTGGCATCTTGCAAACGCCCCCCCAATTGCCTGAGATAAGCCACCAGCTCAGGGTCTTCGCTCATCGCGCCGCTGCGCCGTAGCTCGCGCATGGCCGACTCACCAATTTGCCGCTCTTGCAGCGGGCTCAAGCCCTCTTGCGAAGATTCACCCAAATTAGGTAGATCAGCTTGCACAGGGGCAGCTATTAAACTGATGGCCAGCATTAAACCGATTAATCGTCGTGACAAATCAAGCTCCTACTAAATTCACGGCAAAGACGAGCAATAGATAGCGTGCCGCTTTACCCAGCAATATCCACAACGCCACCTGCCGCCAAGGCCAGCGTAGCCAACCTGCCACAGCGCAGAGCACATCCCCAACGATAGGCAACCATGTCAGCAATAAACTCACTGGGCCAATCCGCTGAGCCCAAGCCACAGCTCGGCCCTGAGGAGCCTTCGGTAATCGACGCCCCATCCACACCGTAAGCAGGCCACCCAAGGTGTTGCCTGCAGTGACTACCAAGAGTGCGGGCAGTACCGCTTGGGCATTAAAATGCAGGTAGGCCAGCAAGGCGGCTTCAGAATTGCCCGGCAGCAAGGTGGCAGATAAAAAAGCTGAAGCAAATAAGCCCGACAGCCACGCTGGCTCAATCATCAAAAACGGAAATCTTCCTGAGCATGGGCGCTGATTGCCTTGCTTAGATCAGCAAAGAACTCGCCAGCCTCACGGGTGCTTTGCCAAACGCCATCCGCCAAGCGATAGTGATAGCCGCCGGAGCGCGCCGCAATCCACAATTCTTGATTTGCGCTATGGCGATTGACAATGATTTTGCTGCGGTCTGCAAACTCAATTTCTAATACATTGCCAGACAGCAAGGTATCGACATCCAGCTCGCTGTTATCCAGCGCGGCTTCAATTTTTGCGAATACACTATCGCTGAGGTATAGAAACTCGGACTCGGTCATTCAATCTATTCCCTACATGTTAGAATTGCGATTCTGCCATTAAATACTGACCAGAAGCCAAAATGATACGTGCGCTGTTATTACTATTGACCATTGCCACTCTTACAGCTTGCGGATTTAAAGGTGGGCTTTATCTTCCAGAAAAACCTGCCAGCGCGACGGCCAGTGCGCCAGCAGCATCCAAATAGCTCCAATATGTAGGGTGGGCACGCTTTTGTGCCCACGTGTTCGAATGGTAATCGCGTGGGCACAGGTGCCCCCCCCTACAGAATAGAGATGGTTTTTCCCAGCACATGGGTAGTTAATACAATGGCGGTGGAGGTGGAGCCAAAAGCGTTCAGCGCATTGATAATGCGCTGCAAGTGTTCTACATCGGTGGCCAGCACCCGCATCACTGCGCCGTCTTCGCCCGTTACGGTATAGCAATCAATAATTTCTGGGCAATCTGCCGCAAACTGCTCGTAAGGCCTGCCCTGCTGGGTAGAAAGCCGAATCATCGCCGTAATCTGATAGCCCAACGCCCGTGGGTTAATATCGGCCCGATAGCCACGAATCACATTATTACTCTCCAATCTTTTAATTCGCTCCGATACTGCAGGCTGGCTTAGATGCACCTGCCGGCCAATTTCTGCGTGCGACATCCTTGCATCTTGCTGTAAAAGTTGCAGGATTTTCTGGTCAAAAGAGTCGATTTTAGGATTCATAGGTATTTATCACTTATTTCAAGGTAATCCAACGGCTACTCGGCAATATACCGATGATTGGCCCTTCATACCAAGGCAATCACTTGCTAAATTATAAGCAATCTCACCCACACACCCGCCAGAGTCACGCCATGATTGCTAACAGCCAGATTGCCCAGATTGCCGAACAATTTTCCACCCCCTGCTGGGCCTATGATGCCAAAGTCATCCGTGCACAAATCGCCCGTCTGCGCCAATTTGATGTGATTCGCTTTGCGCAAAAAGCCTCCAGCAATGTGCATTTATTAAGACTGATGCGTGAAGAAGGCGTGCTAGTGGATTCGGTTTCAGTTGGTGAAGTAGAGCGTGCACTGGTGGCGGGCTACGTGCCAGATGATACAGCCCAGCACGCACCGATTGTTTTTACTGCAGATTTGCTGGATAAAACCGCGCTGCAACGCGTGGTTGAGCTCAATATCCCAGTGAACTGCGGCTCACCACAGATGCTGGAGCAACTGGGTGAAGCTCATCTAGGGCATCCAGTATGGCTACGGATTAACCCAGGCTTTGGCCACGGCCACAGCCGAAAAACCAATACCGGTGGCGAGCAAAGCAAGCATGGCATCTGGTTTGAACACCTCGCGCAAAGCTTAGCCATTATCGATCAGTACGGCCTGAAGCTGATTGGCCTACATATGCATATTGGCTCCGGCGTGGATTACGACCATCTGCAAAGCGTGTGTGACGCGATGATTGCCCAGGTTAAAAGCTGCGCTCACGATTTATCGGCCATTTCTATTGGCGGCGGCTTGTCTATCCCTTATCAAGATGGCGAGGATATAGTCGACACCGATCATTATTTCCAAATCTGGAATAGCGCACGCCAGGAAATTGAAGCCTTTTTAGGGCATAAAATCAGTATGGAGATCGAGCCTGGCCGTTTTCTAATGGCGCAATCGGGCTGCTTAATTTCTGAGCTACGTGCACAAAAACAAGTGGGGAATAACTTCTTTGCACTGGTCGACGCGGGTTTTAATGATCTGGCCCGCCCCGCCATGTATGGTAGCTATCACCGTATCAGCACTTATGCGCCGGATGGCACTCCCCGCAGCCCAGCCATCCGCCCTACCGTTGTGGCTGGGCCGCTATGTGAATCGGGCGATGTATTTACCCAGATTGAAGGTGGTGAAGTGACTAGCCAGAACTTACCCTGCTGCGAAATTGGCGATCTGTTTGTGTTTCACGATACCGGAGCCTATGGTGCCAGCATGTCATCTAATTACAATTCCCGCCCATTAATCCCTGAAGTATTGGTCGATGGCGAAACCATCACCCAAATCCGCCGCCGTCAGACGGTACAAGAATTAATTGCACTAGAACTATAAACAAACTACGTCAAGCTAAGGGCAGGCGCTTTGCCCTTAGCTTGTTTTAAGCGTTTGGCATTCCATCTACAAAGCACAGCAATTCACCTGGCGCCATTTTGATCCATGTTTCATTATCAGTGAGTGGCTGGGTAGCAATCACCGCAACCCTATCGTTTTTGCTGGTAACTTCAGAAAAATCGATGCTGACATCGGTATCATTCAAATGTGCAAGGGTGAAAGGCGCTTGCCTCACGATGTAGTGCAAATCGGTACTGCAGTGGGCAAACAGGGCGCTGCCATCAGAAAGTAAGAAATTAAAAGTGCCGATAGCCATCAAGACCTGCGCCAACTCAGCCAATGCTTGTTTTAATACCGCCAAGGGTGGGCAATTCACAAAGCGTTGGGCTAGCTCAGATAAAATCCAGCAAAATGCATGCTCGCTATCGGTACTGCCTACAGGTAGAAAACGACTACTTGTTAAGCTTGGCCGCTCTGGCAAATTGCCATTATGCGCAAATATCCAATAACGCCCCCATAGCTCACGCCGAAAAGGATGCGTATTGGCAAGGCTAACTTGCCCCTGCGTGGCCTTACGAATATGCGCAATCACATTGGTCGATTTAATGGGATAAGCGCGCACAAACTCAGCAATCGGCGAGCTTACCGATGGCAGATAATCCAAAAACATGCGGCAGCCATCGCCTTCAAAAAAAGCGATCCCCCAGCCATCCGAATGTTGATCGGTTAAACCACCACGCTGGCGAAACCCTTCAAAAGAAAACACAATATCGGTAGGCACATTGCAATTCATACCGAGTAATTGGCACATACGTATTCCTTTTACAAAAAAAAACGCCCACTTATGGGCGTTTTTCGATGATTAGTACCGCTTATTCACCGCTTGAGCCCGCACCATGGCTAAAGCCACAATCAACCATTACCACCTCACCCGTCATGCCTGACGACAACGAAGACAACAAGAAGGCGGTTACATTACCAACTTCTTCCTGAGTCACGTTGCGCTTCATTGGCGTACCTTCAGCTGCTTTTTTAAGCAGGGTATTGAAGTTAGCAATACCGGCAGCGGCCAGTGTTTTGATCGGGCCCGCAGAAACGGCATTCACACGAATCGCGCGATCTGGGCCTAATGCTGCAGCCATATAACGTACATTGGCTTCTAATGATGCTTTTGCCAAGCCCATTACATTGTAGCTTGGGATAGCGCGTTCAGAGCCCAGATAAGTCATGGTCACCAGTGAAGCACCATCGCTGAGCATTGGACGCGCGGCCTTAGCTAAAGCAGCAAAACTGTAAGAGCTAATATCATGCGCAATATGAAAGGATTCACGTGTTACCGCATCCAGATAATCGCCCTTCAAGGCTTCGCGTGGAGCAAAACCAATCGAGTGAACCAAGCCATCAATCGCGTCCCAATGCTTAGCAAGCTCTACGAATAAATCAGTAATCTGCTCATCGCTGGCTACATCACAGGGCAGCACCAAATCGGTATCAAAGTCTTTTGCCAGATCAACTACACGCTGACGCAAGTTTTCACTTACATAAGTGAAGGCCAGCGTAGCACCTTCACGTTTAGCTGCCTGAGCAATGCCGTAGGCAATAGAGCGGTCTGACAATAGACCGGTAATCAAGATTTTTTTGCCGGCGAGAAAGCCCATACAAACACCTTTAATATATGTAATTAAGACACAGAGGGCGGATTATAGACGAAACCGCGTCAATGTACGCCAATGAAGCAAATCAATTACTTGCATCACTGGCGATAAAAGTAAGACTAAGCACTGCAAACCTGCGCAAAAAAACGCTATTTCACGCTAGTGCATAGGGTAAATCAAGGATTTCAAGCACGGGGCCATCCACCGCAGCAAGGTGTAAACCATGCTCTAAGCTAGCAATTTGTGCCACCACCAGCACTTCCCACCGGCCTTGACCCACCTTAGCCGCCAACATCAGCTTACCACTTGCTTGGCCGTTCATTTCACTACTAAACACCTCTTGCCCAGCTTCAGCATGCTCTGTTGCAAGGCTAGCACGATACATACGGCGCTTTAATTTGCCCAAATATTGGGTACGCGCCACAATTTCTTGGCCTGGATAGCAGCCTTTGGTAAAACTCACACCACCGATGAGCTCCATATTGGCCATCTGCGCCACAAAAGCTTCCTGCGTTGCCGTGGTAATCCAAGGCGCGCCTGCGCGAATATCGCTTAAACGCCATAGTGATTCATCCGCTGGCAAAATCCCCGCCGCCAGCAACTGCTGCCAAAGCGCCAGGGCGGCATCGTGGGCAATAGCCAATTGATAGCGCTGCCCTGGTAAAGCAATCACCGTGCATTGCTCGCTGAGTACGCTGCTAAAGTCAGCCTCAGGCAAAGCGCCCACCACACTAGCTAGTTTTTCCGCCGCCAAAGGGCCGGCTACGCCAAGCAAGAGCAGCTCGGCACTGGCATCTCTGGCCTTGGTTTTGGAGCGCATCACAAACATGCTTAAACGCTTTTGGATGGCGGCTTGCAACTCTGCGGCCACTTGCAGGCAGTAATCATCCCCACGGCGAAACACTAAAAAGCTCGCCAGCATCCGGCCCTTAGGCGTGGAATAACTAGAGTACTGAGCCGCGTTATCCCCTAAGGCACGCACATCGCTAGAAAGCTGACCTTGCAAAAAGGGCTGTGTTTCTTCGCCGCTAAATGCAATCACACCAAAGGCATCCAGCGGGCTCATCACAGCGCCTTGCTCTAAATCGGCGCTAGCTGCATCGAGTGGTGTATGCGCCAAAAGATCAGTCCAAGCCATGATATGCCCCGCGTATGCTAGAAAAACCGCCATTATATAGAATATTGGTGGCGGCACGGCATGCATCAGGCGGGGCAAGGGCGGAGTTAAGCCAACCGCATAAGAAGTCAGTCACCTAGAGCGGGTGCATCTTGTTGCAAAGCTTTGTTATGGCAACGATTTAAGTTGATGCGCATGCCTACTCTGTTGTGGGTCTTGCTGCATCTCCAGAGCTGAGTGCTGGGCGGCTTAGATCACCCCCGATGCGAATATGGTTAGAAATCGCCAAAACGCCACTTTGTAAACGTGCCGAAACACCGCCTTCTAAACGTCCTGCCTTAGCAATACTGACCGCGCCCTGTGCACTAAATTTACCCGCGTCCAGCGCTAAGTTTTTTATCTGTAAGGCACTGTCTTTAAAGATAATTTTACCTTTAAGCGTATCAAAACGTGTTTGCCCACCACGCCCAGACGCTGGGCTGCCTGACCTTAATTGCGTAATTAAATCAAGATTATGCAGTGCACCATCACGCAATAAAAAATCAAAATCCACCATAGGATGCGCAAACAGTTTTAAATAATCTTTAGCGCGATAATTAAACAGCCCTTCTCCATCCATACGCCCAGAAACAAAAGTCGTTGTACTGAATACTTTGCTAAAAGGTTCGGTATGTACCCCCTTTACACTAACCTGCCCCGCCAGCACCCAATCATCCGCCCACGTCAACATGGCCTTACCGCTTAAAACACCGCCATAAGATTCACCACGGATATCATCAATCAACAGGCCAGCAGATGATCCTTCGCCACTCATATAAAGCTTTTCAAATACCACGGGATAGCCCAAAGGGATTTCCCAACCTGAGGCTTGCACCGTCAGCCGGATATTTTCCCCACTTGGCTTGATATGCATTTCAAGATGCCCCTGCTTATCGGCTAATCGCAAATCAGCAAACGCCCCATTGTCAGCAAACTTCATCAGCCCATCAATCGGGCCTAATTCATTTTGATCCCACACCACGCTTGATTTTGTGAGCAACACATCGCCCAGCGTAATGCGGCCTTGCTCTAAGGTCGCAAATCGTTTTGGTAAGGAAAAAGCAAAGGATGGAGACAAACGCACCCCATCAACTTCAACATTTTTCAAACTTTTTCCGTAATGAAATAAATTAAAAACACTCAAAGGCACACGAATTTGCTCAATAGAGCCTGCCCCGCCATCCATTTTTATACCCTTTAGGCTAAAAAATGGCAGTGGTTGATAAGCAAATTCGATGTTTTCTAGCTGAACTTGCGCCTGTAGTAGTGCAGAAAGGCGTTTTTCTAGCTGCGGTTTATAGCTATTTAATGGAATAAGCAAAGGCAGAGAAACAATTAAAACAAACAAAAAAAGCAAACAAATCAACATCATTCTTATTTTTTTCATATTACCATCTCGAATATATTACACATTGTGTTGACAGAAAGGACTTCGGATTCTACTATACGGGCCTTCATCGATTCCCTGATAGCTCAGTTGGTAGAGCGACGGACTGTTAATCCGCAGGTCCCTGGTTCGAGTCCAGGTCGGGGAGCCAAACTATTTTACGATAGTAAGCTCCGATGAGGTAGAGAAGTTTATTCCCTGATAGCTCAGTTGGTAGAGCGACGGACTGTTAATCCGCAGGTCCCTGGTTCGAGTCCAGGTCGGGGAGCCAAGATTCAAAGTGTTGTAAGACAGCACTTATTACTGAAAAACATTTAGTTAATCAGTAAACCAATACCCAGTTTTATTCCCTGATAGCTCAGTTGGTAGAGCGACGGACTGTTAATCCGCAGGTCCCTGGTTCGAGTCCAGGTCGGGGAGCCAAATTAAAAAACCACAGCCTAGGCTGTGGTTTTTTTTTGCTCATTACCTTAGCAACAGCGGCAAACCACACCGCCCTCGTGTTACTTTGGCAAATAGCCATCAAAACGCGTGCTTTCGCCGCCAAACACAAAATCAGGTTTTACCCCTGCCATGCAAGGCGCAATCCGTGGCCGCTTTACAATCACGCGTTTTTTGGCCAAGGCCCTTGCTGGCTGCAACAAATCATTCGCATCAAGATCATCCCCAATCACGGTTTGAAACGCCGCCATTTCTTTTTTAGATTTAGCCCGCTTAGTTGGGTCAGGGAACATCGGGTCTAAAAACACGACATCAAACTCTGGCGCTTGGGCTGGCGGATTAAATAGATAAGTAGGCAGCTCCCCAGCCAAGAGCTTAGCCAATTGCTGATGCCCATCCCCAAAGATCAAACGCATTCTGGCAATGATGGGCGCGGTGGCGGCATCGGCCTTAGCACGGCGTAAGCCATCAGCCAGCAGAGCCACCGCCACAGGCGAGCGCTCAACCAAGGTAACGGCACAGCCTAAAGACGCCAACACAAAGGCGTCCCGCCCCAATCCTGCCGTCGCATCGAGCACTCTGGGCATATACTCGCCCTTAATCCCCACCGCCTTGGCGACGGGCTGACCACGGCCACCGCCAAACTGCCGCCGATGCAGCGCAGCACCACCCACAAAATCAACCGCCACCGTGCCTTTTTCACCAAGGGTAACCAGCTCAAGGCGTTCGTTCTGCCAACAAAGATAATGTAATGTGCCTGCCGCTAGCGCATCCCAAAGCGGCAGGCCCAAGGCGCTGAGCTCTTCACAAACGGCAGCTGGGGCATTCAGGGTGAGTAAACCAATCATACCCAGCCCCCAAACATCGTTACGGGGCGGTATGGGTGCTGCGGCTTACGCATCGCTGGGTCTTGGCGATAAAATAAATTGAGTTGTTGATACACGTCGGGATAACTCTCAAGCAATAAATGGGGCGCAGTAAAGAACACTTCACTACACACAGCCAGACATTCTGCCGGATTTTCTGCCGCATAGAGATCAATTGTGCTTTCTTCCCCCATTTGCGCCCGCCTACTGAGCTGCAAATAAGCTTGAGAAAACACTTTTTTCCAACGCGCATAGTTCATCCCCTGATGCAGAGGCGGGCAGCCATTGGCGCTACCGGAGCGCATATCCAGCTTATGCGCCATTTCATGAATCACCACATTACTGCTTGGATGATAGGGCGCTTCAATCACGTCTTGCATCGATAGCAATACCGAGCCTTTATGCCGCGCTTGCCCCGATAACACCCGCATTTCCTGATGCACAAGGCCAATCGAATCTGTATATAGATCTCGGCTGATAAAGCGCCCAGGATAAAGCACCACTTCTTGCCAATCATCATAGGCATCAAAGCCTAGATTCATCACCGGCAAGGCGGCTTGCACCGCGATCAGCAAACGCAGCTCATCGTTTATCTCCAGCCCATGCACGGGTGTAATGGTTTTAGTATGTAAAAACCACACGGCATGATCCCTGAGCTGCGCAAGCTCGGCCGAGCTTAAGCCGCGCAATAATGGCAGTGCCAGCATGTTTTGCCATAAAGAGTCTTTAATCGGCTGGCTGGATAAATACTGCCGCCTGCGGCGCTGGCGCAAAAAATCAAACATGGGCGAATTCCAGCGGAAGATATACCAAGAGATGGGCATGCTTCAGCACAAATCAAGGATTTTGCCGAATGGTTTTAGCCAAGTTTCAGGTAAACTTGCAGCCCCAACACGATTGATCAAAGCATAATGACGCTTAAAGGGACTTTGCTGTTTGGCCTTGCCGCAGCCTGCTTACTTGCCATCAACGCCAAAAAAACGCCAAGCGAAATGCGCTTTGCCTTAGCCAAGCAACCTAAAATATCCGCCAGCACGCCGCAAATGGAAGTGCAACGCCTGCGTGCGCCTGTGCCTGCTGCGCATAGCGCCAGCATCATTGCGCTAAGTAACGGTGAGCGCATCGCATTTTGGTTTGGCGGCTCACGTGAAGGCGCTACCGACGTCAGCATTTGGGCTTCACGCTATCAAAACGGCAAATGGATTAAGCCTTGGATTGTGGCCACGCCAGCGCAAAGCTCAAAAGACCAATGGCGCTATATTAAAAAAGTGGGCAATCCTGTGCCTGTGCTCGATAGCCAAGGGCGTTTGCAGCTATTTTATGTATCGGTATCCATGGGCGGCTGGGCCACCAGTACGCTCAACCGCATGATATCGATCGACAACGGCCAAAACTGGGGCCCTGCCAGCAAAATCGTGACCAGCCCTTTCTTTAATTTATCCACACTGGTGCGCACCCACGCCGTGCAGCTTGAAGACGGCGGTTTTTTGCTGCCGGTGTATCACGAGCTAGCGCGCAAATTTGGCGAGCTACTGCAGTTTGATAAACAGGGGCAATTGCTACGCAAAATTCGCATGAACGCCGAGGGCGAAAACCTGCAACCCGCCGTGATCGCTCGCAGCCCAACCGATGCCTTTGCTCTATTAAGAAACAGCGGCCCAAGCCGCCAATTAATGCTGCAACAAAGCCATGATGGCGGTGCGCATTGGAGCCCGATTCAACAGCTCAATACCAAAAATCCTGACTCTGCGATTGCAGTAGAACGCATGCCAGATGGCCGGCTCATCATGGCGCACAACCCGCGCAGTGACGGGCGCAGCGAGCTGGCACTCAGTGTTTCGCAAGACGGCAAAAATTGGAAAAAAATCAAAGTGATCGAAAACACCCCAGGCATGGAATTCTCCTACCCTACCCTGCTGGTTAACGACGAAATCATGGATTTAGTCTACACATGGGAGCGCTCTGAAATCCGCCATGTGCGCTTTAACCGCGCTTGGCTAGATGGAGCACAACCATGATCGCCGCACTCAGTGGATTACTACTCTGGGCGCTAAGTGGTGCTGCCTTAATCGCCGCTGGCTGGAAGAAAAACCGCCTACTGATCAGCAGCGGCCTGATCGTTCTGCTTGGCTCGCCTTGGCTGCTTGGCTTATTCAGCGCCCCCAGCCTTGCCATGCTAGGCCTTGCCGCAGGCCTGCTGCTGAAACAAAAACTGCGCCCGCTGCTGGCTATTTGGCTACTACTAAGCGGCCTAGCGCTCTACGCCTCTGCACTCGGCTTTATCGCCTACGATATTTACGCCCTAGGCTATGCACCCCAAGTAATATTAATCTGGTGCGCCATCTCGCTAGGCCTAGCTTGGCAACAAGGCCATCGCGCCCTCGCCTACGCTTGGCTTGCCGCCCTTGCGCTCTACCCATTAGGCATTTTAGAAAGCCGCAACCTATGGGATGCCATGCTAGACCCTGTGGCGATGCTAGTTGGAGGCGTGAGTTTGCTGCGGTGGCTGTGGACGAAAAGGCACTAATTAAAGAGTGAGCTGCTAAAAAAACGAGTGACTACCCTAAGAAGTCAACTTCAGCCGCATGTTTGGCAACCCACGCATGGACGCAGCATTAGGCTCAGCCAACGACAGCGCACCCTTTTTTGGCTTAACGAAACTAGCATGAAACTAGAAGGCTTAAATAAGCACTACCGCCTGATCAACAGCTACAGAAAACTACATGCGGCGCGGGAGAAGGCTGCGGGGAAATCTGGCCAAGCATAGTTTGTTTTAAACAAATGCCACCCACACCGTGGGTGACAGCATCTAGCTAAGTGGATTGGTTAGGCTACGTCCTGCTTACGCCCATTCCGCACTCAATGCTTCTGCCTGTTGCAACACCGTTTGAATCGCATCTTCCTGAAAATCAGGTGGATAGCCGTATTTACGCAGGATACGTTTCACCATAATGCGTAATTTGGCAGTAAGCACTCAGCCGTACCACAGCAATTTTTCGATTAACTCTGGCATGCTGCGCTTTTTATCTTTGGAGCTGTAGTATGGGTATTCATCGATCTGATCTTAGCTTGGAAGCGGTGCAAACTTGGCAGGCCAGTGCGCTG
>NZ_JANXSO010000036.1 GCF_025352645.1 Iodobacter sp. | reverse complement strand
GGCTCCTGCATCGCGGGCAATTTCTACTGAACGCAGTAAATCTAAAGTGCGGCCTGAGTTTGATACGGCAACCACCGCATCTCCTGGCCCAAGCATCGATGCGCTCATGCCGTGCATATGCGGATCGGTATAGGAAACGGTAGGTACGCCCAAGCGGAAAAACTTGTTTTGTGCATCAATGGCCACTGCGCCGGATTGCCCCTGACCATAGACTTCGATCTTTTTGGCATTCGACATAATGGTAATTGCACGTTCCAACACATCGGTGTCTAGCTCATTACGGCAACGGAGCAGATGCGAAATATTGTTATCAAATAATTTGCGTGCTAGATCGTGTGCAGAGTCATCGCGGCTGACCATGGAGTGCACATAAGGCACGCCAGAGACCAAGCTGCGAGTGAGCCGCAATTTAAAATCTTGCAGGCCAGAGCAGTTGAGTGAACGACAAAAGCGAATCACGGTGGGCTGTGAAACCAGTGCCAACTCGGCAATTTGGGCGATGGGGGCATTAGCAACCAAATTAGGTTGCTCAATGACTAATTCAGCCACTTTTCGTTCTGATTTGCTGAGGCTATCGAGTGCGGCCTTGATACGTTCGAGCATGTATTTTTCTCACTGTAGGGTGGGCATTCGCCCACGCAGAACTTTGACATCAACGCGTGGGCAAGGATGCCCACCCTACATCTCTTATGCGGCCCAAAATACCTGTTTGAGCCCCAAACATTTATCCAGCACACGGCGGATAGGAAATAGCTCTGTTTCGGCTTTTTGCTCAAGTAAAGCGTCTTGCAATAATGCTTTTTTACTATCACTCGTGATATGTACGATTACCGAGCGGGCTGCTGCCAAGGTGGGCAGTGTCAGCGTAATGCGCTGATGCGGTGCGGCTGGCGGGGTGACTGCCGCGCAACGTGCTGTTGAGGTACAGGCGGCTTCTAGCTCTGCTGCAGCAGGGAAAAGCGATGCGGTATGGCCATCGTCCCCCATGCCTAAAATCAATACATCAAGCGGAGCGGGCAGGGCAGCAAGGCGAGCTTCAATCGTGGCTTGCCCTTCATGGGCAGTTGGGGCACTGGAAACTTGTGAGATAAATGTGGCGTTAGCGGCTTTATCTTGCAGTAAATTTTCGCGGGTTAGGCGCTCATTACTATCGGCGTGATCGGGGGCAACCCAACGCTCATCGGCCAAGGTAATGGTTACTTTTGACCAATCTAGCTCTTTCACACGCAGCGCTTTAAACATGCCTGCTGGCGTTCTACCGCCAGATACCGCAATCCCTGCCTGGCCACGTGCAGCAATGGCCGCGCTTAATGCTTGAGCGATAAAGTCAGCCAATTGAAGATCCAGTTCATCTTTTGAGACAAATTCCTGCCAGGACAGAGACGACATGTAGTTACCTTTAATGATGATGAAAGAACGGGCCAGAAAACCGGCCCGCTTGTTACATTATTTACTCTTCTTCGTGCCAGCAAAGGCCATCACGGGATAGCAAGGCAGAAGATGCTGCTGGCCCCCAAGTGCCTGCAGTGTATGGCTTAGGGCCATCTGTGCTGCTTTCCCAGTTGTCAATAATAGGCTCCACCCAGCGCCATGCCGCACGTTGCTCGTCGCGGCGTACAAACAATGATAGATCACCACGAATTACATCTAGCAACAGGCGCTCATAAGCTTCTGGGCTGCGGGTCTTAAAGGTTTCTTTAAAATCCATATCTAGATGCACAGGACGCAAGCGGCCTTGATTACCAGGCTCTTTTGCCATCATATACAAGCGAACCGATTCATCGGGTTGCAGCTGAATCACTAAGCGATTAGGCGTGCTGGCGCTACGGCCATAAATGGAGTGTGGTGCTTCACGGAAGTTAATCACGATCTCAGCAAGACGCTCAGAAAGGCGTTTGCCGGTACGCAGATAAAACGGTACACCTGCCCAACGCCAAGTTTGAATCTCTGCCTTAAGTGCAACGAAGGTTTCGGTTTTGGAGCCAGCAGGCACATCTGGCTCGTCTAAATAACCAGGCACAGGTTTGCTTGCCACCGCCCCTGCACGATACTGACCACGTACTACTTTGGTGTGGACGTCTTCGGTAGAGAGCGGTTTTAAGGCACGTAAAATTTTGAGTTTTTCATCACGAACCGCATCGGCATCGATCGATGCTGGCGGCTCCATCGCAACGATGGTGAGCAGTTGCAAGAGATGGTTTTGCACCATATCGCGCAGCGCACCGGTTTTGTCGTAGAAATCCGCGCGGGATTCAACGCCAACTTGTTCGGTTACAGTAATTTGTACGTCGCGAATCCATTCTCTGCGCCAAAGTGGCTCAAGCAGGGTATTGGCAAAGCGCAGTGCCATTAAGTTTTGGACAGGTTCTTTGCCCAAATAATGGTCGATTCGATAAATTTGGTGTTCTTGGAAATATTCACCGACTTCATCATTAATTTTATTTGATGAGGCTAAATCGTGCCCTAATGGCTTTTCAAGCACTACGCGGGCATTGCCAGCGGCAAGGCCTACTTCGGACAGACTTTTGGAAATAGGCGCAAATAGATCAGGTGCGGTGGAGAGGTAAAACACGCGTACACGCTTTGGAAAGGCGTTTAGCGTATCGGCTAGCTTGGTGAATTCTGCAGGATGATTGGCATCCAATTGCAGGTATTCAATGCGCTCAGCAAACGAGGCCCAATCGGCATCGTTATAGTGCTTACCTAGGTAGCCAGTGGCTAGGGCATGCGCCTTTTTGAGGTAAGCGGCGGTATCAGGAACACTACGGCCCAAACAGACAATGCGCCCTTCTTGCGGCAGATTGCCTTCTTGATGTTGGTGGTACAGTGCCGGTAGCAACTTACGCATTACCAAGTCACCAGTGCCGCCGAACAGCACCATGTCGAAAGCGTCGATCTGAGTCATCCGCGAAAATCCTTTTACTTGAGTCGGTTTTTGGCCCTTGGCAGAACTGCTCTGCAAAACACAGTTGAGCCTACTTGGCGCGTAAGACTTTGTAATCTTACTACACAGCTAAATAGTGGCGCAAACGAAATTCGCCAAGGGCTGTTAATGATGGGGGTTAACACGTAGCGTAGAATGGTAACCCTGTGTAAATGTTGACTATTGATGCAACGCAACGAAATGGAAATTCCCAGTCGATGCGGTTGAAGTTATAGATGCTTTGTAGTAAAACTACGCTCAATTTTATAGAAATGTACGTGGCGTCGTGATGCCGCCGTAACTCGGAGCCCCTGTTTATGTCTGTTCATCCCAAGCTTGCTGAAGTCACCGCCCGTATTATTGCAAGAAGCCAAGGGCCTCGTTCACGTTATTTAGCCCGCCTTGAGTTGGCTGCGAGTAAGGAGCCATCGCGTAAAGGTTTAGCCTGTACAAATCAGGCTCATGCTTGGGCTGCTGCGCCAGAAAACGACAAAATTATGATGCGCGAAATGCGTCAACCTAATTTGGGAATTGTCTCTGCATACAATGACATGCTGTCGGCACACCAACCCTTTGAAACTTTCCCTGCTCTGATTAAAGAAGCTGTTCGCCAAGCGGGTGCAACTGCACAATTTGCGGGTGGCGTACCTGCAATGTGTGATGGGGTAACCCAAGGCCAGCCGGGTATGGAGCTGAGCTTATTTAGCCGCGATGTGATCGCAATGTCTACCGCAATTGGCCTATCGCACAATGTGTTTGATAGCGTAGTTTGCTTAGGCGTTTGTGACAAGATTGTACCGGGCTTATTGATTGGTGCTCTGCAGTTTGGTCATTTGCCAACGGTGTTTGTTCCCGCTGGGCCAATGACTTCTGGCATTGCTAATAGTGAAAAAGCCAAGGCGCGCCAATTATTTGCCGAAGGTAAATGTGGCCGTGAAGAATTATTAGCTTCAGAAGAAGGCTCTTACCACGGTGCGGGTACTTGCACCTTTTTTGGTACGGCCAATTCTAATCAAATGTTGATGGAAGTGATGGGCTTGCACTTGCCAGGTGCGGCCTTTGTAAACCCAAATACACCGCTGCGTGATGCCTTGACTGTTGCGGCAGCACAACGTGCGATTGCCATTACGTATAAGGGCGATGAGTTTACCCCTGTAGGTAAAGTGGTCGATGAAAAATGCATTGTGAACGGTATTGTTGGCCTGATGGCAACCGGCGGCTCAACCAATCACACTATCCATTTAATCGCTATTGCGCGCGCTGCGGGCATTATTATTGATTGGACAGATTTTGATGATTTGTCGGCGATTATTCCGCTGCTCGCCAAAATTTATCCCAATGGCTCGGCAGATGTAAATCACTTCCATGCCGCTGGTGGGATGGGGTTTTTGATTCGCGAGCTGCTGGATGCAGGTTTAATGCACGAAGACGTGCTGACCGTAGCAGGCAAGAGCCTGCGCCCTTACGCCAATGAGCCTTTCCTTGGCGAAGAGGGCAAGGCGGTATGGCGTGCTGCACCTACCGAGCCAGTGGATGACAATGTGGTTCGTCACGCCACTAATCCATTTAGCGCCGATGGTGGTTTACGTCTCCTCGCCGGTAATTTAGGTCGCTCCGTGATTAAAATTTCGGCTGTTAAGCCAGAAAACCGCAGCGTGCTTGCCCCTGCCATTGTGTTTAATGATCAAGACGATGTGCTGGCCGCATTTAAGCGTGGCGAGTTAGAGAAAGATTTTGTGGTGGTGCTGCGCTTCCAAGGGCCGCGTGCTAATGGCATGCCCGAGCTGCATAAGCTCACCCCAGTATTGGGCCTATTGCAAGATCGTGGCTTTAAAGTGGCGCTGGTTACCGATGGCCGCATGTCGGGCGCATCGGGCAAGGTGCCATCGGCGATTCATATGACACCCGAAGTATTAAACGGCGGGCCACTTGGCAAGGTGAGAAGCGGCGATATGATTCGCTTAGATGCCGATGCAGGCGTGGTTGAAGCCTTGGTTGATGCGGCCGAATGGGCTGCTCGAACCGTGGATACTGCAGATTTATCTGCGAACGAACATGGCATGGGGCGCGAGTTGTTCGCGACTTTCCGTGGTGCAGCAACCGGCGCAGAAGAAGGCGCGATCAGTATGGGCTTGGCTCATTAATTAAGTTGTACGTTGGATGGGGGGAGCTGCGTTTAACCCATCCTACTCATTTCATCATTTACTACAGAACAGGAAGAACGACCCATGCAAATTCGCGAAATCATGCGCTCTTGTCCGGTGATGCCGGTTTTGGTCATCGAGAAAGTAGAACACGCCGTACCCTTGGCCAAGGCCTTGGTTGAGGGGGGTATCTGTGTTCTTGAAGTGACTTTACGTACCGAAGCGGCTTTGGCTGCAGTGCGTGCGATTGTTGATAATGTGCCTGGTGCTATTGTGGGTGTGGGTACCGTGGTGCGTCCTGAGCAATTTGCTGAAGCGAAAGCGGCCGGTGCAGTTTTTGCCGTAACACCAGGCCTTACGCCTAAGCTAGCTGCTGCTGCTCGTGCTGCAAAAATTGAATTACTACCAGGCGTGATGACGCCTTCTGAAGCGATTGCTGCTTTGGAAGAGGGCTTTGATGCGCTGAAATTATTCCCTGCTGAACAAGCCGGTAGCTTAGGTATGCTTAAAGCCATCGGTGGGCCGCTGCCACAAATCTTATTCTGCCCAACTGGTGGTGTCAGCCTTGAATCTGCACCTAAGCTCTTGGCCTTGCCAAACGTAGGCTGCGTGGGCGGCTCGTGGCTGGCCCCTAAGGAAATGGTTGCAGCGGGTGATTGGGCGGGTATTACCGCTTTGGCCCGCGCTGCAGCAGCATTGGCTAAATAATTAAAACTTAGGGTGGGCACGGCTTTTGTACCTACGCGTAATGGCATGGCTCAATTCGCGTGGGCATAAAAATATGCCAGCCTTAAGATATGCATCAATATTTCACTATTTATAGGGAATAGCCATATCGTCAGCAAGACGACAGTTGGTTATGCTCTATATTCAATTTTTTATGCCTACCTACCCTAGGTAAGCGCTTTTTCTGATCTCACTGAGGAGCACCAGGCAATGGCAGCAATTCGTATCGCAATTAACGGCTACGGTCGTATCGGTCGCAATGTACTACGCGCTTTGTATGAATCTGGCCGCACTGATGAATTCCAAATTGTGGCAATTAATGATCTGGGCGATGCTAAAACCAACGCTCACCTGACACAATACGATACTGTGCACGGCAAGTTTGCTGGCAAAGTATCGGTTGATGGCGATTTCATGATCGTAAACGGCGATAAAATTCGCGTTTGCGCTCAGCGTAACCCGGCTGATCTGCCATGGGCAGAGATCGGCGTAGACGTGGTGATGGAATGTACTGGCTTTTTTGCTAGCAAAGCAAAAGCTTCTGCGCACATTACTGCTGGCGCGAAAAAAGTCATCATCTCTGCTCCTGGTGGCAGCGATGTAGACGCGACCATCGTATTCGGCGTAAACCATGACACACTGAAATCCACAGATACCGTGATTTCAAATGCATCATGCACAACCAACTGTCTTGCGCCGCTGGTTAAGCCATTGCACGATAAAATCGGTCTGGTTTCTGGCTTGATGACCACCATCCACAGCTACACCAATGACCAAGTTCTGACTGATGTGTATCACGAAGATCTACGTCGTGCTCGTTCAGCAACGCATTCGATGATTCCTGCTAAAACGGGTGCTGCCGCTGCGGTTGCACTGGTATTGCCAGAGTTGAAAGGCAAGCTGGATGGTTTTGCTGTGCGCGTGCCAACGATCAATGTGTCTTTGGTTGATCTGACTTTCACTGCTGCACGTGCAACAACAGTTGAAGAAATCAACCAAATCATGAAAGAAGCATCAGAAGGCGTAATGAAGGGCGTGTTGAATTACAGCGACCTGCCTTTGGTATCGATCGACTTTAACCATGATCCAGCGTCTTCCACTTACGATGCATCACACACTAAAGTGTCTGGTGGCACGCTGGTGAAAGTGCTGTCTTGGTACGACAACGAGTGGGGTTTCTCCAACCGTATGCTGGATACCACTAAGGCTTTGTGGAACGCAAAATAAGCGCCCATTACTGCTTGTGAAAAAATGCCCACAGCGATGTGGGCATTTTTTTGCCTGCTATTTTTGGGCTATGTAAAAAAATAAAAATCCCGTGCATTTAAAGCTTGGCACACTAGGCCTCTCTATAAGCGCTTCAAGTTCATCACGAGTTGATGCATAGCTAGCCAGCCTATCGTTGATTTATAGCTTTAGCTTAGGTCTTCCTGATTATGCCTCTTGCTCAATGAACTTCGTGTAGATGGATTTCTTGAGTGTTGGACGTGGTTTTTGAATGAGTAGGGCGGGTGAAACCCGCGAGCCATGCAGAAGAAATACGCGGGTTTCCCCCGCCCTACGATATTTATAATGAGATTAAGCAAGAGGCATAATTAGGTAGGTCTTTGTTGTCTTTGGATGCATGGGTTTGTCCTGGGCTTAAAACGGCCATTGCGCTTGCTTAGAAGTAGCGCACGCTGGGCTAGAAGGTAACTTGGACCTTCATGTGTGCTTTTGCTTGGGCGTAGTAGCTAGGTGGCAAATTCTTGAGCTTGCTAAGTAGCAAGCTGCATTTTAGATCGGCCCAAAAAGCGTCATCTCCGAGTGTTTTTATCGGGGATCCTAGTGTATCGCTGCACTTTCGCCTAAGCGGTTAGAGCGATCCTGATTTGCATCATGTTGAAAAACTTATTGCGGAGCACTTATACGATGTTTTTTTACATACTTTGGACTAATAGATGTTGCAGATCAACAACATCTGCTCTTGCTTAATGACGGAGTTTTATCATTTACCAACACAATTTTAAATGCCAAATGAATTTACCGGCTTTTTTTATTTCTATTTGTCATTACAGGTATGAAAATATTTTTAATTTTTTTATGGGTATTTCTTGATTTTCATATCAAATTTTTTTATTAATATCTTGGTAATTTTTGAATTTTTATTTGGTTTTATTTGTGAGATTTTTTTATTTTTAACCTGTATATGCGCGCTCGTTTATTAAAAATAAGGTTTATCCCTTAGTATAAGTGCCTTTTTTCTTTGTTGGTATTTTTACTTATAAGGGTTTGGTATTTTTACAGCAGAACAAAATTAATCGCTGTGTTTATATATGGGCTTCGGAGCACCTAGTACGCATATTTTATTTATTAGCAGATTCGTAGTGATGAATTAACTTTAAGTAAAGCGCGACAAGGTGATCTTTAAAATCATATGGATCCGAATTCACACGGTGAATTCGTGGCTCAACCAATATAAAGGAATTTCAGTATGTTTAAGCGCGTTCTTATCGCTACTGCCGTATCCGCAATGTTTGCAGCTCCTGCATTCGCTGACGTAACTATCAGCGGTTCTGCTGAAATGGACTTGATGTACAAGACCAACCAATCTGGTACAGACGGCAAGGGTAAAGTTGCTGAAGAAATCGCCGTTGTGATCAACGTAGACGGTACAGACAAACTGGACACTGGTGATACACTAAAATGGCGTCTGGCGCAAAAAGTAGCGACTCCAAGTCGTTACGATAGCTTCGGTGCACGTGAAGCTTGGATCGGTTACGAAACTAAGTTCGGTGAAGTTCGCTTCGGTAACCAGTTCTCTAACCAATACCTTGAAATGGATGGTTTCGCGAACAATGGTTCAGGCAATTTGTGGGCTGACTTTGGTTCGCAACAAGTTCAATACGCGAATGGCGTAAGCTACTTCTCACCTAAATTCAGCGGCTTTAGCTTTGCTGGTCAATATGATCTAGGTAACGGCCGTAACTCAGCCCGCGCTATGGAATTGACAGCGAACTACACTGGCTACGGTTTTAATGTTGCTGCTGGTGCTGCTGAAGCGAAGAACGGTAAAAGTGCCTCTTCTGACGCTGGTACATTTGGTAGCAATGGTAAGGGCTGGGGAAACTCAGGTGACTTCCTTGTAGGTACTAATGCAGAAAACAAACTGCGTACTTACAATATCGATGCTAAGTACAAGACTGGCGCATTTGATTTAGCTGCTGGTTACAAGCGTAACGAATGGAATGGCACTGTTAATTTGGCTGTAGCTGGCCAAAAAACTACAGTTGACCAATTCTTGGTTGCTGCTGGTTACACTATGGGCAAAAACAACTTCAACCTTGGCTATCAACGTGTGCAAGACAGCAAGACTGATGGCAATAAAGTTGATAACGGCATGAACGTTATTAACGCTCAGTACAACTACACACTGTCTAAGAACACTGTTGCTTTTGCACAAGTTCGTCATCACATGTTAGATACAGCTGGTAAAGCTAGTGTAATGAAAGCTGATACACAGCTTGATGGTTTTGCTATCGGTTCAGACAAGAAAAACGCAACACGTCTGATGGTAGGTACATGGACAGCGTTCTAATTTAGAACCTGCTCATAAGCAATACGTCGGCAATATGCTGGTGAGGCGCTTAGCCACTTAAAAAACGCCACGATGTAAATCGTGGCGTTTTTTTGTGCGTGCCAGCATCTGCGCCATTTATAGCAAATCGGTGTTGCGTTTGGGACACACAATGTTGCGGATATACGACGCAATATTGCGTGGGTTTGTACCTATTGAGTATTCTTGGCTGGTAGCACAAGCAATATATGCCTTGATGTACTGAAGTTAAAAAAATCAAATTCGCCTTTAGGAGAGATGAATTATGTTTAAACGTGCTCTGATCGTGGCTGCTGTTGCAGCTGCTTGCTCCGCTTCTGCTTACGCTGAAGTAACTATTAGTGGTTCAGCAGAACTGGATGTTATGTACTACAGCAATCAAACTGCTGATGGTAAGGGCAAATTTGCTATTGATACACCGGTTGTTCTGAATTTTGACGGTGTGGATAAGTGGGACAATGGTATGTCCACTATCTGGCGTATTTCGCAAAAGCCAGGCCCTGGCGGTAGCGATAAAGCAACTGCTCCAGTTGCATTTGGTACTCGTGAAGCTTACATCGGCGCTAAAGGTGGCTTTGGTTCGGTTAAGTTTGGTCGCATTTTCCAACAAACTTACCTGCAAAAAGACTGGCCTTACCTGACTGACGGTTCGGGCAACACTGGTGAAGACCGTGGTGTTGGCTCAAGCGCTTTCTTTGATAATGCGATTGGCTACGAAGGCACATTTGGTGCTGTTAACGTATTCGCATCTGCAGACTTAGGTAATGGTTTTACTGATAAAAAGAATGGTTCGCAAGGTTATGAATTAGGTGGTGGCGCAACATTTGGTGCTTTCCACATTGATGCATCTTACCTAGCTCAAAAGAACGGTGCTGCTGCTACTGACGGTAAAGTAGATTCAACAGGTAAAGTTACTGCAGGTACTGCAGCAGTGTCTGCATCTGGTTATGACAGCACATTCTTCGTGGGTGGCCGTGGTGCTTTTGGTCCTTTGACTTTGTCTCTGGACTGGGCGCATGACAAATATGATCGTACTGATGTTAAAGAAGACGCAATCCACGGTAAGGTTGGCTATAGCTTCAATGACAAACTGTCTCTGAATGCAGGCTGGACGCATATAAAGGATAATGGCGCCGGTGATAAAAAAGCTGATCAGCTAAGCACTCAGCTTGCTTACAATTTGTCTAAGAACACTATGGCATTTGTGCAGTATCGTTATATTAAACTGGGTGGTGCAGGTCTGAAGCCTGAGGGCTTCACATGGCAAGCACAAGGTATCGATAGCAGCAAAGACAGCATGCAACGTCTGGTTGTTGGTACATGGACAGGCTTCTAATCGTTTAAATTATTTAAACGAAATTAAAACCCCGCTTAGGCGGGGTTTTTTGCATTTGTTAAGTGTGTGTGGGGTGGGGGGTGGGTAGACATTGTACGTTGCCATAAACGAATAAAGCCCCTGATTTTCATCAGGGGCTTTATTTTTGAATCTTGGCGGAAGCGGTCGGATTCGAACCCACGGAGGACTTGCATCCTCGGCAGTTTTCAAGACTGCTGCCTTAAACCACTCGGCCACACTTCCTTTGTGTCTTTGTCTTGCAACTCAGACAGGAACGCATTCTAGCAGCTTTTTTAGGCTTGTGTAAACAATTTGAATAGAAAATAGCTTTTTTTGTTTGGATACTTAAAATGTTTAAAAAAACGCTGATAAAGCGCGGTACACAAGCACTTTAGAGTTTTTCAAGTACTGCAAACTTAGCTAATACGCAGTGCTCGGTGTGCTCCATCGCTGGGGATAAGCGAATACGGTAAGATTTATCTTGGGCAGTGAATTTATATTCTCTGTTCTCGGTAAAAAAAGCGCTAGGAATAATGAGGAAGCGTGCAGGGTTAGTACTAGGGCCTTCTGGGGCATAAATACACTGAAAGCTATCTTCTGTTAGTAAAGGGGTTAAGGTGACGATCACAGGGCTTTGAGTCAGCGTTTCTACACCAATACTCATCATGCCTTTTTGGCTGCGATTCACCCGGCGCACAATACCTATCGTAAAAGGGTGCTGGCCAATATTGGCTAAACCCAGAAACTCGCCTACTTCTAATGGAGTGTCGCTGTGATAGTTCAAGCCAAAGCCCCCCGCGCTTGCATCAGCTAACTCCCATTTTTGAGCTTCCAAATGGTCTGCGCTGCTTGCCGCGGTTTGTTGCATAATAAATGGGACTATTTTTTGAATCCCCGTAATCACATGGATTGATTTTGTATTGTTTTGTCTTTCATGTTGCCTTACTGGGGTTAGCGCATCGCGTGACCAAAGATTACTCAGAGTTTGCAGTAAATCTAAATTGGCAGGTGATGATGTTTCTTCAGGTAAGCCAAGATTGGCTGCGGATTGGCCTTGGTTTAGCTGCGTAATCAGCAGGGTTATTTGCTCGGCAACGGCGGTGGTAGACCAATAACGCCAGTTTTCACCCACCATATCTCGGCGTATACGCTTGGGTTTGCCTGTTCCTGTGATATTGATTGCAAATAGGTGTTGTTGCGGTTTTAACTCAGACTTTAGCTCAATAAGCAGGCTCCATTTTTTTAACCATGCAGCAATCAGGTTAATTTGGCTGGATTGAACTTTGTCAGGGTTAGCTAGCGATAACATAAGCGTTTGGATGTAATGATCTTGAATGCTTGAAGGTTCACTGCTGCTGTAAGTGGTTTGTGGCGTTTTTGCAAAATTATTTTGCTCAGCAAAATGATATAAGCGGTTCAGGTTTCGCCAAATATGATTGTCTAGATCCATATGACGCAAATAGGCATAGCGTGCTTGCGTGGCAAAGAGTTCAACGGCTCTTAGGGTAAATAACTGCAGCTTTTTGTCTTGGGTGCGACTAATTTTTTGGCTTGCTAGCTTGATGCCGCTTAAGTAGCCCGTGGCCATTTCTTGCCAAAACGATAAGATGGTGGGCAGTACTTGATGGGGTGATATACCTTCTTCGATGATCCGCCCATGGTAAATATCTAGTAAATGGCTTTGTAATGGGCCGGCTTTTTCATCCAGATAGGGGATGGTTTTAAAAAGCTCATTACTGCTGATTTGGGGGTTTTGATTGAGCTGCTGCAGCGCTTTTACGATTTCCATTTGAGCTTGCAAAATATCACTTTCTGGCAGCTCATCCATAAATATAGTTGCTGATTTAAGGTCAAACACGCCTTCTTGCGTGGCGGGGCGAAAGAGTGAATTTACAAGGCCTTTTATGTCAAACATCTTTTTTTACCCAATGATACTAATTCGTTTTGAGAGTAAAGCGTCTAGTTCTGTATTACAAGTAAGGTATTACTGTTTACAGCAGCATTATAAAATGGCTAAAAATCAGCGAGAGTCATATTTAATTGAAGTAAACTTTGATTATATGTTTTTTACACTTCTCGTAATTTAAAATTAAAGAAGTATATAGTTTAAAAATCAAAACCGCCTGCTAGCCATCTTGATTTTCTTTGTCAGAGTATAGTCAAGCGGCAGCGGCAGCGCTGCCATAAACGCTGCTGTGTTGTTAGCTTTTCTTAAGCTACAGCTTGCTTCTTTTTCCACCGAAAAATAGCAAACTAAAACCCTCCGCTGTGCGGCAAGGGCATAGCGGCGCTGCGGTGTGATAAAATCAGCGCCTTTCTGTTGGCGTAGTGTGAAATAAAACTAGGCGGGCAGAATCTATATTCTTACTTTTGACGAAGCTTTTGCATCGTTAAGAGAAAAAACGTAGCTTAAATCAAACTCACTGCCTGTAAAGAACGATCCCTAGCTTGCTGTTGGTTTTGTACCTTAACAGTCATCTGGGCTGAGTAAACTGCATAGTTAGGATTTTTTTACGGGCTTTTTACGGCTGGCAGCGGCGCAGGAGCCAACTCGCGATCAGGCGGAAAAAATATTTCAGTTTTTATAAGTTTTTATCAGTGATGTAACGATGAGCTTGCGCGCTGTGCAGGTAAATTACCATTTCTTTTAAAGAATACAACGATGTATCTGGGTAGCAATAGGGCAAACAAACCATGATTAGTACTGCAAATATTACAATGCAATTTGGCGCGAAACCTTTGTTTGAAAGGGTTTCAGTTAAGTTTGGTGACGGTAATCGTTATGGCTTGATTGGTGCAAACGGTTGCGGTAAATCCACTTTTATGAAAATTTTGGGTGGCGATCTAGAACCAACGGGCGGTAATGTAAGTCTAGAGCCTGGCGTTCGTTTGGGTAAGCTCAAGCAAGATCAGTTTGCTTTTGAAGATTGCCGCGTGATTGATGTGGTGATGCAAGGCCATACTGAGTTATGGGCGGTGCTGGCTGAGCGCGATGCGATTTACGCCAATTTAGAAGCCACCGAAGATGATTATATGCGCGCGGCCGATTTAGAAGGCAAAGTGGCCGAGTACGATGGTTATACTGCTGAAGCGCGTGCGGGTGCGCTGCTGTTGGGTGCGGGGATTCCTATTGAGCAGCACACTGGCCCAATGAGCGATGTGGCACCAGGTTGGAAGCTACGTGTATTACTGGCGCAAGCCTTGTTTTCTAATCCAGAAGTATTGCTGCTGGATGAGCCAACCAATAACTTGGATATTAATACCATTCGCTGGTTGGAAGACGCGTTGAATGAGCGCGATTCCACTATGATTATTATTTCGCACGATCGTCACTTTTTGAATCAAGTGTGTACGCACGTCGCTGACGTTGATTTCCGTGAGATTCGTATTTACCCTGGTACTTACGATGATTATATGATTGCTTCTACGCAAGCACGTGATCGCCTGCTGACAGACAACGCTAAGGCGAAAGAAAAAGTAGCTGAGTTAAATTCTTTTGCTGCGCGTTTCTCTGCTAATAAATCGAAAGCGCGTCAGGCTACCAGCCGTTTGAAACTGGCAGATAAGATTAAGGAAGCTATGGTAGAGGTGAAGCCATCCTCCCGTCAGAATCCTTATATCCGCTTTGACGTGGATGAAAAAGCCAAACTACACCGTCAGGCTGTTGAGCTTGCTGGCGTGTCTAAGTCTTTTGATAAGCCTTTGATACAGAATTTAGATCTGATTTTAGAAGCGGGTCAGAAGATTGCGGTGATTGGTGGTAACGGCGTGGGTAAATCTACCCTAGTGAAGCTTTTGATGGATGTGATTAATCCAGATAGCGGCAAGATTAAGTGGGCCGAAAAAGCACAGCTGGGTTATTTTGCTCAGGATCACGAAGCTGATTTTGAAGAAGACATCACGCTGTTTGACTGGGTTAAGCAGTGGAGCCAGCCTGGTACAGATGATCAAGTGATCCGAGGGATTCTAGGTCGCCTATTATTTAGCGGTGACGATGTTAAGAAATCAGTTAAGGTACTGTCTGGCGGTGAAAAAGGCCGCATGCTGTACGGTAAGCTGATTTTAGAAACGCCGAATGTGTTGATTATGGATGAGCCGACCAACCATATGGATATGGAGTCGATCGAATCTTTAAACTTAGCTTTAGATTTATATAAAGGCACTTTGCTATTCGTGTCGCATGACCGAATCTTTGTAAGCTCGCTGGCGACACAAATCTTAGAGCTCAATGGCGACGGCACATATATCTACTATGTGGGCGGTTACGAAGATTACTTGGCTAGCCGTGGTTTGGATTAAGTTGAAACCTCAAATGTGCTTGCACTATTTCTAGTATTTAATTGACGTAGTATGTAAGTGATTGTAGTAAAATAAAGGGGCGATTATTCGCCCCTTTATTTCATTATTATTCTTGATTAGCTGCTTTGCTCTGCAAAAAAAATGGGCACTAAAACCTACGAAAAATGCGTCATCCTCGAATGTTTTTATCGGGGAGCTAGGGGGATTACACCGCGACTGGATTTTCGCTTGCGCGGGAATAACCCAGCTAGTGCTGGGTAGAGCAGCTAATCAAGTTCTTATTTAGGCTTCTTATCGCTATGTCTTGTGCCATTCCCTTTGAAACCACCGAGTATCCAGCCCCTGCATGGCTACCTGGGGGGCATGCGCAAACTTTGTATCCCGCTACCTTGATGTGGAAAAAAACGCCTATCTATCGGCGAGAAGCGTGGATTACGCCTGATTTAGATTCGATCGTAGTGGATTGGGTGGATGGCCGTGCGGGTACGCCGCTGGTGGTGTTGTTTCATGGTTTGGAGGGCAGTTCGCGTAGCCATTACGCCACCTCTTTATTTGATTACTTGTATCCGCTTGGTTGGCGTGGTGTGGTGCCGCATTTTCGCTCCTGTGGCAATGTGCTAAATCGCTTGCCTAGGGCTTATCATGCGGGGGATTCGGCCGAAATTGATTGGGTACTATGCCGGATTCGCGCTCAAAATCCAGATGTGCCTATTTTTGCAGTAGGGGTGTCGCTCGGAGGCAATGCCTTATTAAAGTGGCTGGGAGAGCAGGGCGATGCGGCAGCGGCAGTGATCGATGCCGCCGCTGCGGTATGTGCGCCGATGGATTTAGCGGCCACGGGTGAGGCCTTGGATCAGGGTTTTAATCGCCGCGTGTACACACGTGAATTTTTACGCAGCTTACGTAAGAAGACCTTTGCTAAGCTGAAGCTGGTTGATAATCCTTTTTTAGATAAAGAGGGCTTACGCCGCGTAAATACCTTGCGTGAATTTGATGATTTATTGACGGCTCCGATACATGGCTTTAAAAGCGTAGAACATTATTGGCAAGAGGCCAGCAGTAAGCCTTATTTACCTTTGATTCGCTTACCTAGCTTAATTATCAATGCTAAAAACGATCCTTTTGTACCGTTTGAATCTTTGCCTTTGCCAGCAGAGGTATCAAATAGCGTTACCTTATTGCAAACCTTGGAAGGAGGACACGTTGGCTTTGTGTCGGGTGCTATTCCTGGGCAATTGCAATGGTTACCAGAAACACTGCATCGTTTTTTTCAGTGCCATTTACCGTTGCCTCGTTAAAGGGATTTGCTTGTGCCCGTCTTAGCTCATGGTCTGTTTAAAGCCTACGATATTCGTGCTCAAACCTCATTACTCACCCCCGAGGTAGCCCATTTTGTTGGGCTGGCATTGGGGGCGGAAGCGCATGCACAGGGGGTGCAGCAAATTGCGGTGGCCAGAGATGGCCGCTTCTCTAGCCCCGCTTTAGCGCGCGCTTTAATTGATGCGCTAGTTGCTAGTGGGATCACGGTGCTGGATATGGGCTTGGCAGCTACGCCCCTGCTGTATTTTGCGGCCCGTCAGTATAGTAATGGTTCTGGTGTAATGATTACTGGCAGCCATAATCCTAGTGATTATAACGGCATTAAAATGACCTTAGCGGGTGAAACCATTGATGGCGAGGCTTTGCAAGCCTTACGCCAGCGTATAGAAAACGATGATTTTATTGCGGGTCAAGGCCAAGTTCAGCCTTTAGACGTCTGCCAAGCTTATTACGCTGCTGTGGCGGCGGCTGTTCCTCTGCAACGGTCTTTTAAGGTAGTGGTGGATTGTGGGAATGGCGTGCCAGGCGCGTTTGCCCCAGCGTTGTATCGCGCTTTGGGCTGTGAGGTGATTGAGCTGTATTGTCAGGTGGATGGTGCTTTCCCCAACCATCACCCCGACCCACAGGTAGAAGAAAATCTGGCTGATTTAAAACGGGCCGTCGTAGCACATGCTGCCGACTTAGGCTTGGCATTTGATGGCGATGGGGATCGCTTAGGTGTAGTAACAGAGCATGGCGATAGCATTGCAGGCGATAGGCTATTAATGCTTTTTGCTGCAGCCGCCTTAGCCAAGCAGCCTGGGCACATTCTCTACGATGTAAAATCGAGCGGTCTGATTGCAGATTGGGTGAGGAGCAAAGGCGGTAGTTGTGAGGCGATTCCAACGGGGCATGGACATATGAAGCGCCATTTACAGGCCACAAAGGCGCTGGTGGCGGGTGAGTTGTCTGGGCACTTTGCCTTTAATGATTGGCCCGATGATGATGCACTGTTTGCTGGGGCGAAGTTTTTACACATGATGTCAGAGCAAGATTTAGCACAGGCTCTGCAAGCTTTACCTAGATCGTTAGTTACCCCAGAATTACAAGTGAGCCTGGCGCAAGATGGCCATCAACTGGTGGCTGAGATTGCTAAAAAAGCCGTGTTTCCGCTGGCCTTACGTATTTTTGCGATTGATGGTTTACGGATTGAATATGCCGATGGTTTTGGCTTGATTCGGGCATCAAATACCACACCAGTATTAACGCTCAGAATTGAATCGCAAACTGCGCTGGGTTTGGCGAGGATTCGCGCCGAATTAGCGGCGGCTATTGCACCGCTACAGCTTCCTATTTAATGCCATAATGTTTTGCAAAGTTTCTAATAAATACCCTAAATTGAACCACGATTGGAAAAACAATGATTCCTGCTTCACACCTCATCGCCTCTCACGTTGCTGCAGCCTTACAGGAAGATATTGGTCGCTGTGATTGGACGGCCATGCTGATTGCTTCAGATATCCAAAGTAGTGCCACGGTGATTGCAAGGCAGAGTGCGGTATTGTGCGGGCGGGCTTGGTTTGATGAAGTGTTCCGCCAAGTAGATGATGAGGTGCAAGTACAGTGGATGGTGGAAGAAGGCGAGCGTATCGCGGCAGATCAAGTGCTCTGCCTTATTCTTGGCCCAGCACGTAGCTTACTGACTGCCGAGCGTAGTGCGCTTAATTATTTACAAACCCTCTCTGCGGTGGCTACTGAGACGCGCCGTTATGTAGATTTGGTGGCACATACCTCGGCCAAGATTCATGACACGCGTAAAACAATCCCTGGGCTAAGGCTGGCGCAAAAATATGCAGTTACGGTGGGCGGGGGCCTCAATCAGCGGATTGGTTTATATGATGGCATCTTAATTAAAGAAAACCATATTATGGCGGCGGGCAGTATTGCGGCTGCTTTGGCTGCAGCAGTAAAGTTGGCTCCAGCCGATGTAACGATCCAAATTGAAGTAGAAACTATTCATGAGTTAGAACAGGCTTTGCACGCAGGGGCAGTGTCGGTGCTATTAGATAACATGAATTTAACTGACTTACGTGCGGCGGTGGCTTTGGCTGGGCAGAGCGCAGTTTTAGAGGCCTCTGGCGGCGTGGATGAAAACACGGTGCGCGAGATCGCGGAAACGGGCGTGCAAAGAATTTCGATTGGTAAATTAACTAAAGATATTCAAGCAATAGATTTATCAATGCGTTTTTCTTGATTGCTGATGAGGCTTAAAACGATTTTTATTTACGATAAAAAAGTCGAAAAAAATAAAATAAGTTGGCATAATGAAATTATTTATTAATGCTTTTTATTTATATAAAGCCCGCTGCATTTATTCGTAATTTTTGTATATGTCGTGAATGATGTTTATTTGCTATGGTTGTCATGTATTACAAGTAAATGGAACTTTTGCTTTAAAAGTAATTCTATGCAGTGTCAGTCTTTTTCTCACGTAGTTCTAAGGAGCTTTTCTTATGAATACCAAAAGTGAAACTTTACTCGACCAATCCCAAGATATTTTACAAGAAGCTGAACAGCTTTTGCTAGAGGCCTCGCAAGCGGGGGGTAAAGATGCTGAGGCGCTGTATGCACGAGCTGTTGAGCGTTTGCGCTCCGCTAAAACACGTTTAGTTGAAGTTGAACAAGTGGCGGTGGCAAAGGCTAAGCAAGCTGCAAAAGTCACTGATGAATATGTACACGATCACCCTTGGCAAGCCATTGGCGTGGCTGCTGCTGTAGGTGCTTTGGTAGGCATGCTGATCTCGCGCCGCTAATTGTGGCCTTGCCCTATTTGGCAGGTATCCAGCGTGTTTTAGCACAGGCTGTGGGCTTGGCAGGTACTCATCTAGAGCTATTTGGTTTAGAGCTGCAAGATGCTTCGCAGCGTTTTCTGGGCCATTTAATTTTAGGCATACTGGCGGCGGTCTTGGGTGGATTAAGCCTTGCCTTAGCTGCGGTGTTACTGTTGATTATCTTTTGGGATAGTCATCGCATTGCAGTTGCGCTTGGGCTGATGCTGGTTTACGGCGGCAGTGCCTTGGCTTGCCTGTGTTGGCTGCGCTATCGCTTAAAGCATGCGGCTGATTTATTTCCAGCCACATGTGCTGAGTTGGCGAGAGATCGCAAGGCTTTATTGCGCCAAACGGCTGAGGATGAAGCATGAAACTAGCGCGCTTCTACCGTAAGCAGTTTTTGCAGTTAAAGGCAGAGCAGCAGCGCCAAGAGCTGAGGCAAGAATTAAGAGCCTTGGCCCAGCCTATGAATGTGCTGCAAGAGGGCTTAGCCATGAGCCAGCCTCAAGCGGGCATCTTAGGCTGGCTTAAATTAGCTAGGCTGGCTTTACGCTCTGAAGGCTGGAAAAAACACCTTGCGATTGGCATGGGCCTCTTGCAAATTGCCCGATTTATCATAAAAATACGTCGTTAAACAAAGCCCCCAGATCTTCAACACTGGGGGCTTTTTGTTTAAGCAGCTAAAGGTAAACCATGCGGAGTTTGGGTTTTACTGATCATACGTCGATGATCTTTATTATTGTGTGCATGGCGGCGAAATTGAAAAAAAGCCAGCTGTGTATCTAGATGATTTGCCGCATGGGTGAGCTCGTTCATTTCACTGAGCATCTGCTCACTGCGCTGGCTACTTGCTAATGCATTGCCTCCAATATCTCGCAAGCGCTCGTTAATGGCTTCGCTTGAGCTATTTTGTTCCTCCACCGCATTGGCAATCGTTTCCATCATATTATTGACTTGGCTGGCTGCTAGATTGATTTCGCCCAGAGCATGGCTAATGGTATGGCTGTCTTGCTGGCATTCTGTTACCCGAGATGCGGCAGATTGCATCGCATTCAGTGTTTCTTTGCTGCGGGTTTGGGTGTCTTTAAGAATTCGGCGAATATCTTGGGTAGAGCCTGCGGTTAGATGTGAGAGTTTACGTACTTCATCTGCCACTACCGCAAAGCCACGACCATGCTCGCCTGCTCGGGCGGCTTCAATGGCGGCATTTAGGGCAAGTAAATTGGTTTGCCCTGCAATATCCTCAATCATAGTTGCAACGCTAACGATTTGGCAGATTGCGCCGGTTAGGGCCTGCATGGCGGTTTCAATTTGGCTGAAATCGCAAGTCAGCGCTTCTAGCTTGAGCATTGAATCTTGGCCTGCCGAATTGGCTGCTTGCACGCTATGTAAAGATTGCTGGCTAATACTGGCGGTGCGAACTGCTTGCTGACTAATATGGCTGATAGAGTCTTGCAGTAATACGCTGCTTGAGCCAATTTCTAGCAAATGATCGGTTTGTAGCGTAGCGCCTTCGTGATTGGCTTTGGCCAGATGAGTGACGTGGCTGGCTTCATCGCGGGAAAGTTGTGAGGCTTGGCGTGCTTCTTGTAGCGTGATTTCCAGTTGGTTTAAAAAGCGATTAATCCCGCTGCCTAATTCGCCCATTTCATCTGGGGTTTCTGCCATTCTTCCGGTTAAATCACCGGTTTCTAGCCTTGCTGTTTCTATGGCCATGGCATTTAAACGCTGTTTAAGTTTGCGGGCAAAATGCAATTGGCTGGCCACGATCAGTAAGGCACTAAATAACAGCGGGAGAAGCACGGCCTGTAAAAGTTGAGTCATGTGGGCATCAATGGCTTGATTGGCGGCTTGTGATTGGCTTTGTAGGCCGGTTTCTAATTGATTTATGGTGGTTAAAGTAGGCTCTAAATCATTTTTATAAATTTGTTCTGGGATGCTTAACGCGTCTTGTGGGCTGTTTGCCGCAATTTTAACGGCACTTTTGAATTGGGTGAGATAGTTGCTCCAATGCTCAGCAAGGGCTATATCTAGTTTCTTTTGTTCAGCGCTGGCAAGTTGGTTTTTAATGCTGGGGAGGGCCGCTAAGACTGCTTGCTCTGCGTTATTTAATTGTTTGGCAGCGGTATCTGCAAGTGGATCTAGCCGTGAAATAATCAACATGGTGTTGCGAATTTTATTCAGTGCAGTCACTGCATTTTGGCTATCGCGATTAAATTGAAAATCATGGGCTAGCGCTTTGGTTTCCCAAGTCATCCAGCCAGCAAGAAAAACCAAGGCGGTTACAGTTAGGCTACTCACCCATTTTAATTGCGTGGTCATTCTCATCGGGCGTCTCTAGATCAATGTGAGGTAGAAAAACGGCGAAGAATATGACTATTGCATTGCATTGTTATGACAAAAAATTAGTGAAAAAATACGACTTACCGATCAAATTATTTTGTTTAATCTTAGCTGTCGTCATTATTTTTTAAACTTAATTTTTCTTATATTTTTGTTACTGATTTACTTAAAAATCTTGGTGAATCTATTTCATTGTCTTGCAGTATTGCAGTTTCATATGCAAGAGTTTGTAAGGCTATGCCGTAGAGAATAGGGGTTAAGTCGTGCAAATTATGCGGCATACAAATCACATTAAAGTGATCCGCCGAGGCTAATCCGGTATCGGATAAGATAAATAATTCGCCACCGCGCGCACGTACTTCTTGTAAATTAGCCAGTAGTTTTTCAGTTAAGCGGTTCCAAGGTAAACAGGCAATGACGGGTAAGTCTTTGTTTACCATGGTTAGTGGGCCGTGGATTAGCTCGCCAGCAGGAAAGCCAAAAGAATGAATATAGGCCACTTCTTGCATCTTTAGCGCCGCTTCCTGTGCAAGGGGGTAATAAAGATGGCGGCCCACAAAAAACAGCTGCTTACTCTTATATATTCTATGTGCCCATTCTTGTATTTGTGGGGTGATGGAGAATAAATCGCTAGCGGCACGGGGTAGTCTTTGCAGATCATCAATCGCACTGGCTTCAGAGGCGGGGGTAAGATGGCCGCGTAATTTTCCAAAACTCAGAGCAAGCCGAAACAAAGCGAGCAGCTGGGTGCTGAATGTTTTGGTGGAGGTCACGCCAATTTCTGGGCCAGCGGCTAAAAAAAACTGAAAGCGGGCTAATTGCATCAGGGTACTGGGGGAGGCGTTTGATATTGCAAGGGTGTGCTTATGATCTTGGCTTTGTGCATATTTAAGTGCAGCAATGGTGTCGGCGGTTTCACCAGACTGAGATATCGCAATGATCAGCGTATTGTGGTGCTGCACGGCCTCTCGGTAGCGATATTCGCTGGCCAATTCCACCGAGCAGGGTAGGCCAGCCAAAGATTCAAACCAGTAACGCGCAAGGAGGGAGGCGTGGTAGCTACTGCCACTGGCTAGCAAGGTAACGCCTTCTACATCGCAAAGAATACTGGCCGCATCGCCATCAAGTAGCTGGGCTAGGTTGGCATCAGAGCGGGTGTGGTCAAGAATGTCGGCAAAAATAGCCGCCTGTTCATTGATTTCTTTTTGCATATAGTGATGAAAGCCGTGTAACTTTATTTGGGCCTGTTGAACCTCATCACATACTCTTTGGCAAGGGCTTCCCTCTTGATTCAAAATACGGCAGTCATGGCTACTAAGCCTAGCGGTATCACCAAACTCTAAGCGCACTATTTCAGGAGCAATGCTTTGCAATGCTTGTGCTTGATCGCTAAACCCTGCCGTGTTTTTACCTTGGGCTATAAACAGCGGGATATGCTTGGAGGTGCAAACGATGTGCTCAGGATCATCACTAGCAACTACGCCTAATGCAAAGACCCCGATGATTTCACTCGCGGCTAAATGCACGGCTTGCAGTAAATCATGTTGGGTACGGTAATGCCAATGGATGAGATCTGCGGCAAGTTGTGCCGTGCTGGGTTTATCGTGCAGATAGCCCAAAATGGCGAGCCTGTCTTGTAGCTCTTCGGTATTTTCAATCAGGCCACGGCAGCAGACTGAAAGTGTTTCGCGGCAGGTAGCGATGCTTGTGCTATTGGGCTTGTCCCAATCTAGCCGGATCAAGCTGCGTTTTGCGCTTAAATCATTTAAGTGTAAGTGCAGGGTGAGAATAGGGCAGGCAAGGGGTGTGCTCTGCTCCCGCAGCAAGGTTGCGCTGCAATAACCTTGCTCGATAAGGGGGCTGAGGTGCTGGTTGATGTTTTTTAGCACATTGTCCTGGGCAATCACTCCAATCAAAGCACCCATATTTTTTCTCAGTGTTTATGCAATCTTTTAATTATCGGGCATAAAATATAAAATGGCATGGCTAATTTTGTAAGAATTGTTAGTTGGTGCTTAATTATATAGGGCTTAAATACTGGCTTAATTGCTTGCTTAACTCGCCATCGACAGAGAATTTTCTAGCGAAAAGCGCCGAGCTGTTTTGTAAGCAAGGCAGATCCTTGAGATCAAAAATACGCGGTGACCAAGCGCCTGTTTTCCATTCTAAATAGTGCAAAGAATCATTAATCAGCACATCGGCCAATGGCGTGTGCATTAACACGGTTTGCACAAACATCTCATCGGGCACCAAGGTGTGGCGAAAAAAGCGAATTAACTCAGGATAAATTTCGCAATAATCAAGCAGTGTTTGGCAGGCGTTTGCTGATAAGCACCACCATTGCGAGCCCGAGTAAATCGCCTTTAATGGCGGGGGTAATGGCCGCTTGAATAAGCCGAGTCGGTTTAAAGGCCGCTGTATTTTTTGTAATAATTTGCCAGCTAAACGGCCATTAAGCCGCTCAGGATGATAGCTTTGATAGCGGTAACGGATATCAAAATGGGGATCGGGTTGGCGGCGAAACTCAATAAAACCTGCGTGCCCGCTGAGTTTTGCCACAATCTGCTCATGCGTTTTAAGTGGAAAATCTTGAGCAGAAAGCAAAACTAAATAATCACAACCATCTTTCAGTGCGGCCCTAATAAGCTCAAGGCTGGCACTGACCAATGAAAAACCACCCCAGCGGCAAGCTTGCCGATGAATAAACTGAGCCCCATCAGGCACATTGGCGTGCATGGCCTGCACGGTTTGATCCGCGGTATTGCCATCCACATGAATATAAATGCGTGCATCACGATGCTGAAGTTGCTGGCAAAGCCTGCCTAATTGTTCTGGATGGGCGTGGCAAAGGATCAAATAGGCAATACGCATTGAGATAACCATAAATAAATAGCGCTTTATTCTAACTCGAATATTTTATAAATAATTTTTGAGGTAAAATTGGCGCAGTTTGTATTGACTATTGTAAGAGTTCATTTCAGTCTGTTGAAAGAATTTAAGCTGTTTGCCTGCTCTGCTAGCTATAAATTGCGGTATGAGAGGCAACTCGCCTATTTTTGATGGGCGGTAGTGGCGCTTAGATAACCGTAATTATCAAGATTGACTGGGTAGTCCCTGAGGACTATCGTTTACAACTTTATTCGGGAAAGTTAGCGTATGCCGAAAGCAACTAAACCCCCCGAGAGCTTTGAAGTAGGCCTCCAAGAGTTGGAGAGCTTGATTGCTGAAATGGAAGCGGGCAATTTGCCGCTAGAAACTGCTCTTACTACTTACAAGCGCGGCACAGAATTACTGCAGTTTTGCGAAAGCCGATTGGCAGACGCAGAACAACGTATTCGAGTGCTTGAAGGCGCAGAACTCAAGCCCTTCCCTGCGGATAATGCATAAATGACTTTAGAATTTAACCACTGGATGCAAAGCGTCCAGTCTCAGATGGAACAAACCCTTGCGGCTGTTTTACCTGCACAAGATGTCCTACCGGCAGAGCTGCATAAGGCCATGCGTTATTGCGTGTTGGATGGTGGCAAGCGCGTTCGCCCATTACTGGCGTTTGCCGCTGGTGTGGTCGTGAATGCACCTCTAGAGCGCTTGCAATATGCGGGCGCAGCGGTGGAGCTGATCCACGCTTACTCCCTAGTGCATGATGATATGCCCGCGATGGATAACGATGTGTTACGCCGTGGCAAGCCTACCTGTCATGTGGCTTTTGGCGAGGCATCGGCTTTATTGGCAGGGGATGCGCTGCAGACTGTGGCGTTTGATCTGCTTTCTATGTATACCCTTGCCGATTCGGCGAGCGATCAACTCACGATGGTGAATATCTTAGCCCGCGCCTCAGGTAGCTTAGGCATGTGCGGCGGGCAGGGGATTGATCTTTACAGCGTGGGTCAAGCCTTGAGCTTGCCTGAGCTAGAACGGATGCACGGCTTAAAAACCGGTGCTTTGATTCGGGCCGCAGTGTTATTAGGGTCTTATTGTGGCGAAGCGATCAGTGATGAGGATAGACGCCGATTAGATCACTACGCGCGCTGTATTGGGCTGGCTTTTCAAGTGGTTGATGATATTTTGGATGAGGAAGCTGATTCGGCAACCTTGGGTAAAACTGCAGGTAAAGATGCGGCCAATAATAAACCGACCTATGTTTCTTTGCTGGGCTTAGCTGCGGCAAAAGAGAAGGCTGCCGAACTGAAGGCCGATGCCTTGGCAACGATTGCACCATTTGGTGAGAAAGCACGCTACTTGATCATGCTGGCGGATTTTATTGTGGAGCGTTCTAGTTAGTTGCACCCCTTAAATCGTTGTGCTTAACAAACGCGCAAAGAACAGCTTGCCGCAGCCCATAAATTGCGTCTGCTGGCTGGTTTTACAGTGGAACGCATAAAAAATATGAAGAAGCTAGAGATGAGTTATCCCTTACTTGACACGGTTGCCTGTCCTGCCGAGCTAAAAAAGCTAGCCCGAGATGATCTGCCACAATTAGCCAACGAGTTACGCAATTGTTTACTAGATTCGGTAAGCCAGACGGGCGGACATTTTGCTTCTAATTTAGGAGCTATTGAGCTGACGGTGGCCTTGCACTACGTGTTTAACACGCCGTATGACCGTTTGGTTTGGGATGTTGGCCATCAAAGTTATCCACATAAAATTCTCACCGGTCGTCGTCAGCGTATGCATACCATGCGTAAACAGCACGGCTTGGCTGCTTTTCCTAAGCGCGAAGAAAGCGAATACGACACCTTTGGTGTGGGTCATTCCAGTACCTCGATTGCTGCTGCCTTAGGTTTTGCTGAAGCGGCGAAGCTAAAAGGTGAGGATCGCCATGCGATCGCCGTGATTGGTGATGGTGCAATGACCGCTGGTCAAGCTTTTGAAGCGCTCAATAATGCGGGTGATCGTGATGTGAATCTACTGGTGGTGCTGAACGATAATGAAATGTCGATCTCACCGAATGTCGGTGCGCTGACAAATTACCTGTCTAAATTGCTTTCTAGTAAGTTTTATAACGGGATTCGTAGTGCTTCTGGCCGTGTGCTAGATGTTGTACCGCCTTTAAAAGAACTCGCCAAAAAAGGTGAGGAACACGTCAAAGGTCTACTGACACCGGGTACGATGTTTGAGCAGTTTGGCTTTAATTATATTGGCCCCATCGATGGCCATGATTTAGATACGCTGGTTACAACACTGGCGAACATCAAGCAGCTAAAAGGCCCACAGTTTCTGCATGTGGTGACACGTAAGGGCGAGGGCTATAAAAAAGCGGTTGCTGATCCGGTGAAATACCACGCAGTGACCCCATTTGCAAAAGAAGACGGCATGTTGGGGGCTAAAGCCACCAAAGTCAGCTACACCAAGGTGTTTGGTGATTGGCTGTGTGATATGGCAAAAATAGACCAACGCCTGCTTGGCATCACGCCTGCCATGCGCGAAGGTTCGGGCTTAGTGCGCTTTGAGCAAGAATACCCTGAGCGTTACTTTGATGTGGGTATTGCCGAGCAACACGCGGTGACCTTTGCCGCTGGTTTGGCTTGTGAGGGCTTTAAGCCCGTGGTGGCAATCTATTCAACTTTCTTGCAGCGCGCTTATGATCAGTTGATTCACGATGTAGCGATTCAAAATCTACCCGTGGTGTTTGCGATTGACCGCGCAGGGCAGGTAGGGGCAGATGGCCCAACTCATGCAGGATCATTTGATATCTCCTTTTTGCGTTGTATCCCCAATATGGTGGTGCTGACGCCTAGCGACGAAAACGAATGCCGCCAAATGCTATATACGGCGTTTTTGCACGATGGCCCAAGTGCGGTGCGCTACCCTCGTGGCACTGGCCCAGGTGTTGAGGTGCAAAGCAGCATGACGGCTATTGCCATGGGCAGTGCAGACGTTCGCCGCCGTGGCAGTAAAGTAGCGATCCTCGCGTTCGGTACGGTGCTTGCTGCGGCTTTAGAGGCAGGCGAGGCGCTAGACGCTACTGTGGTGAATATGCGCTTTGTGAAACCCATTGATGCAGCGTTAATTCTTGAGTTGGCAGCGAGCCATGATTATCTGGTCACGGTTGAAGAAGGCTCGATTATGGGTGGAGCAGGCTCGGCAGTGCTAGAGAGCATGATGGCGCAGCTTAGCTGTAAGCCATGCTTGCAATTGGGGATTCCTGATCGTTATATCGAGCACGCAGAGCAACAGGTGCAATGGGCAGAGTGTGGCTTAGATGCTGCAGGGATTGAAGCCAGCATTCGTGAGCGCTGGGCGATATAAAGCACTGCTTTGATTGCGGATAAAAAACGAGGCGATGCCTCGTTTTTTTATATGTAAAAGAGTACGTGTTATTGCTAGCAAAATTTAGGGGCATTAGCGACGATGGGGAAAGGCTATCGGGCATTCAATCTGATTTAAATAAGATAAGTTTTTGTAAGGTTTTAAATAACCTAGACTAGTGAAGTCTTCTTGCTAAATTGCACCATCATGACGGCAGACCCTTTATCTCAGTTATCTGAATTGCCCGATGAAAACCCTCACTACGTGCGTGCAGCTATGCAAATGGGGGATCACCGTGATGTGGTTGCGGACCAAGATATTTTTGCCGCCAATGGGATGAAGCTGCTGGCCAAGGGGGCGAAGATTAATAGTCGCCAATTTGATCTTTTGGCTAAGCACAAATTAGCCACGCCGATCGACCAACTCTTGGTAACGGATCGGCCTGTTGATGGTGGGCAGCTGGCTTTTGAGGTTGGAAAAATACTAGAAAAAGATGCAACTTTGGCTAGGTTGCTGACTAGAGCGGGTGATCCTTTAGCCATTAAGCATCAGCTCGCGGCATTATCTTTGCCGATGCCAATTCGATTTAGGCTAACGGTGATGCAAGATCAGCGGCCTGAGTTATTTGAGCATGCACTTAGAATGTGTATTGTTTCGAATGCGATGGCGCAGCAGCTTGACTTATCTTCTGCTGAGTATGAGTCTCTCGCTTTAGCTGCTTTGTGCCATGATTTAGGTGAGATGCATACCGATCCAGAGCTTCTCACCAAGGGCCACCATATTACGCCACAAGAGCGGCGCTATATTCACGTTCACCCGATTACAAGTTATGTACTGGTGCATGCTTTACCACAGTTTCCTATTGCCGCTGCACAGGCTATTTTGCACCACCATGAGCGGCTAGATGGCAGTGGCTATCCCTATGGTTTACGTAAAGAAGCGATTCACTCGCTGGCACAGATTATTGCCATTGCTGATGTTTCTGATGCCGTATTACGCCGGTTTGATTTGCCACGATTGGATGTTCTCTTTACTTTGAATCAATGCCGCTTTGATCCTGCGGCGGTGCGAGTGTTACGTGATTTGCTGCGCTCATCTCCGCATGAGGTGACTTATCCGGTGGTGAGTAAAGATGCTTCCTTGCAATTAGCTCATATTGCGGACTTGCTGCAAGCGTGGATGGCTTTGCATGCCATGCTAGAAGGGCAGGTAAAAGCAGGCGGGGTGAGCTACTCTCCGCTAAGTTTTTTATTTGAGCGTATGGATAGTATTCGCTCTTTGATTTTACAGGCTGGGTTAAATCCTGATGATGTAAAAATGATTTATGCCTTTGGCGAAAACGACCCAGAAATGCTGGCGGAATTGCAGGCTATGCTGAGCGAAATGGAATGGATGTTGTTTGATTTAGCCAATGAAATTGAGCGGCGAGCACCTAGCTTAGATGGCGTTACCCAAGAGGCCTTAAAAGATTTAATTGCGCAGCTAAGAGAAATCTAAGCCTAGTGGGCTTAGTAGGCTAGTTCGGCAGTGTTGTTGCTCATGGCGCTAATTAATTCACCTAAGCTTTGCAAAGCACGATCAATTTCTGGGCTAAACGGCCAGCCGCAGTTGATGCGAATAAAGTGCTCAAAGCGCTTGGAGTTTGAAAACATCAACCCAGGGGCAATCAAAATTCCTTTGTTCAGTGCCGCATCAAATACCCGCTTTGAAGACAACTGCCCAGGTAGCTCTACCCATAAGGCTAGCCCACCATTGGGCATATTTAGCCGTGTTCCTGCCGGAAAATATCGGGCAATCGCCTCTGCTGTGCGTTCACGCTGGGTTTTAAGCGTGCTGCGTAATTGACGCAAATGCCGATCATAAGCACTAGATGCCATATATTCTGCAGCAGCAATCTGCGACCAAGCTTCGTTATCGCGGGTTTGGGCGTATTTCAGCATCTCAATTCGTGCCTGCCAGCGCCCACCTGTCATCCAGCCTAAGCGCATGCCGGGGGCCAAAATCTTATGTAGCGACGCGCAGTAAATCACATTGCCGGTTTTATCCCGCGCCTTAATTGCCCGCAGCGTGATGTCATCGTTTACCAGCTCGCTATAGGTATCGTCCTCGATCAACGGGATATTGCGTGCTTCGCACAATGCGGCCAGCCGGTCTTTATGTGCCTCGGGCATGATGCTGCCCAGCGGGTTTTGCAAATGTGGCACCACCACCACGGCTTTAATATTTTGGTAAGTCTGGCAAGCCAGCTCCAGCGCCTCAATAGAAATGCCGGTTTGCGGGCTGGTGGGAATCTCAATCGCCTGCATGCCTAAGGTTTCTAAAACCTGTAATAGGCCATAGAAGGTGGGCGATTCTACCGCGATGGTGTCGCCAGGTTGAGCCACTGCCCTTAGCGCCAGATTCAATGCTTCGATACAGCCGTGGGTGACAAGTACCTTGTCGGGTGAGATGAGCACTCCCATTTTCATGGCACGTTTGGCCAGTACCGATCTGAATGCTAACTCTCCTTTATTGGGGACCGCATTAACAAATAGATTGGGCGTTTGCCGCAGCGCCCGTATGGCAGCATTTTTAAGTGCTTCGCCTGGGTATAGGTCGGGAGAGCAACGTGCTACAGAAAAATTATGCTTAATGGGCTGTAACCTACCTCGCGCAATAAAATCTGATACACGGGCATGAATCCCTACATATTGCGCTGGATCGATATTCAGCTGCGGCTCGGTAACCGGTTTGATTTGCATACGGGGGCGAACAAAATAACCAGTGCGTGGCTTAGCCTCTAGATAGCCATCTGATTCAAGCTGGCGGCAGAGCTGCAAGGCGGTAGAGAGGCTGATGTCGTGCATGCGCATCAGCTCCCTTAGGGATGGCATGCGCTCGCCAACCTTGAGCGCACCTGCAAGGATAGCGGCCAGATAATGTGCGGCCCAACGCTGATAAAGATAATCCATAGCTGCCTCTGCTTTTTATCTTAAGACCATCATGCTTTAAATCATGCCTTTGCCATAGATATAGATGGCTAAAAATCACAGCATAACAGCGTGTATTTTAGGCTTCTGCTGCGTAGCAGATACCCCCATCTTGTCGCTGTTTTTGCATTTAGCTACGTAATAAAATAGCTTGCTCTACATGGGAGCTTCGCAATGGAAAAGCAGTTATTACGCAAAGGGCAGATGCTACGTGGTTATTTGAGAGCTGGAACACAGATTGTGGTGCAGCATGGCAAGCTGCACCTGCAACTTACATCGCATTACTTGGGAGAGTTATTGCTGCCTCAAACTGTGATGTTAGCGGAGGGTGAGGCGTTCCTGATTGAAGAGGCTGGCTGGGTGAGCTGCACAGGGGATAGTGTTTTTATAATTTATACCCCACCATTGTTGATTAAGCGCTGGACTTGGAAAATTCAACAATGGGTAAGTCTATTGCAGTGATATTTGTGTTTTGATATGATAATTGCGTAAATCATCTCTTGATTTGCCGTAAGCGTTTACGTCAATCAACGCGCCAAAGCCGCCGGACATGTCCGGTGCTTGTCTCTTTTGCTATTAGCAAAAAGAGGGCGCTTGCTTGTTCGGCTTATGGAGTCTGCTATGAAATCTTCAAATTCTTCCTCTCTTGCTACAAAAGCTGGGCTAAAAGTTCCGGCTAAGTACGCGCACTTTGTGCTGCCTTTTTTACTTTCTATTTTTATGACCTGCGTTGTTTCTTTGATTAGTACTTTACGTGGTGTTGGCTTTAGCTACCGGCTGTTTGAGCTATGGCCTAGTGCATGGGGCCTGTCTTGGTTAGTTGCATTTCCTACGCTTTTATTGGTGCTGCCCTTGGTAAAAAAGCTAACGGTTTTGCTGGTAAAGAACTAATTTTTAAGACGCTGGTATTGTGATGGTTTTGTTGCCAAGCTGAGCAAATTAGCCTTGTATGGCCTACTGTAGCTGGGGCTCAGCGCTTGTTTCGCTGAGCCTCTAGCCGTTATTTCTACCGCTTATCCCCGTTCAGGGCGAACAAGGCTGTGTACGTCCTGTGGACAAGTTAGCCAAGTCCTTGCTCTGGCAGGTTTTTTTTGCGTTGCTTAAATTTTAAGCAACGCATTTTATTATCCAATAAATAACCCTGTAAGTCCGTGGATGGCTTGTGGATAAGCCTATTAAGCTGCTGTTTTCAGATGTTTTTTTGCGGCTGATTAAAAAATAGGCAAAGAAGACCGTGCTATAATCGCGGTTTTTCCTCGCTTGAATTGCATAATTCAGGCCGCACGAGACACTACGCCCATGAAAGCCCCTGAACTTCTCCTCCCCGCTGGCACTTTAGATAAAATGCGTGCTGCCTTTGATTTTGGCGCTGATGCGGTTTACGCCGGCCAGCCGCGCTATTCGCTGCGCGCACGTAATAATGAATTTAAGCTTGAACAAATTGGCCAGGGGATTATTGAGGCGCATCAGCGGGGCAAGAAATTCTTTGTTGCCAGCAATATCCTGCCGCATAACGCCAAAGTAAAAACTTATTTAGCGGATATGGAGCCAGTGATCGCCATGAAACCCGATGCGCTGATCATGGCCGACCCAGGCCTGATTATGATGGTGCGGGAGAAATGGCCTGAGCAGGTCATCCATCTTTCGGTGCAGGCCAATACGGTGAATTATGCTGGGGTGAAGTTCTGGAAATCGATGGGGCTGGAGCGGGTGATTTTATCCCGTGAAATGAGTCTTGATGAAGTCGAAGAAATCCGTCAGCTTTGCCCAGATATGGAATTAGAAGTGTTTGTACACGGCGCGCTATGCATTGCTTATTCTGGCCGCTGTCTTTTATCTGGCTACTTTAACCACCGCGATCCTAACCAAGGCACCTGTACCAATGCCTGCCGTTGGGATTACAAAATGAATGACACGGTGGAAGATGACGCTGGCGATGTAAAACCACAAGTGATTCAGTTTGATTTTAATAAGGCCATGGCAGAGGCGAATCAAAGCTTTGCCGCCTGTGGTGGTGCTGAGCGCCATCCTGCTGCCGATAAAACCTATTTAATTGCCGAGCAAAGCCGCCCAGATGAGCTGATGCCGATTCTGGAAGACGAGCACGGTACGTATATTATGAATTCCAAAGATCTGCGTGCGGTGCAGCATATTGAGCGTCTCAGCAAAATTGGTGTGGATTCGCTAAAGATTGAAGGCCGGACTAAATCGCTTTACTACGTGGCGCGTACTGCTCAGGTGTATCGCCAAGCGATTGATGATGCGGTGGCGGGGCGCCCGTTTAATCCGGCGCTGTTGGCAGATCTAGATGGCTTGGCCAACCGTGGTTACACCGATGGCTTTTATCAGCGTCATTACACCCACGAGGCGCAAAATTACCTGGATGGCCATTCCAAAGCCAAACAAAGCCAGTTTGTGGGCGAAGTGATTAGTATTAAAGATGGCTGGGCTAAAATCGAAGTGAAAAATCGCTTTGCCGTTGGCGATCAGCTAGAAATCATTCACCCAAGTGGTAATCGGATTATTACCTTGGCAGAAATGCGTGATAAAAGCGGCAAGCCTTGCGATATCGCCGCAGGCAATGGCGTGAAAATCTCTATTCCTATGGAAGAGGGCTTTGAAAAGTCTTTGATTTCACGCTTATTTACCACGGAAGAAATGGCTGCCTTGTGATAAATCCCGAGGAGCGATCTGAGTAAGTCGTCGTCTCTGAGGGTTTTAGTCGGAGATCCAGTATCCGTGCTGGATTTTCGTCTTAGCGCAGTTGTGAATCAAACACTAACAGCCCCTAGGCGTGCCGATTGCTTTTTTATTGAGTCATTAATTAAATTAGCCAAGTCTAATCTAATACCTTGCCACTCCCTGCACTTAAGCTATCGTTAAAGCTGCTGTTGACAATAGGGGTGGCATAAATGAATTTTTTTTCGCGTATTAATTTGCGCTTCAAATTGCAACTGGCCTTTTTGCTAGTCTCATTTCTAACCATTGGTGTTTTCACTGCTAAGCAAGTGATACTCACCCGTGAAGCGGCCTTAAATAAGGTGGATGCCCAGCTGACCGCTGCGGCTCAAGCCTATGTTTATATTATTGGGCGCGATTACCCCGATACATTGCCAGACAGAAGTAAGGTTGATCTTGCCGCCAAGCGGCGTGAATCGCTTTTATTGACCGAAGCGGCCCACTTTATGGATGTGATGTATATCTATGGCTTTACTGTGATCGATGGCAAAGTGTTTTATACCCAAGCCTCTATGGCTGAGGCCCAAGTTGCCGATAAACAATTTGACTTCTACCTTAAACCAAGTGATGTACCGGCTGAAGAGCCCGCTGTCTTGTTGGCCTTACAAACAGGCAAGGCGCAATTTATAGAAACAGATGACCCAATATATGGGCACTTGCGTTCGATTATCTTGCCGCTTAAAACCTCTAAAGGCTTGCCATATGTGGCCTGTGCCGATATGAATGCGGATGTGATCGCCGCTTCGGTGCAAAAGGCGGCACTAAGCGCGGTGCTAACGGGGGCCGTGATGTTGGCTCTGGCTGTAGTGGTGTCTGCCTTACTAGGTAATTTAATCTCTAAGCCTCTGACCCGATTACGCGACATGATGCAAAGCCTGACTCAGGGCAATGGGGATTTAACCATCTGCTTGCCGGTGCAGTCACAAGACGAAATCGGCGAAATTATTTTGCATGTCAATACGTTTATGTCACAGCTCAGGACGATGTTTCTGAGTGTGCAGCAAGAAACGGTGAAGCTGGTGGAGGGGGTACGCAGCATTGATGAGTTGGCGCAAACCTTGTCTAGTGACGCTAATACTCAGAGTAATATGGCAGCATCCGCAGCAAACACCATAGAATCTATTACCCATAGTATTAATCAAATTGCTTCCAATACCCGTGAGGCGGATGAGGTTGTACAGAGTACTGGGCATTTATCTGAGGAATCGGCGCAATCAGTGGAGCGGGTGGCTGATGAAATTGCCCGAGTGGCCGCGCATGTAGAAGAATTGTCCGCTGTAATGAATGCGCTGGATAAACGCTCAGAGCAGATCAGTACCATTGTTGGCGTAATTAAAGACATATCGGATCAAACTAATTTATTAGCGCTCAATGCAGCAATTGAGGCGGCCAGAGCTGGTGAGCAGGGGCGTGGTTTTGCGGTGGTGGCGGATGAGGTGCGAAAGCTAGCGGAACGCACCGGTCAAGCAACCGTAGAAATTGGGCAAATGATAGGTGCCATGCGTGAGCAATCGCAGCAGGCGGTGACTAGTATGGGCAGCACGTATAGTGCTGTGCGTGGCGGGGCAAGCTTGGCGGGTGAGGCCTCGCTACAAATTCGCAGTATTCGCCAGCGGATGCAAGAAGTGGTTATGCGCACCCAAGATATTGCTAAGTCGGCCAATGAGCAGTCAGCGGCAACCACTGAAATGGCTCGCTCTGCAGAAAAAATCAGCGCCATGGCACTAGAGGGTAATGCCTCTTTGCAAGAAGCCCGCGTTGTTATCGCTAATTTAAATGCGCTGGCGGGTGAGTTGCGCTTGGTGGTTGGGCGCTTCAAACTCTAAGTGACTGCGGGTTCAAATTTTCTGCTGTTTGGATTTTTAAAGAGTGCCTCATAGAGGCCTCTTATCTCAACTTGATTGCTACTCCGCTCTTAACTAGGATGACGCTTCCAGCAATCGGGGCTGTGGTCATCCACCATGCCGCTAGCCTGCATAAAAGCGTAGCAAATGGTGGGGCCAACAAATTTAAAGCCGCGTTTTTTAAGCGCTTTGCTCATGGCTTCCGATTCAGGGCTGGTGGCAAGGGCATCTTTAGGGCTTGTCCAGTGGCTGATGATGGTTTGGTGGTTTACAAACTGCCAGAGAAAATCTGCAAACGAGCCTGTTTCTTCGCGAAGTTTCAAATAAGCTGTGGCGTTGCCAATAAAAGCCGCCACTTTGGCACGGTTACGGATAATGCCTGCATCGCTCAGCAGGCTAGCGACTTTTTCTGCGTCGTAGTTGGCCATTTTCTGCGCGTCAAAACCATCAAATACTAGGCGGTAGTGAGCACGCTTTTTTAAGATGGTGATCCACGATAGCCCCGCCTGCGCGCCTTCTAGGCATAACAACTCAAACAGTGCTTGATCATCATGCAGCGGCACGCCCCATTCATAATCGTGATAGTTTTGGTAGAGCGGATCGTCGCTGCACCAAGCGCAGCGGTTTAAAAGAATAGGCATGGTGTCCAAGGGATGAGATGAGTGATTCACTGCAGCTTACTAGAGGGGCTTGTGGATATCTTGGGTTTTATCCCCTAAAACCAAGTGCTGTGCTGTGGATAAGCTGTTGATGTTGTGCTTAAGTTGCTGTTTATTTGAAGATAAATAGAACTGCTTATTTTTTGTGCACCGCTACTTAACGGTCATTGTTTTGTAAAGATACTGTGTTATTCGGCGATTTTAAAGCTGATAAAGCATGGCGAACCATGACTTCAGTCAGGCACGCGGGGGATCAAAAGCACACAGCTATTCTACTAAGGATATGTTTAGCAACTTTCCTATGCTTTTATTCCATTCATTCACACACTCTTTGCCGCAGCGCTCGGCCCAGCGCTTAAGTACAACTTGTTTTACTGTTTTGGCTAATCGCGCTTCATCGTTTGCGCTGGGGGTGATGAGCGTCATTGATCCTTGCTCGGCAAGGCTGCAGTTTTTCCCCGTGTTGCAGGCGATCCCCAAGGCCGTTTGTGTATCAGCGGCTTGCCACAGGTCATCCGCGAGCTTTTTGATACCTGTTTCAATACTTTTTTGATCACGTTCTTCAATCTTTGCCCATGAGGCTTGATTTACCCCAAGCATCACCACGCTCCAGCCTAACGGCAAATTGTAGATATGCGTTGCAACTTGATAAAAGTGCGCCGTGTGGGCGGCTAGCGCCGAAGTAATCAGGCAATCTAGCTGCTTATCTTTCATTTTGTTATACACCTGATCAAAAGGAATACTGAGCGTGATTGCGCCGTAGGCTTCGATTAGATCGCTGGTGGTACGCATACTGACACGTACTTTTTTGCCCTTTAGCCCCTCTAGGTTTTTAACTGGGCTATTGCACATTAAGAGTTGGGCAGAATAGGGCCACATCGCCAGTACTTTAATGCCATGCTTTTGTTCAAAATACTGCTCGAGCACGGGGCGGTAGCTGTTAACTACATTGCGCTCCATCTCAGCATTGATGGTTAGCCCAGCAAGATCCACAGCCTCTGCCCGTGGATCTTGCTCGGAGATATACGCCAAGATGGTGGTGCCAAAGTCAGTCATCCCTAGCTTCATCAAGCGCAAGACTTCGCTGCCTTTTAAGCCCACATCATTAAACGCGTTGAGGCTTACTTTGATTCTGCCTTGGCTTTGCTTGGGGAGTTGCTCGGTCCAGAAAGGTTTTTCATAATCTTTAAACTGGCTCAGCATGCTCCAAGAGCCAATGGCTTTAAGTGGCTCGGCGGCGGGCTCTTCTTCGGCGTGAAGGTGAGGGCTGAGGAGCAGCGCTACGATGATGGTTAATTTAGTCCACATTTCGGAATCCTTAGCGCTGCAACACGGGGGCGGCGACACATTTGCTGTAGTCGTGCTGATGTGGGCTGAGGGCAGGCATGGCGCTGGCGCGTAATGGGCTGAGTGAGTCATCACCCAGTAGCTGTTGGCAGGCGAGTAGCGCAGAGTCTAAAGCGCCCACAATCCAAGTGTGATGCACGCTTAAATGCTCTCCCGCAAAGTAAATGTGCTGCTCTGGTTGCCGAGCGCTATTAAATAACTGCCTAAATTGCCCTGGGAAAAACATCGCATCCCCAGTGGCCCATTCGGATGGCCAAGCCACATCATAGGATTCGATAAATTCGGCCTCTATATCCACCGTATCTTGGTAGAGATTTTGTAAATCTCTGATTGCCAGCCGTATTCGTTCTTCTTGGCTTTGAGGCAGCCAGTTGTAGGCATCACTCATCCATGAATACAGCAGCAGCACACCGGCTCCCGAATCGCCAAGGCCGTAGGAGGGATAAACGCACCAGCGCATCGGTAAATCCGTGGCAGACTGCCCGCCCATAGCGGGGTGTGCTCCCTGCTCCCAGAAACGCGTTTTAAAGCGTAAGCCAATTTTATACAGAGGCTCGTAATGCATAGCACGAATCGCTTGCATCTTGGTGGGAGACCACTGAGGGGTGTCTATCATGCGCAGTGCCGCAGGCGGAATTGCCATAATAACGCGGTCAAAAATGGCGAATTCGCCCACATCACCGTAATGCACCGCAACGCGGCCATCCGTCAGGTTTTCAATTTGCCGAACAGGAGTATCCATTGAAATGGCGTCCTCACCCATTAACTGGGCACAAGCATTAGGCAACCTATCCATGCCATTGGCAATGGTGCGCCATTTAGCACCAGAAAAATCCATGCTTTCAATCACCAGCTCGGTAAAGCTGCTGTGAAACTGATTGGTGGCCGAGGTCATGACCTCTACATAATTAACTTTCTCCATACTCCAGCCTGCAATTTCTGTTAGATAGGTATAGAGCGAGTAATTATCGTACTGCACAATTTTGGCAAAGCCTAAGTCGAAATCGACTTCTAGTAAGTCGAAAAAGGGTTGCAGCACTTCATCAAGTAGCTGTGAGGCTGTTTTGTTACACTCATCGGGTGGCAGCTTAAAGCCAAGCGCTTCTGGATGCTGATTGGCGTAATCCAAAGTCATCGTGGAGCCACTAAAAGCCCGCTTGCCATTGACATACACTAAGTTGCCACTTGGATCATATAAATTATAAGGAATAAGCTCGATATTAGATTCGGGAGCACCTTGTTCATTTAAAAAGCCAATTAGATCAAATACTGGCTGTTGCTCAGGGGTTTCTGGCAAGCGCATTGCACCCGCTTCAAAATACTGATTGGGTTCATGATTAAAGCGATGGGTATACACGCGCCCGCCTAATCGAGTGGGGTGTGCCTCATATAAATGACAATCTATCCCCCGACTTTTAAGCAATAAAGCCGCATACAGCCCCGCCATGCCCGCACCAACAATACCCACTCTTAATTGATTAGCATTAGTTTGCTTTTCAATTTTAGGCTGTGTTGCGCGAGCGTTAAGCCAAGCTTCATATGCTGCCCGTAATGATGGTTGCTTGCTGGGAATATTTGCGAACATAAGCGAAGCGTTTAGCATGTTTGGCTCCAGATAACGGTTACACATAATTGACGTCATAGCGCATGTAAAGATGATTTTAAAATCATATATCTCATTTGAATGTAAGGTATTGGAAATTTTAAAGAATGTTTCTATTCGGTAGATTAATATTCAAGAAAGTGAAATGAAACCTAGGCTGTTTTGCTGGAGATGGGGGTAATGCCCACACAACAACGATTATTCAGGCAGTCGATTGCGCTGCGCCTTCGCTTAGCCTTTGGTGTGGTTGCTGCAACGACGTTATTTGCATCGGGCGCTGCTTTATGGGCGTTTCATTCTGTAGACAGCACGTACTCGGTGGTTTCTAAGCAAAGTTTCCCTGCAGCGATTGCTTCCGCCCGTTTAGAGGCCAGTAGCTTGGAGTTTTCATCCGCGCTAGCTAGCCTTGCGAATGCCCAAAATTTGCCAGCCCGAGACAGCGCCTTATCCCGCGTTCAGCTAGCGCTATCAGATCTACCTAAGCAAATTGATGCTTTGGCCTTGAGCCGCACAAAAGATGCTGAAACGCTAACTACCTTAGTACTTGAATTATCAAAAAATGTACTTCCAACGGATGAGTTGGTGATTCAGCAATTGCTGTTGAGCGAGCGAAAAAATATTATTTTGCAAAACACGGGTGACGCTCAGCAGCGATTTTTGCAGGCGATTGATCCTATTTTGCTGGCTAAAAATGCAGATTTGCTCTCGGCAACTAGGCGAGCATCGATTGCTGCAGGTGCCTCCGTCCATTCTTTGATTGATACCGAATTTTCAGAATTGCATGCCTTACAACAGGCGCGGGCTGAGGCCTTTCGTTTGGCCGCGGTGGTTAGTGAGCAAGGTGAAACGGGCTTGGCAAAACGGGGTATGAGCTTACTTGCGGGCATGCAAGCCAATTTACTGCACGCTGATCCCTTAGCCCAAGAGGCTGGAAAAAACTTAGCGGCAAGTTTGCATCGCCCTTTGCTTGATGTAAGACGGGAGGTTGCACGATCGGTGGCGATATTTGATGCGGTTTTAGTGCCCTTAATTAGTCAAACCACTCTAAAAATGATTTCACGCAGTGATCAAATCACGCTTGATTCCACCAATGCCGTGGTGGTTTTAGTCGCTGAGCAGGTGGCATCTTTAAGTGCTGTGCAGCATTTTCGGGGGGATGTGGTGTTGCTAGCTAGTTTAATTGCCCAAGCTGCCAATGCCCAAAGTTTAATTCGCTTAGAAGAAATAAAAAAAATGTTTGAGCAGGCTACGGCTAAGGCTAAAAAAACATTGCTTGAAATTAAACATAGCGATGAATTGAAAAATTTACATCGTGAGCTATATAGTCTGATTCTTTTAGCCGAGGCAGAAGATGGTGTATTTTCTGTTAGCTTTAAAAAAATTAAGTTAGATAATGAATTACAGCAGCTTATTATAAAAAATCAGATGGCTACTCAATTACTCGTTAATCAAGCACAATCAACTGAATATGCACTAAAACATGAGCTAAATGGAGAAATGTCAACGCTATCACAGCGATTAACTAAAAGTACATGGCTTTTGGCTGGGCTTACATTTTTTAGTTTGCTGATATCACTTGGAATTGGTTCTATTTATATCAGAAGGAGGATTAGCTCCAGATTAGTCAATTTATCTAGCAATATGCAGAATATTGCCGATGGGCATTTGGATGTGGAAATTAATACCAGTGGTCGAGACGAAATTTCTGTTATGGCACAAAGCTTATTGGTATTTAGAAATGCCAGTGTTTTATTAAGGGCTCAATCAGCAGAATTAGTTGTGTCGAGGGATCAGGCAGAAGCCGCTTTGCAAGTTAAAGGCGATTTTTTAGCCAATATGAGTCATGAAATAAGAACGCCTTTAACTGCAATTCTGGGTTATACCCATTTGCTCTTTGATACGCCTCTCGCCAATAGGCAACGAGATTACTTGGCAAAGGTGCAATCATCGGCTAATTTATTGCTTGGGGTGATTAATGATATTTTGGATATTTCAAAAATAGAAGCGGGTAAATTAGAGTTAGAAGAGTCACCATTTGATTTGTTTCTCTTACTAGAAAATCTAGCGGGTGTTGGTGTTATTCAGGCAGAAAAAAAGAAATTGGCACTGGTTTATAGTGTGGATGTGAATGCACCTCAGTGGCTGATTGGTGATTCTTTGCGCTTAGGGCAGATATTACTTAATTTAATTAATAATGCGATTAAATTCACCGAGTCGGGCGAGGTTGAATTAGCGGTGTCTTGTTGTAATAAAGGCAATCAAGAATTTGAGTTTAATTTTAGTATCCATGACTCAGGAATTGGAATTAGTCCTGAGGTATTAAACCGTTTGTTTCAGCCTTTTACTCAGGCAGATTCATCCACCACTCGGCGCTTTGGTGGCTCGGGCCTAGGATTGGCGATTAGCCAGCAGTTGGCGCATATTATGGGTGGGGGGATTAGTGTTGATAGCACGCTTGGAAGAGGATCTAGTTTTAAATTTTCACTTTGTTTAAAACAAAGTAATCAAGCTGCAATGCTCATCCCTCAATATTTAGGGCGCCGAGTTTTACTGGCCGAAGCACATACGGCAACACGAATTCAGTTGTGTTTGTATTTAGATAAAATGGGCGTGCAAGTTAAAAGTGTTTGCACTGCTGTTGAAGTAGTGCAGGAGCTAGAAAGGGTGCAGCAGCCTTATGATGTGCTCATTATTGATGCTTATGTATTAGAAAATACGAATATAGAGGCGGTGCAAAAAATATGGGATATCCGTGCAAAAATGGCGACGGTTTTTCTGACCTCTGTATTAAGTCATGATGAAATAATGAACCGTTGGGGTCCGCATTCTCCTGTTTATTCTTTAAGTAAACCTATTATTGCGCATTCACTATATGCGACAATAGAATCTAGTTTGGAATTAAACAACGCTGCCATTTCAAAAATGATACTTTCCCCTAAATCTGAGCCATTACTGGGGATGCGTATTTTATTAGCAGAAGATACTCCATTATTAAGTGAAATGAGTACGGCTCTATTAAGCTCCTTAGGCGCGGTAGTGGATTCCGTTGAGAATGGGCGTGAGGTGGTTGATCTTATTTTGCAGCAGCAAAAAAAATACGATGTGATTTTAATGGATGTGCAAATGCCTGAAATGGATGGTATGGAGGCAACGCGCATTATTCGGATGAAATTATCCCCAGTAGATTTACCCATTATTGCCTTAACTGCACATGCCATGGATGCAGAACGCCGTCGTTGCTTAGAAGTAGGAATGAATGACCATCTGGCAAAACCCATCAATCCTCAGCATTTGTTGAAAGTCTTGTTACGTTGGATAGGAAGTAATGTGAGCGACACAAACTTGTTATTCGCTACTGATAATGTAGCAGAGGCCCTGCCCGAGCTGGCAGGGCTTGGTTTAGATAAGGCCTTAGAGCGTTTAGGTAGTTTGGCATTATTAAAACGCATGTTACCTAGGCTGCGTGATCAATACGCCGATACAGCCCCACGGCTACTGCTATTGCTCACGAAAGGGGAGCTGTTTGAGGCGGAGCGTTTGGCTCATTCTCTTAAAGGCGTGGCTGGTACATTAGAAGCTTTACCTGTCTATCATTTAGCTCAAAAATTAGAAGATCAGCTGCACCTTGGGCATACCGAGGTAGATGCCTTGCTGACTGAGTTAAACACCGCACTGGGCGTGGTGGTGGCAAGTATTGATGCTTGGCTAGGAGAGAAGGGCTCGGATGAGTTGCTTGTTGAAGTGCCAAGTGGCGGCGAAGAGCTTACCTTGGTAAGAGTGAGTGAGCTAGACGAGCTGCTTAGGGTAAGAAGTTTGCGTGCGCGTAAGTGCTTTTTAGAGCTACAAACGAGCTTGCGTAAGCTTAATAAAAGTAAGGCGCTGGTGATGGCACAAGCTTTGGATCAGTTAGATTTTCAAGCGGCAAGGAATGCATTGCAATCCTTTGATATAAAAAGTAATTTTGGATAAGTTATTTAAGTTAATGAGCGTGGAGCATCGGGCTCTTAAAGTTTATGACCAAGTTTGAAGCCGTTTAATGTATTGGAGCTTGTCTTGATTCACCAGCCTATTGTTCTTATTGTCGATGATGAGCCTAGTAATATTGAAATGTTGGCAGCCATGCTGGATGATCAATATGAGCTGAGATTTGCCGTAAGCGGCCATGATGCATTAATTGCACTGAAAGAGTTGCCTAAGCCGGATCTCATTTTATTAGATGTGATGCTGCCGGATATGAATGGCTATGCCATTTGTGAAAGAATCAAAGATGATCCTCTTTGTGCCAATATTCCTGTAATCTTTGTGACATCTTTGGGCGATCCTGAGCAAGAAGAAAAAGGCTTTGCCGTAGGCGGTGCTGATTATATTGTGAAGCCTTGCCGAGCATTGAGTATTAAGGCGCGTATTCGCAATCAGCTTGAAATGAAGCGCACCCGAGAGCTTTTGCATCGTCTTGCAATTACCGATGCTTTAACTGGGCTAGCCAATCGTCGTCATTTTGATGAGGCTTTAAAACAAGAGGCACAGCGATTACAAAGGCAGGGTGGGCAACTTTCCTTGGTTTTAATCGATGTGGATTTTTTTAAGCGATACAACGATAGCTATGGACACCCCGCAGGGGATGAGTGCCTAAGACGTATTGCTGGTGTGATTACTACCGAGCTACGCCGCCCCGCTGATTTAACTGCCCGCATCGGTGGTGAAGAGTTTGCCTGTTTGTTACCAGAAACAACCTTAGCAGGCGCGTATGTGGTGGCGGAGCGCATCAGGCAAACGGTGCAAGCATTAGCAATGCCACATCAAGCCTCAACGATCTCTGAATTTGTGACGGTGAGTGTTGGTGTTGCAGTTTCTAATGGTACAGACCCAAGCCATCTGTATCAGCGCGCAGATATTCAGCTTTATATTGCCAAAACATCGGGCCGCAATTGTGTGGTGCAAGATGAACTGGCGCTTATCTAGGCTTTACCTAGATAAGGTTTATGGATCAGCACCGTTGCAAATTAAACCTAGGCGGATTTAAGCAAAGACAATACTTGTTGTGGGGCTGCGTTTGCTTGCGCCTGCACGGCTGTATTGGCTTGTGTGCGGATTTGTTGCTGCGCTAGGTTTGCAGTGCTGGCTGCGTAATCTGTGTCTGCAATCCGGCTTTTTGCTGCGGAAAGGTTTTCTGCGCGGTTTTGCAAATTGGCGGCGCTTGCTGTGAGCCGATTACTGACTGCGCCATAATCGGATCTGGCACTAGAAACCGAGGCTAAATCGCTATCCAGCTTAGATAACGCCTGCCCAGCAGATGCGGCACTGGATAAATTGATTTGCCCTGAGCTGCTATTAAGTTGAGTCAGGTCAGGCCTTGAAATAGAGAGCTGATCACCCGCATTGGCACCTGCCTGAAAATTCAAATTCCCCTGGCCTTGCAGCAAAGATTGGCCATTAAAATTACTGTTTTGTACGATATCGCTATTAGATAAAGCCAGTTGATTGGCTTCTTCTTGAATGGCGGATCGATCTTGGCTACTGAGCGTGTCGTTGCCCGCCGCAACGGATAGTTCACGGATACGCTGGGTATTGTCTTGCAGGCTTTCAAGTGCACCATCGGCAACTTGGGTGAGTGAAATGCCATCATTAAGGTTAGATATAGCCTGATTGCTGCCGGCAATTTGCGCCGCAAACTGCTCGATCAGGATGGTGCTAGCAGGGTCTGTTGTTGTGCTGCGCTGTGCAGAGGAAAGCTCACTAAGCGTATTGCCGAGCGCTTTTTGTGTACCACTTAAGCTATTTTGCGCATTCAGCGAGGGCAGGTTAGTTGATATACCGATAGCCATGACGTGTTCTCCCAGAAGTTCCTACTTAACCATACTCTGCTGCGCGAATAGCTTCAATCATCGCACGCCATAACACAGACCTGTGGTCACTATCTTTAAATTTGGAATAGGTTTGCGTTACCTCATTAGAGTTTCATCATGGGCATGGCAGTATGCCCATTGGCATTTTATAAGGATATTGATTGTGATTGCTTTACAGTTTTTGGTAGTTATTGCTGCCATCTTGCTTGGGGCAAGGCTCTCTGGAGTCGGCCTTGGGGTGATGGGAGGTTTAGGCTTGGCAATCTTGGTATTTATCTTTGGTTTACAGCCGACCACCGCTCCCATTGATGTCATGCTCATGATTCTTGCCGTTATCACCACGGCTGGGTGTTTGCAGGCGGCAGGTGGGATGGATTTTTTGGTGCGCATTGCTGAAAAACTGCTGCGCAAAGATCCCAAGCGCATCACCTTGTATGCGCCCTTGGTGACTTATTGCTTTACTCTTTTTGCAGGCACTGGCCACGTTGCCTACGCCGTATTGCCCGTGATTGCCGAAGTTGCGCATGAATCGGGGGTACGGCCTGAGCGGCCTTTATCTATTGCGGTGATTGCATCACAAGCCGCCATTACGGCAAGCCCTATTTCTGCAGCAACGGTGGCATTGCTTTCTTTGCTTTCCCCTGCTGGGATTCATTTGGGTGATATTTTACAGATTGCTATTCCAGCCACGCTATTGGGAACCTTGGCTGGGGCGTTTGCCGCAAGCCGGCAAGGCTGTGAATTACAGCTTGATCCGGTTTACCGCGAAAAATTAGAGCGGGGTGAAATTCAAGCGCTGCAAAAGGCAGAACAACTACTGCTGCCTAAAGAGGCTAGCCGTTCGGTATGGGTTTTTCTGCTTGCGGTGATTTCGGTGGTGATGCTAGGTACTTTTCCAGCCTTGCGCCCTAGCTGGGATGTGGCGGGTAAAAGCGTGCAGCTCGAGATGTCTCAAGCGATTGAAATTGTGATGCTGTCTGCTTCTGCGCTGATTTTATTGTTTTGCAAAGTAAAGCCAGATGAGGTGGTGAAGGGATCGGTATTCCGCGCGGGCTCTGCTGCTGTGATTGGGATTTTTGGTGTGGCATGGATGGGGGATACGTTTATTCACGCCAATATGGCGCTGTTTTCTGGATCAGTAAAAGAGATTGTGATGGCACAACCTTGGTTGTTCTCGATTGCCTTGTTTGGTATGTCCATCATGCTTTATTCGCAAGCTGCAACGATTCGCGCTTTGCTACCTTTGGGGATCGCCTTAGGCATACCTGCCCCCGCTCTTATTGCTATGTTTCCTAGCGTTAATGGTTACTTTTTTATCCCTAATTATCCAACCGTGATTGCGGCAATTAACTTTGATCGCACCGGCACAACCCGAATTGGCAAATATTTACTGAATCATAGCTTTATGCTGCCAGGGCTAGTCTGCTCCGTGGTTTCAGTGGGTTCTGGCTTCGCTTTGGCACGTATCCTCTTGTAATATAAAGAATATTACCTTTAACTCTGGGTAATGCTCACTGGCCGGATCTAAGAAAAATCGCAGATGATAGGGGCTATGGATGCCCAAATGCAAATCTCAGCTCCGGCTAGGAGCCCGCGCAATCAACTTGATGTTGCGAACCAAAAGCAGCAGTTTCGCTTGCAAGGGTTGGCTGCGCGCGCCGAGGCCGAGATTAAGGCACAGCAAGTTAGCAATCGTGCTAATCAAATAGCAAGTGCTCCCGCTCCCTCAGATGAGCAAGCAAGAAATATCGCCAGTAGCAAATCGGTAGAAAATCAATTATTGCAGTCACAAATTTGGATGGCTCCCGCTATCTATGCAGCTCAGCAAGCAAACACTAGGCAGGAGACGCCTTTTCATCCTCGGCAAGCGCAGCGGGTTGAAAATGCGCTGGCAAAGTATCAGGCTATTGCCTCCATTGGGGAGGCCGAGTCTGCGGCAGGCTTGGCAACCAGCGCTTAGCCTGGGTTAAATTGATTTTGAAGGCGCTGATAAAGAGATAACTTGGGCTTGATAAGCCTAGGGGTTGTTGACGTTTCTCGGCTCAGCGCAATTGCGAATGAAACGTCAACAGACCCTAGCCCAAGTTATATTTCATCCTTTTACCGCTTCGTTTTTAAAGCCGCCAATGCTGCAGCCATTGCGCCTTGGGCTTCTGGCTGGCGCTCCACTATTTTCCTGTCTTTTGGTGTCATGCTTTGCTTGGCCATATCCGCGCTTGGCGCTACGCTATCACTCAGGCGCATGGTCAGTGCAATGCGTTTGCGGGGCACGTCGATTTCAAGCACTTTCACTTTAACCACATCGCCGGTTTTAACCACTTCACGCGGGTCTTTAATAAAGCGGTTGGCCAGTGCCGAGATATGTACAAGGCCATCTTGATGCACACCAATATCAATGAATGCCCCAAAGTTGGTCACATTGGTCACTACGCCTTCCAGCACCATTTCCAGTTTCAGGTCAGAAATTTTTTCTACGCCTTCGGCAAAGCTGGCCGTTTTAAACTCTGGGCGTGGATCGCGGCCGGGTTTTTCCAGCTCGCTCAGAATATCTTTAATGGTGGGCACGCCAAATTGCGCATCGGCCAGCTCGCTGGGGTTTAGGCTTTTGAGCAGCGTGCTGTCGCCAATAATTTGGCCGATATTCTTGCCAACCTTAGCGATGATTTTTTCTACCAACGGATAGGCTTCTGGGTGAACCGCTGAAGCATCTAGTGGATTACTGCCCGCCATCACGCGTAAAAATCCTGCCGCCAGCTCAAAGCTTTTATCGCCAATACGCGGTACTTTTAGCAGTGCTTTACGTTCTGCAAAAGCGCCGTGTTGATCGCGATAGCTCACAATATTGGCCGCCATAGTGGCCGTTAGCCCAGAGACGCGGCTTAGCAGCGGCACCGACGCCGAGTTTACATCCACCCCCACCGCATTTACGCAATCTTCAATCACGGTATCGAGCATTCTAGCCAGCTCATTTTGGTTTACATCGTGTTGATACTGGCCTACGCCTATGGCCTTGGGGTCGATTTTTACCAGCTCTGCCAGCGGGTCTTGCAAGCGCCGGGCAATCGATACCGCGCCACGGATGCTGACATCCAGCTCTGGGAATTCTTTGGCAGCCAGCTCGGACGCGGAGTAAACCGATGCCCCCGCTTCAGACACCACCAGCTTTTGCATCGCCAGCTCAGGCAGTAGCTTGATCAGCTCAATGGCTAATTTGTCGGTTTCACGGCTGGCCGTGCCATTGCCGATTGAGATGAGCTCTACGCGGTGTTTTTTTGCTAGCGAAGCAAGGGTCGCGAGCGCATCGTTCCACGCTTTGCGCGGCTCGTGCGGATAAATCGTTGCGATATCGAGTAGCTTGCCAGTGCGGTCTACCACGGCCACTTTTACGCCAGTACGCAGCCCAGGGTCTAGACCGATGGTGACTTTGGGCCCAGCAGGCGCGGCCAGCAGCAGGTCTTTCATATTGCTGGCAAACACTTTAATGGCTTCAATATCAGCCTGCTCGCGCAGCTGGCTGAGTAGTTCTGCCTCTAAGCTAGTAAAGATTTTAGTGCGCCAGCTCTGGCGTACGGTGTCATTCAGCCATTTGTCGGCAGGACGGCCTAGGTTTTGCACGCCAAAGCGCTCGGCAATGCGCATTTCACAGCTATTTGGGGGCGCATTACGCAGGCTAGCAGCCTCTAATTCCTCGGGTAGCAGCACCGATAATTGCAAAACGCCTTCATTTCTACCGCGCAAAATCGCCAAAATACGGTGCGATGGCATGGCTGATATTTTTTCATGGTAATCAAAATAATCGGTAAATTTAGCGCCTTCTTCTTGCTTGCCTTCAATCACGGTTGTTTTGCTGCTGGCTTGGCTATGCAAATGGCTACGCAGCTTAGCAATGAGCTCGGCGTCTTCGCTAAAGCTTTCTATTAAAATGGCGCGCGCGCCCTCTAGCGCCGCTTTGGTGTCCGTGATATCTGCATTCAGGAAAGTGCTGGCGGCGTGTTCTGGATTGAGATTAGGGTTAGCCAGCAGCTGTTCGGCCAGCGGGGCGAGGCCCGCTTCTCTGGCGATGAGTGCTTTGCTGCGGCGTTTTTGTTTGAATGGCAGGTAGAGGTCTTCTAAGCGCTGTTTATTATCGGCGCTAAGCAGCTGGATATTTAGCTCTGGGCTAAGCTTGCCCTGCTCGGTGATATTGCTGATGATGGCGCTACGGCGCTCTTCTAATTCACGTAGATAGCTAAGGCGCACTTCCAGATTACGCAGCTGGGTGTCATCCAGCCCGCCGGTCACTTCCTTGCGGTAGCGGGATATAAAAGGAACGGTGGCACCGTCGTCTAATAGCTGAACTGCCGCTGCAACTTGGGCGGGGCGGCAGACGATTTCGCTGGCAATACGTTGGTGAATTGAAGGCAGCATAAGGCAGATTCTAATAAGGGCATGAAGATCTGCATTTTACGGCTTTTTTCACTGATGTTATGTAGAACAATTTTGCATCTACAAAAAGCACAGAAGGTAACCTCGAAAAACCCATCTGATCTCATAATACTGCGTTCTGCTTTAAAAAAATCTCCTTACATATCAAACATACGCAGCGTCTATTTTTTAAAGTGCTGTCTTATTTAGCAATATAGATTTTTCGAGGCCCCCAGAAAAGAGAGTGAATTTAGCCTCTTCTTTATTTTTCTTGATTAATTTGCTTGCGAGTTTCATCAAGAATTTTTTGAAAATCACCAGTGTCCTTCATTTTTTTTAAGCCTAGATTAAAACGGGCGATCAGTTCCTCAGCACGGGGGTGTTTGTTCCAAATAACCACATGCATTGGGGCGATCCAAAAAGCTTGTTTCTGCCAAGTAATTTGTGCACGTTTATCTGCGGGGAAATTTTGCTGCAATAAATATTGCCCTACTTCTACATCGATAGGAAACAGATCAATATGACCTGCAAGCAGTTTGCGAAAGCCAGTAATATCATCTGTGCCGGTATCCGTTATTAATACATGTTGTTTTTGGAGTTGAGCAAATTCTTCAGAATAAAAATTGCCTAAAGTAATGCCAATGCGTGACTTTTTTAAATCACTGAGCTTTTCCCATTTTTTTTTTGCACCTACGCGCTCAAAGAAAACCATATTGGCAGAAAGAACGGGATCGGTATAAAGCAGATCTAATTGCCGCTCTGCCGATATGGCCCAGCCAAAGCTACCATCTAAAATCCCCTTGCGTGCCACTTCTAAGGTGCGATTATTGGGGTAGAACTCATAGCTAACTTGAACATTTTCTCGGGCAAAGGCCTCTAAAACTAACTTAGAAAAAATACCATAAGAAGCTAAATTTTTCCCCATATAGGGAGCCCATTCTTGATTGGAAAGGCGAATTTTAATCATATCATTAGCAGCAAAAAGATGAGGGCTAACGATTAACAGTAAATTTAATATGCAATTACGAGTTATTAAATGCATTTTATTCACCTAACTCATTAAAAAATAAGAACGGTAGGTTTTGTTTACCCAGCGCCAGCAATATGGCTTATTGCCGCGCGATTGGAGGCGTTAAGCCAATAAATTCTGGATAGTCAGTAATAATGCCTTGTAAGGAAAACGTTTGGCAAATAAGGTGCTCGGCTTCTGTTTGTGCGCCATAGGCAAAGTTATTAAACCCCTGCGCATGGCTTTGTTGGATTAACTCATTGTCTAGGGCTTCGTAATCCCACACTAAGGTACGTAAACGTGGGTAGGGTAAAGCAGAGAGGAGGAGTTCGTGGATTTGTGCTGGGCGGTGAGCAATGAGCAAGCCGCAATCAATTTTTAATTCTTTAGCTACACTTATTATAATTTCATGGCGAAAAGAGGTGATAAGCAGCTGGTGATGATCAACATAGTTTTTTAGTATGCTCATGCAGCTAGGTAATACGGATGGGGTTTTTATTTCAATATTCCAATAAGCATCTGGAAATGCATCGAGCGCTTCGGCTAAAGTAGGGACTAAATAGCCGGCTAAATGAGACAATTCATTCCGACTTAATGCTGCTACCGCTATGCCATTTGGGGCATTTCTATCGTGGTATAAAATGGCCTCGCCATCGGCGGCCAGCCTAACATCTGTCTCTATTCCTTTAAAACCTGCGGTTAAGCTTAATGCAAAGGCTGCAAGCGTGTTTTCTGGAGCTGTACGGTGTAAACCGCGATGTGCAAGTCGCAACATAGAATGGGTTACACTCTTGAAAAAAATTGATGTTTCAATAATAGGATGCGGTGCATGCTTCGTGCTAGAAGTTTTCTGAATAAATCCGGCATTATTTGTTTATTAGCAGTGATGGGCCTATCGCAGCTTGCCTCTGCAGCAGATCGTCCTCGTATTGGCTTGGTGCTGGGCGGCGGCGGCGCACGTGGCTTGGCCCATATTGGTATATTGAAGGTACTTGAAGAAGCACGAATCCCTATTGATTGTGTCGTGGGGACCAGTATTGGCTCCTTAGTTGCGGGTGCTTACGCTGCAGGCCGCACACCGGCTGAAATGGAAAAAAGGGCAACGGATGCCAATTGGGATGATTTATTAAGCTCTAGTTTACCTAGGCAATTAAGCGCTATTCGTAAAAAACAAGATGATAAGCTCAATTTAGTGGGCATTGAGTTGGGGCTTAGAGATTCTGGCGAAGTGGCTCTGCCTTCTGCTGCAATTAGCACACAAAAAATTGAATTATTTCTACGTGAAATGACTTTTGGCGGCACGATTTCATCTTTTGATGCGCTAGCGATTCCCTATCGGGCGGTGGCGACTGATATTGAAAACGGTGAAATGGTGGTACTAAAAGATGGGGATATTGTAACCGCCATGCGGGCAAGTATGGCAGTGCCAGGCTTGTTTCCTGCGGTTGCTCAAGGTTCGCGCTTATTAGTGGATGGGGGATTGGCGAGAAATGTGCCGGTGGATGTAGCCCGCTCACTTTGTGCTGATGTGATTATTGCCGTGGATGTGGGCGCTCAGCCTTTAAATAGAGAAGACATTAATAGTATTTTAAGTACTGCCGATCAATATACGCGCTTAATGGTGGCACAAAATGTAAAGCCGCAATTAGATAGCCTTACTCCACGTGATATTTTGATTACGCCTAATTTAGGTGGCTTAAGTTCTTCTGATTTTAAACGTGGTAAAGATTTGATTAGCAAGGGAGAAGAGGCCGCAACGCTCAGCTTATATCAGTTGAGTAAATATGCTTTGCCTGAGGCAGAATATAAAGCTTGGCAACAGCAAAGATTAGCTAAAAAAATGGCACCGCAGCCTGTGCAAATGGTTGAAGTAACGCCTATGCGCAAAATTAATCCAGACGTTTTGAAAGAAGCGGTTGATGTGCGAATTGGCATACCATTAGAGTCAGAGATTTTTCATAAGCGCTTATCTGAAGTCTACGCTCGAGGAGATTTTTCTCAGTTAGATTATGAGCTTACAGATCACGATGGTGCGCAGCGTCTTACTTTAATTCCAATAGAAAAAGATTGGGGACCTAATTTTCTTTCCTTTGGTTTGGGAATGGGGACTGATTTTGAAGGTAATAATCCATATAGCTTAACGGGCATGTACCGCCGTACGTGGATTAATTCTTTAGGGGCAGAGTGGAAAAACTCGTTTAGGGTTGGGGACACAATGGAGTTTCAATCAGAGTTTTATCAGCCATTGCAATTAGATGGTTATGCTTTTATTGCACCCTCTGTTCAGTTTAAATCTAGCCCTGTTTCTATCTGGAGGAATGGCGAAAATATCGCTCAATATCGTTATACACAATCAGGCATTGGTATTGATTTAGGATCAAGTTTGACGCGCTTTGGTGAGGTGCGTTTAGGTGTGGCGTATCAGCACTATGATGCAGTAAAGCAAATCGGAGAAAACCTAGGCTCCTATGATGTTATGGGGGATTACGGTGTTCGTATGAGTATGTATTATGATCAATTAGATAATCTTAATTTTCCCTCAAAGGGCAATTTATTTCATCTATCTTCTTATTATGCTTTACAAGGGCAAGGTGATTTTAAGCCCTATGGCCGAGTGATCTTAGATGCTCAGCATGCGTTTTCTGTGGGGGGTGTAAGAGGTAACTTTGCTGTACGCGGTCATTACTCGCATAAAGACGCGCCATTTTTGCCAGATTCACAGTCGCTGGGTGGTTTTTTAAATTTATCTAGTTATCGCAAAAATGAATTGCTTGGGGAAAACACCATTTACGCCAAGGCGCAGATTTATTCACCGGTGACTCTATTAGGGTTGAGCGTAGGGGGCAGCTATTTGGGGGCGGCATTTGAAGCTGGCCGCACGTTCAATCCCTTAAATGATGATAAAGATGGTTGGCATAATTCAGTAACAGGGTTTTGGGCTGCAGACACCTACCTCGGGCCTTTTTACTTAGGCGCTGCTTATGGGGATAATAAAAAACTGCGTTATTACTTGATGCTGGGAAATCAGTTTTAATTTGTTTTTTTAAAGGGAGATGGCGATGTTGAAATTAAGTTTAGTAGCTAGCTTGTTGGCGCTGTGTGTTGGCAGCGCTTATGCGGGCCCACAGCAAGAAAAAATGGCAACGTGTAATAAAGATGCAGCCACGCAATCCTTAAAGGGCGATGCACGTAAATCATTTATGAGTAGCTGTTTAAAGGCGGCCCCTGCCTCAGCACCCATGACTCAGCAAGATAAAATGAAGCAATGTAATAAAGACGCAACGGGTAAAAAAGGTGATGAGCGTAAAGCCTTTATGAGCTCTTGTTTGAAGAAATAAACCAGCGGCCAGATGCAAAGTCTGGCCGTTATTGAGTTGCGCTGCTGGAGGCCCCTCTTCTGATCACTTTTTTGCGCACCCCTTACCCTATATGGCACACGTTTACTTATTAGGGCAGGGGAATATACGTCAAAGCATCACGAAAAAATACTCGCTCGCTTGGGCGTAATTCAAATAGCAAGGCGCGCAATCGCTCTATGATTTGATAGGCGATGAGGCTTGCTCCCTGCTCATATACACAAAACCATGCTGCTTCTAGTAAGAGATTGGCTAGCTGTAAAGCGGGGAAGTTGACACGGCCACTGTCGTATTCTTCTAGCGTAAATTGCGCCCAAGAAAACCAATTGCTAAAGCCTTTACTCGCTGAAAATGGGGCTGGGAAAGGTTGTAATGCCGTGGCCGCTGCTGTTAATGATAAAGGCTGTTGTAGGCGAAATGCCTCTAAGGAAGCCGCACCCTCAGGCAAGCAATTACCGCGTGCAATGCGCAGGATAAAAATGGTGTTCCACGCTGAGGCACTACCAACACCAAACCGATCACAAATCCATTCTGATAAGCCTAGCCAGCGCATGGCCTGAACTTGCACGCTTGCTTGAGTGAGCTTTAATAATTTGAGTTGGCTAAATAGCCATAAACACCAGCCGATATTAGCTGCCACGTGTTGTACGGCATCAATAGAATCGGCCTCACATGCGGCTTCTAAGGCATAGCTTAGCGCTTGTAATGCAGCATCGGCGGATTCTTGCCGCAGCGTACAGCCTTCGGCCATCGCGTCATATTTGTACAATAAGGCACTTAAATTAAGGTATTCAAAGCGTACGCGAGGGTTGTAGCGCACCACAGGGCCAAGTGTGGTTGAGGCTTCTAGCTGAAGCAGTAGCATGCGTGCTGCTTCAATATCGCTATGAGTATAGCGATCCCATGCGTGTACGATTTGTGCCATTGCCGCAAATGTGGGCTGAGCACTTGCTAATTGTCCCACCGCAATAATATGTTCAAAGCGCTTTAAGGCTTGTTTGCTCTCAGGCAATAAATCGCTGCGACGCCATGCCAGACTGGCTTTCATCAGGGCGAGCGCCTGCTGAAAATCATCGTGGGCGCACTCTTGAGCAAGCAAAAATGGATCACTCATGCGTAAAGCGGCTGGACGGACAAAGCCATCGTGACCTTCACGCATTCCTTGAGTGAGGTGCTTCCAAAAACTCATATCCTGCATGACATAATCCACACCCTTGCGCTCACCTGATATGCCCATTCTGGGTAGTGCAGGGGTTGGTAATCCTAAAAAGGTTGCCAGGTCGCAGGGGGTTAGGCTTACGCCTTGCTGGGTAAATTTTAGGCATTCTAAGCTGTTCTGCGTTAGCCAAAACGGCCCTCGGCTGCGTTGTGCCGGATTTAACATCGCGACATTTAGCTGTTGATCATGCCCCCAGCCTACGGTGATGTGTAGGCGTGAATATTCTGCAAATGCGCGTGAAATTAACATCCGAATAGCTTGTGCCTGTGGAAAATTAGCGCGGATGATGGCGGCAGTTAAGAGACGTTTTTCGATTTGCTGAGCGTAAACCATGCGCACTAACAACCACAGGGATTGGTAACGTAGGGGCTCATCCCCAGCCAGGTAAGGCGTAGATAATTCAATCACAATTGGGGATAGTGGTTTAGTCATAAATACTTTAAATAAAACAATCTATGAAGCGTTGAAGTAAATAACTTAAATACCCTGTATGCAATATGTGTAAATAAATTTTAATTTGCAATACAGTACCACATTCAAATAATAAACGAGCGGTTTGTGTATTTGAATTTATTAACTTCAGCTTGGTTACACATGTTACAAAATAGCATATTTACCAAATGGTGTAGCTTTTATTATTATGTGTAACTCGATTGACTTACACATTAATGAATAGGGTATTAAATATGCTATTAAAGAAATGTTTACTTATAATTGGACTACTATTTTCTATGGCTAATTCTGCGCATGCGTTTCAGCCTGATTATAAAAACCTACCTGATTATGTCTCTTGCTCCGGAACCCTTGATTTAGCAATTCGTGCGGCGTAAAGTGAACGAACGTTCTGCTTTACGGAGGTGAATCATGTCCGTCAATGGCATCCAAATGCAAAAGGGCTTGTCTTTGCCTGAGTTC
>NZ_JANXSO010000033.1 GCF_025352645.1 Iodobacter sp. | reverse complement strand
CCATATTGGCCGCCATCGTGTTCTTTAGTCTTAATTCCAGAGAGCGTTTTATTGGCAGGCAGTGCACCCGCCCCGCTAAAGGTGGCCGGAGGATGACTACCGTTGTGAACCACGCCCGTCACAATGGGCCGGTCGATATCGTTATCGAGGTAGCTGACTAAAACTTCCTGCCCGATTCTGGGGATAAATTGATGGCCCCAGCTTGCCCCCGCCGAAGGGTAAGCAACGCGAACCCAGCAGGACGACTTATCATCCAGATTTGCACCAAACTCAGGGTGTTCTGCGGCTCTCTGCCATGAAAATTGAATTTTTATCCGGCCCAGCTCGTCGGTATGGACTTCTGCTCCGGCAGGGCCAACTACGGTGGCGGTTTGCACGCCAAAGCTGCTGGGCTGGCTGCTTTCGTCATAGCGAGGGGTGAGTGCTTGCCCTCTGCGCTGGGCGGTAAAGTCTGCCTGATAAGGTGCATTCTCCGTCGCGACCGCAGGATTAGAGCCAGCCAATAGGCTAGGTGCCAGCATCAGCAGTTGCTGGGTTAGATCAACGGGTAAATTATTATTGGCGGTGAATTTAAGCTCGGTAACTACGAACTCTCTTTTTTCTGCCTCGTCCCATTCATGGGCCGGGTGGTCTTCTAAACGAAACCATTGCCCAGCCTGCAAAGATCGCAAAGTGCCAGAGCCGCTAAAAGATTTTTTAGCCTGATCGTGCGATTGCTGGCGTAGTTGTGCGTAGTGACTAAGGTCTTCGGCATTGTTCGCGTAGTAGTGCGCGAGTGAGCCGTAATCTTCAAAACTGGACTGGATTTGCTGGCCGCCTTCACCCTGATCAACCGAGCTGTCATCAAAACTTTGATTGGTCTTAACGGCCTTGTAATCAAAGCTGGCTAAGGCGACGCTGCTGCTGCCTAGCTGGCGCTGAGTCGTCCAGTCGGTGAGGGAATCCGCCTCCTCCGTGGCCGACGCTCTATGAAATCTGACGTGCGAATCACTGGCTTCTGGAATGGCGTAAGCATCATCAAAAATCACCAGTTGTACTTGCGGTGAATCACCGGCTAAATGAACGAAGCGCCAAGATAAGCCTTCACGCTGCATGATTCTGCATAGAAACGCATAATCAGATTCATTTTTTTGAGTGGTATACGATTGGGGAGGGTAATCGCCAGACAGCTTGAAATCCAGCGTTTGTACTGATGCAAAGACGGGGTTTTTATCTTGATGCTCGGCCAATATCTTTTTAATAATGTCTGGCACGCTTAAATCTTGCAGTACCCGCGAAGTAAGCCGGTATCTGAGCAATGCAAACGGCGGCTCTACCGTCAGCTTGTATTGAGCAAAGCCACCGTCAGAGCCCAATAATTGCGCCTGAGAAACCACCCCACAGCGCTCTACCACTCCTCCTTCTGCATCCGTAATCGATAAAACGATCGGTAAGCCAAGTAAAGATTTAAGCTCCAAAGCAGCGTCAGCAGACAAACAATTAATGCTGTAAAGAAAAGGCCGATTGAGCCCTTCCTCCCCCGTTACCTGCTGAGGTAGCAACTGATCACCCCATGCCACACCATCACCAATCTGCAATGAGATCAATCGCTTATCTTGATTAAAAGCAGCTGCGAAAGAGGCAAGAAGCTGGTCGGGGCGCATGGTTGTTCCACAATTTTATCAATCGCCAAGAATACCCGACGTAATATTAAAATGTCCACAAAATTACAAATAGCTGTTATTTATTACAGTAAACTCACAATAAATCGTAAGCAAAATACCCTAGCCGCTTTCACAAAATCCATAGACAACATCGCACAACACTCCCTGCCCTTTTCTCCTATAAACTACAGCACCACCTTACACTAGGCTAAGTTATGCGTCCTGTTAGTGCCATCCGAGCTTCTTATGCTGCTGATAAAGCGGCCTTACACCAACGCTTTGATACACCAAGCGAAGCCTTGGCTCTCTTGGGCGAGCTCACACAGCTAACAGATCGCACATTAAACGAGCTGTGGGGCAGGCATCAGTTTATTGATGAGGTACTACTGGTGGCAGTTGGAGGCTATGGCAGAGGGGAATTGTTTCCCTATTCAGATGTGGATTTACTGATTTTACTGCCCGATTTGCCCTCGCCAGCACTGCTAGAAAAGCTCGAAGTCTTTGTGGGTGAGCTATGGGATATTGGCTTGGAAGTAGGCCATTCGGTACGCACCACGGCCGACTGTATGCACGAGGCTGAAAAAGATATCACCGTGCAAACCGCCATTTTAGAAGCGCGGCTTTTGGTGGGGGATCCTGAGCGCTTTAAAGAATTTTATGACACGGTACATCGCTATATCGATACCAAAGAATTCTTTGAGGCCAAGCTATTAGAACAGCAGGCGCGATATGGGCGCTTTCAAAATGCCACTTATAATCTTGAGCCTAATATCAAAGAAGCACCGGGTGGATTACGTGATTTACATTTAATTGGCTGGATTGCCGCCAGCCAAGGCTTAGGCCGTGATTGGCATGCTCTAGCCGCGCTGGATATGCTGACCCCCGAAGAAATCAATAAACTAGAAAATGCTGAAAGAGTATTACGGGCCTATCGTATCCAATTACATTGGTTAGCCAAGCGCCGCGAAGATCGCATCCTTTTTGATTATCAACACGCACTAGCAAGTAGTTTTAAATTTGAGGATAGCGAAAAAGGCTCGATTCGTCTCAGGGCCAGTGAAGCTTTAATGGCCACCTATTATCGTGCGGCAAGGATTATCAGCCAATTAGCACCGCTCTTAATTGCAGCATTGCGCGCGCGGATATTCTCGCAAATTGGCGTAGAGATTATTCCAATCAATACGTACTTTCAATTACGTGGCGAGGCCATTGAAATCACCTCCCCTGATGTATTTGAGCAGACCCCTTCCACGATTTTAGAGTTGTTTTGGCAATTAGAAAGCATACGCGACGCCAAAGAAATTAGCCCCGCCACGCTAAGGGCGCTATGGCATGCTAGATCACTCATTGATGATGAATTCCGTAGCAACCCCACCAATAAGCAATTTTTTATTGATATCTTTAGACAGCCGCGTGGCTTAACGCGGGTATTACGCCGCATGAATCAATACGGTGTATTAGGCCGATTTATTCCTGAATTTGGGCAAATTGTGGGCCGAATGCAGCATGATTTATTTCATGTTTATACGGTGGATGAACACACCTTAATGGTATTACGCAATGTGCGGCGCTTTGCCGTTAATGCATTTACGCACGAATATCCAATGTGCTCCAGATTATTAGCCGAATTCGATAGCCCTGAGGTTTTATATCTAGCCGCGCTATTTCATGACATTGGCAAGGGTCGTGGTGGCGATCACTCCCTGCTGGGCAAAGAGATTGCGGCTAAATGGTGCACCAGCATGCCACTTGCTAGTGAAGATAGCCAACTTATCACTTGGCTGGTTGAGCATCACCTCACGATGTCGTCCGTCGCCCAAAAACAAGATGTGTATGACCCTGAAACCATACAAGCCTTTGCCGCTTGGGTAGGAGATCAGCGCAAGTTAACGGCTATTTATTTGCTGACTGTTGCCGATATTCGTGGCACCAGCCCCAAAGTATGGAATGCATGGAAAGCCAAGCTATTAGAAGACTTATTTAAATCCACCCAGCGGCTATTAAGTAGCCAAACCGCTCCAACGCGCTCTTGGCTAGAAGAGCGCCAAGATGAAGCACTGCGGCTCATTCGCCTGCATGGCTTACGCCAAGATGCACATGAGGATTTCTGGAAAGTACTCGATACCGTGTATTTCTTACGCCATGATGCAAAAGAAATTTCATGGCACACCCGTATGTTATTTTCACGCGTCAACACCACCAAGCCTATTGTGCGGGCTAGGCTTTCAGAATCTGGCGAAGGCCTGCAAGTGATGGTGTATAGCTTGGATAAAAATGATTTATTTGCGCAAATCTGCAGTTTTTTTGAACGCGCGGGTTATACCATTTTTGATGCGCATATTCATACCACGCAAAATGGCTATGCGCTGGACAGTTTTTATATTTATATTCCTGATAATCGCGTTGATCATTACCGCGATTTAATCGGCTATATCGAGTTTGAGCTTAGCCAGCAATTAGAAAAATCCTTGCCACTACCCTCAGTGCATAAAACGCGTATTTCACGGCAATTAAAGCATTTTCCTATTCAGCCCCATGTGATGATTAGGGCGGATGAGCGTGGCAAATACCATGTGCTATCGATTGCGGCTGGCGATAGAACCGGTTTGCTATCCACCATTGCCCGCGTGCTTGCCAATAAACATATTGAAATTCAATCAGCAAAAATCATGACGCTGGGCGAGCGAGCAGAAGATAATTTTTTGATTAGTGGTGAATTACTTAAAGATCAACACGCATCACGCGCTTTAGAGGCGGAGTTATTACAGGCGATTAATACTTATTAAGGATCAAAGTCATAAATTATTATCTGATTATGCCTCTTGCTCAAACAAAGCCATATATTGCATGTAGGCGAATATGCTGTAGGGGTGCTGCTTGCTGCGCCCCTACAGTTTATATCCCTTCATATCGATCATCTCTGGTAAACGACAAAAAATGAGCAAGGGGCATACTCAGATAAGTTGTTGTGTATTACAAAAATCAGCATCGTCATTCCCGCATTTTCGGCCTGCCCTTGAATGCTTTGTCGGGGGCGGTAATTCCGCGATGTAATTAGCTTTCCGATGAAATACTCACGATGATGTTTTTTATCCCGCTTAAAACTCATGAACTATCTGATTACTACTTGCAGCCCCATTGTTTTTTTAGCTAGCCAATAACACGCTGTATTTTTTTAATAAGGCTTCGCATTGAAGTACGCCTTCTGCGTAATCGAATGTGGCAATGGCGTTATTCAGCCCTTTTAGCTCACCATTCATGGTTTCAATATGCGTTTTTTTCAAGCGTGCGTGTACATCAAAGGCCAACATATCAGATTGATTAAGTAGGCTATGCAGCTCTTGCACATCGGCAATTAAACGCGGGATATCGAGCTTAGGCAAAGCTGTGCTAGCTAATGGCACATCTTGCCCCAGTGCCCGCATTGTAAGCTGCACAGCCGCCCGAAAGCGCAGGGATAAATCGTGTTTAGCAAAATCACTCTCATCCAATTTAAGTTCACCTTCTGCTATTGATGCCATTGAAGCTAAATAGTTTGCCCCTACCGTGGCGGCCATCCCTTTAAGCGTATGCATTAAACGGGCCGCATCGGCCTGATTATTGACTTGCAATAACGCATCCAATTGATCTGGCATTGCCGTAATTTCGCCCAAAAAAGCGGCCAATATCCGTTCATATAAAACTTTATTGCCACCCAAGCGCTCTAGTGCCCCCTGTTGATCAATTGATGCAACTTCGGGCTGCTCAACAAGTGCCTCTTTCGGTAATTCCAGCGTTTTAGGGAATAAATTATCAAGGCAAGAATGCCTAATATGGCTGTGTAAAATTTGAATCAGGTTTAATAAATCAAAAGGCTTACCAATATGATCATTCATGCCCGCCGCCAAGCAAGCGTTTCGATCAGACGCCATGGCATTGGCCGTCATGGCAATCACAGGCAAGCTGGCCATCCCTAAGCCATGCCGAATAATATGCGTTGCCATATAACCATCCATCACCGGCATTTGCACATCCATCAGCACGGCATCAAAGGGTTGAACCGCATTAATAATGGCATTCACCCCCAGTTGGCCATTGGCGGCCACCTCAACCAACGCCCCTTCCGCCGTCAATAACTCTTGTGCAACTTGCTGATTTAATAAATTATCTTCAACCACCAATAGCCTTATCCCCTCTAGGCGCAGTGGTTTTACACTCTCATTCCTTATCCCTGCACGTAAATTACTCAGCCCCGATTTAGCATCCGCTACTGCATCAAACAGCATGGATGCCGTAATCGGCTTAACTAGAAAACTATTCAATAGCGCCTGCTCCTTGGGGCTCCTTTGCGCGAGTAAATCTCTGCCATGTGTCGTCACCATAATGATAATTGGCGCATCGCTCATGGGGGCATGGGCGATGATCTCTCGGATACGCAAACACGTTTCCCAGCCATCCATTTCTGGCATTTGCCAATCAACAAACATCACTTGATAGCCAATTTTCCCCGTTCTTATGCGGGTTTCAACAAGGGAAATCGCCTGCGCCCCTCCCTCGGCCACATCCGCCTGCCAGCCCCAAGACTGAACCATTTCCAGCATGATCTCGCGTGCAGTTGCGTTATCATCCACCACCAAAACTTGCAGATTTTTAAGCGCATTGGCTCTAGAGCCCGCTCCACCCACATCCCCAAGTAACTCATTTGTTGATGCCAGGGTTAGCGTAAAATAAAACGTACTACCCTGCTCAAGTTGGCTATCTAGTTTTAACTCGCCCCCCATCAATTCCACTAGGCGCTTACAAATCGATAAGCCCAGCCCTGTGCCACCAAACCGCCTAGTTGTGGATGCCTCCGCCTGCGCAAAGCCTTCAAAAATAGTGCGCTGATTTTCTGGCGCAATGCCAATCCCACTATCCTTAACGGCAATTTGCAAGGTGGTGGTGCTATCCGATTGGGCAAGTACCTTAATCTGAATCACCACCTCACCTTCAGCAGTAAATTTGATGGCATTGCCCGCTAAATTAATCAGCACTTGGCGTAGTCTTAGTACATCACCAATCAAAGCTTTAGGGGTGGCGGGGTCGATATCAAAGAGTACTTCAAGCGGCTTGGGGCCTATATTCGCCGATAAAATAACCGATAAATCCCGCATAAGCTGATCCAGCCTAAATGGCTGAGGATCAAGCTCCATTTTGCCGGCTTCCATTTTGGAAAAATCCAAAATATCGTTCAGTAAACCCAATAATGATTGCGCGGCACTTTCTGTTTTACTGGTGTAATCCATTTGCTGAGCGCTTAGCTCGGTATTTTGTAGCAATTTAAGCATGCCCAAGATGGCATTCATTGGGGTGCGAATTTCATGGCTCATATTGGCCAAAAACTGGCTTTTAGCTAGCGTTGCAGCTTCTGCCGTGGCTTTGGCTTCTTGCAAAGACAATTCATAATTTTTAATGGCAGTAATATCTGTGCGAATAGCAATATATTGCTCTGGCTTACCATCGGGCCCCGATAAGGGAACAATGGTTGAATCAACCCAATAATACTCACCATTTTTACTCAGGTTTTTAATTTCCCCATGCCACACTTTTCCGTTACTGATGTCTTGCCAAAGCGCAGTAAAAAATGCAATTGGATGAAATCCAGAGTTTAATATTCTATGGCTTTGCCCTAGTAATTCCTCACGGCTATAGCCACTAATTTTACAAAGCAGATCATTCACATAGCTAATATTTCCGCTTAAATCAGACACACTCACAATAGCGTGCTGATCCAATGCAAACTGTTTATTCTTTAAGTGCGTGCTTTGGGAAAACAAACGTGCAGAGACTAAATTCAATGCTTTATTAAGTGCCGCAATCTCCACAATATTTGTTGATTCCTGAATTTTTTCACCCTGCATATGGTCCAAATCTGCCGCAAACTGTGTAGCCGCTTGTAAAGCACGCAGTGGTGGCCGCAGTAATAAACTCAACAAATACAGCGTGATTCCAATTGCCAACACAATAATCACCAAGGCTTGCACCCAAATAGCAAATGCGGCCTGCTTTAGGCTATGGATGTGATAACTCACCCTAACCCAACCAATGGTTGAGCCAGCAATAATAGGCTGCCATGCCGACATTGTGTCAACCCGCCCTAGGCCATTGAGCAATTGCTTAGGGTCTTGCAAAGTAAATGATTTAGCCTCACTAGGAATAACCAGTTTATCGGCACTAAATCGCGGCAATACACGACCATTTTGCTTAATCACTTCGCTCAGTATCTTGCCTTTTTCGTCCAGCACTTGTACCGATAGCACATCGGGGGTTGCTATCGTCTGCATTGAAATCGCTTCAATGCTCATCAAATCCCCCACCAGCAAAAACTGCGCATCAACCACCGCCAAGTTTTGCGCGAGCGAGGACATATGCTGAGTGATGGTTTCTCTTAGCAAAGCGGTTTGTTTTTGCGCCGTATACGCACCGGAGCCAAGAATAGAAACCACCAAGCACACTGTAGTCAGCAGCATAATTTGGCGCACTAAGCTAGGTGGCAAGCTCTGATAAAAAGCTCGCTGCAAATGAGTAACCCACGGCGGCTTAATCATGCTATCTACTCTCAGTAACAAAATATTTTTGCAGCTTTAATGCTTCCAAAGGCTGATAATCTTTGGCGTAGTTAGCCAGCACCGGATTAGGGAAGCGAATTTCTTTAAGGAGTGCGCGTCCTGCCTCATCCTTACTTAAATCTAAAAAAGCCTGCTTTATCGCATCTCGCACCGCAGCGCTTACCCGTGGGTGGACAACCAAAGGGTGCGATGCCACTTCAGGCGTTTTATAAATAATCTGTAACTGCTCGCGCAGCTCTGGCAGCTCATCATTAAAAGCCGAGCTAACACTGCCTGCCGCCGCAACTTCATTTCTAGCCAAATGCCTAAACACATTAGAATGTGTACTCAAATAACGTGCGCTAAATCGAATACCAATTTGCTCCGCTAATAGCGCACGCATATATAGTGAAGCCGCAAATGCATTCGCTGCAGGAAACGCAATAGTTTGCTCATTTAAATCGTGAGCGGTTTTAAATGGGCTATCGCGGCGAGTCAATAAAATACCAAATATAGGTGTGCTATCCCTCAGTATCGGCATATAGCCTTGAGCGGATTTACTCATCACCACATGGTAAGGATTGACGTAAGCAAAATCAGCCGAGCCCTTCTTTAACTCCTCTTCAAACAAAGAGAAGGTGCTGACTAATTTAAGCTCTAGCACAATACCCGTCTCGCGCGAAATGCGCTGCAAAACGGGCGTCCACTCCTGGTGTAACTGGCTAGGATTAAACTGGGGAACCACCGTAAAAGTATATTTGAACGGAGTAGCTGCAAACGTGCTTGCTGCGGCAAACAATAGCCCAACATAAAGAACCCATATCTGTCCCTGCAAAAGCTTACGCATTTCTTCTCCAAACAAGCATAAAACTTAGTAGAAGAATAGTGCCTAATTTATATTTTTGTCAGACTGTGCGGGATATTTTTAATAAGCGGATTATGCCTCATACTCATTTTTTGTTATTTATCTGAGATGAACAACGTGAAGGAATATAACGTGTAGGGCTACTGCTTACTGCGCCTTTGCTAAACAGGACGTAGTAAACAGCTGCCCAGTGTGTTGGCCTACATGCAATACATGGTTTTATTTGAGCAAGAGGCATAATCAGGCTTAATAATGTATCGCTGCAGAGTAAGCAATCAGCCCACTTGGCAATTACATCTGTTTAAACAAGTGTGTAAAACTGCGGCTCACTTCTAGTTTTTCATCTAAACCACTTACTTTCACCAATAAGCGCCCACGCAAATCTTTAACTACACCTTCAATCGCTTTGCTATTAACCAAAGTTGCGCGGTGAATTTGCCAGAATAAATCTGGATTTAATTCTTCTAGCAAATCACGTACTGGTTTTCTAATTAAGGCCTCATAGTTTTTTGTTTGTACCCGTGTATATTTTTCATCTGATTGAAAAAACAATACATCATCCACGGGAATCAAACGTAGCTCTTGGCCAATAGATGCCTGTATCCACTGTAAATAAACAGGCTTTTGTGTTACTTGTTTCGCAATTTTAGCTATTAAGTCTTGCATATCATTGGGTGGATTAACTAAGCGTTTTTTTAATCGCTCCACGGTTAAAGCAAGGCGTTCTACATCCGCAGGCTTTAATACATAATCAATTGCGCCATGCTCAAAGGCTTCCACCGCATATTGGTCATAAGCCGTAACAAAAACCACATGCGTTGATTGTGAAATAGCCTGAGCCGCTTCCAAGCCTGTGGTACCCGGCATACGAATATCTAAAAAAGCAAAATCAGGATTATGCTCCAAAGTAAGGCTAATCGCCTCTTCACCATTTTTAGCTTCCGCAATAATTTCTAATTCTGGCCAAACCTGCGCCAAACGTAGCTTTAATTGATCGCGCATTAAACGTTCATCGTCCGCAATCAGCGCAGTGGGCATAGCACAACTCCTCAAAAAACGTAGCTTGGCCTTGAGCGAAACAAAACCCAACCATCCACTAAAGAATGTTGGGCTTTGCATACTCCGCATCAAGCTCCATATTACATTGCAGGGAACCTCGAAAAACCCATCTTTCGTCATAATACTACGTTGCGTATTAAAAAAATCTCCTTACATATCAAACATATGCAGCGTCTATTTTTTAATACGCGCCTTGTCTTATTTAGAAATATAGGTTTCTCGTGGCACCCTGAATTATATTTTTTATGCAGCGAAATAGAGTAAGTACTTGTGCAAAAGTTTTATGGCAAGGCGTCGAAGCCGCAGGCAGTACAGTTAGTACGACAAGGCAAGACAACGATGCAAGAAAACTTTTGCCTATCTACTTAGGTGATCTATTAAACCGCAGCCAAAGTATAAGGCACTTCAATCGTAATACAAACACCACTTGGTTTGTTTTCAGTAATTAAAAATTGACTCTGCCCTTTATAAAGCAAAGCTAATCGTTCGCGCACATTTTGCAAACCTAAACCGGTGCCACTACTTTTTGCCATACCAAAGCCCAAACCATTGTCTATTACCGTAATACGCAGTTTTTGATGCGCTACTTCTGCGTTAACAATTAATAATCCACCTTCAGTTTTTGGCTCTAAGCCATGCTTAATTGCGTTTTCAACTAATGTTTGCAAAATCATCGGTGGAAAGGCTGCCGAGCGTAGGCCTTCAGATATATTAATCTTAAAATCTAAGCGCTCTTCCATCCGCATTTTTAATAACACCAAATACGCCGTTACCATATCGGCTTCTCGGCCTAGATTATTACTCGCAGCGTGCTCCCTAATTTGCGGTAAAACCTGGCGTAAGTACTTAATCAAGCTGCTTTGCATTGCTGCGGCGCGGGGAGGATCCGTTTCAATTAAATACTCAACTGATGCTAGGGTATTAAACAAAAAATGGGGCTCAATTTGCGCCTGCATCATTTGTATTTTAGCTTCAGCCACCTGCCTTAATAACGACTCTCTTTCTGCTTCTTTTTGAGATTCACGAGCCAAAGCTTCTGCACGTTTTTTACCCCCCATTAAGACTTTAATCCCCAACAGCATTAATACAAACACAGCCACAATATCATTTACTTCTATATGGGCATGAGAAACTTTAGGCGCGGGGGGGACTACTATGTCGCCCATTTCATCAAAAAGATTAAATACATCTATAATATCAGTCAGATCATCGGCAAGCCGTAGTTTCTTTTGCTCGGAGACATCACTTAATTCCTCTAAATTTAATACTTTTTCTTTAATTTCTCCTCTAATCTGCTCTTTTTTTTCTTCACTAATTTTTAGCACGATATGCGGCTGTGGAGGCGGGCTAGCCCCATCTTCAATATCTACAAGTAACTTAAGTCCATCTCCTAACGCCCCACCTAAAACCAACAGAAGAATTACCAAAAAAATAAACTTACCCCAGCTGAGCTGAATCACCCAAACCGCTAGCCGATCAAAAATGACTTTAAACTCCTCAAAGACACTTTTGAGTTTATTCTTTATGTTTTGAATATCTGCCATCAACAATCCCTTTCCTCGTTACTTATTTTGCTCAATTTCACTACAGAACATCATCACCTTCGCTTGCAAAAACTTTACCTGCCCAGCAAAAGACATGCGCCCTAGGTCTTGAATAATTTAAATACTGCATACTGCACTTTCGCTAATTAATATAAGAACATCGCACATGCAAGAGACTGAATCAGTTTATATTGAGTAGGCTAAAAAACGTTATGCCTGATATCAATTCATTACGCACTATATGGCGTAATTAGGTTTATTTTTTTTACCGACGTTAATGACTGCCCCATAAACGCAGACTTTCTTTTAGCCACCACTTCTATTCTTGGTAACTTAATAATTTGTGGCTGGCGCTTAGCAATCACTTCTATTCTAGGCAGTTTAATAATCTGCGCATCACTAGCCGAGGTTTGTGCAAAAACAGGCGATGAAAAAGCAATCACAGTAGCGATAAGGATAAAGGCTTTCATGACATTCTCTAAACGGGTTAAGATGATGTCACTGTAGCCAAATCAATAACAGGCTTAAATAGTGCTGCGATCAAGCGCTTAATACAGGGATTAAACTGCAGAAAACCCCGACTAGAATGCAGACTGAATAGGTGAAATACATTCAATAACCCCTACACCGACTGACTGCTAATTACACAACTCCCCCCCCAAATGCATCGCCCACAAATGCCGCATCGATATTAACTTTTGTTTTATTAAAATCATAACAAGCCAAATCAATTACTTACAAGTAACGCCACCACACGACCAACTCTATTGATTTAGCAAGCAGGAAAGACAAAGGCGGTTTACCTTGCCCATCCTACAAGTGCTTAACTCAACAGAATTGACTACACCGCGCTGACCAAACAAAAGTAAATCAAACCACGAATATAGGTATTTCATTGGTTTTTTCGAGTATTTAGTGTTTTCGTGGACTAAAAGCAGGTGCTGCGTAGCTTCACTGACTTACTTAGCATCGCTGGCAGCCACCGCCCCCTGTTTTTTACGCGCTTTTTCAGCGGCCTGATAAGCGATGTAATAACGGCTTACCGTAGACACATAATCAACCATGCCTTTGCTAACCGATTTAAGCGCTACCTTTTCTACATTACCCAGCCAGCGATTTCTATCCAAACCTTGTGCGGCGGCTTGGTTGCGTAATTGTTGTACTCGGCCTTCACCCGCGTTATAGGCCGCAATCATAAAATACAATTGATCTTCGTCGCTGATGCCAGGATTCTGAAAAAAGTCGCGTAAATGGCCTAAGTATCGCGCCGCAGCCGTTACATTGCCCTCTGCATCATGCGGATTTTTAACGCCCATACTACGAGCCGTAGCGGGGTTGATTTGCATCACGCCCGTTGGGCCTTTTTTACGCACCACCGAATTTAAGCCGGATTCTTTCTGCCCAATCGCCGCCAGCAGCAGCCAATCTAGATTATTTGCGGCCGCCACAATTTGAAAAACAGGGGCAAAAAAGGCCAATTTATCTAAGGAACTAAGCTTCTCAGTGGTCTGCACTTTACCGTCGGCCACCAAATAACGCCGCGTAGCCTTGACCGCCCGATCAAGCAGCCCTGCTTTATCTACAAAGCGATTCAAAGTAGAGAGCAAAGCATTATCATCTTTGCGTACAGCCCAAGCCACCGGTACGCGTTCTTCTACACAGTTGGCCGATGCTTTCAGTTTAGGCAGAGTTTTATCCCATAAATCAACAATAAAACGGCTTGCCAGAGTGGTCTTATCTGCGCCTTTATTGATTTCAGAAAGGAGCATTTCGCTACTCACCCCTGGCGCTGCGTTTTCCACCTCAAATTCTGCATGGCCCGCTTTACGTCTTGATTCGTTAAAATCTGCCATTAAGCGCTGCGCATAGCTGGCAGATGGCAAGATGAGGCTGGCGGTTTCCTCTGCACCTAGGGTGCACCAACGATCTTGTAAATAGGGCGTTGAAAAAGCCACTAACTGCTTGGCCCCTTCTGTAACAGGCATTAACCCCGCAGCAATATCGCCCCGCCCAGCCCGCAGAGCGGGAATAAGCTCACCTGCATCCACTGGAATAAACTGCAAACGCAGCGGCGGCTGGCCTTTGGCCCGCCCCTGATTTAGAAACTTTTCAAACTCGGTGAGCATGCTGTACTCCACACCGTATTGGCGACCATTCTGAATAAAGAAGGTCGATGGCCCCAGCGCCACCAATACCCGCAGCCGCTCTGGCGGGTTACTTGGGTCAAAATTTTCCCCAGCTGCGGCCAGTTGCGTTGGCTTACTTAAGGCAGGGTGCGTACTTTTCACACTCGCCACAGGCTTAGCCCATAGCGGCGAAGCCTGCAGTAAGCTCATCAACAAGCAACAGCGTATCAAGCGTCTTATCATTCGCGGTATCCGAGTTGGGCGTATCAGCGTTATTAGACAAATTAAGCACCGGCAAGCTTGCTTACGCGCTCAACACAAAGAGCGCTAGCATGATTGTTACTACACTTACAGGTATCGGCCATGCCCGTCTAGCCGTATAATCGCATCTTTAGTTACTTGGCAAATCAGTACTCGCCATCTTTTGAGTGACAAACTATTTCACAGACCATTAAAAACTGAGCGAAACCCCCGAAACAAGGTAAAGAATGGCAAAAACCGCAGTTTACCGTGCGTAAATATGGATGACTGCCCGCTTTACACCTTATTCGTGCTTTGCAATTGTTTTCACCGGTCTGATAAATCCAGCGTGCAATATCTGCCGTATATATTAAGTAGCAAGCCTAAACGCTAACAAGGTACCAAATGCCATTACTCATTGTAGAAAACGCCCATCTCGCCTACGGCCACGTCCCTCTTTTGGATGGTGCCAGTTTTAATCTTGACCCTGGCGAGCGCGTTGGCCTCATTGGCCGTAATGGTGCAGGTAAATCATCCTTACTCAAAACCGTTGCTGGTGTAAATAAGCTAGACGACGGGATTATCCGTATCGAAAACGGCGCAAAAATGGCTTTTGTTTCGCAAGAGCCAGTGTTTGATATGGAACAAACCGTCTACGAAGCCGTTGCAGAAGGGCTGGGTACTGTACGCCAGGTCTTAGTGGATTACCACGCTGCCTTACTGACACTCGATGACACCGAAGAGAGCTTGACTCGCCTGATGGATTTACAGCATGAGCTGGAATCACAAGACGGCTGGAGACTCGACTCCTTAATCGCATCGATTATGTCGCATTTAGATTTACCTGCAGACACAAAAATTGGTGCTTTATCTGGCGGTTGGAAGAAACGCGTGGCTTTAGCCCGTGCTTTGGTTTCAGAACCACAGTTATTATTACTGGATGAGCCAACCAATCACTTGGATGTCAGCGCCATTGAATGGCTTGAAGAACTACTAAAAAACTTTGCCGGTAGCGTGTTGTTTATTACCCACGATCGTCGCTTCTTGGATAATATTTCCACCCGCATTATTGAATTAGATCGCGGCAACCTGACCAGTTTCCCTGGTAATTTCAAAGCTTATGAAATTAAAAAGCAAGAGCTGATCGAGCAGGAAGAATTTACCAATAAAAAGTTCGATAAAGCCTTAGCTCAAGAAGAAGTATGGATTCGCCAAGGCGTGAAGGCCCGCCGCACCCGCAATGAAGGCCGTGTTCGCCGCCTAGAAGCGCTGCGCATTGAACGTGGCGAGCGCCGTGAGCGCGTTGGCAATGTCAGCTTTAAAGTGGACGCTGGCGATAAATCAGGCAAATTGGTTGCCGAGCTAGAAAACGTCACCAAGGGCTATAACGGCCGCACCTTGGTCAACAATTACAGCACACGCTTGATCCGTGGCGATCGTATCGGCTTGGTTGGCCCAAATGGCGCGGGTAAAACCACGCTGCTTAAAATGATTTTGGGTGAATTGCAGCCCGATAGCGGTGTCGTTAACCTAGGCACTAATTTGCAAGTGGCCTACTTCGATCAATTCCGTGAGCAGCTCGACGAAAACGCCACCGTGATTGATACCATCAGCCAAGGTAACGATTTCATTGAAATTGGTAATCAACGCAAGCACGTGATTGGCTACTTAGAAGAATTCTTGTTTGCACCGGCGCGTGCGCGCAGCCCTGTCAGCTCGCTATCTGGTGGCGAGCGTAATCGCTTGCTGCTAGCACGTTTGTTTACTCGCCCAGCCAATGTTTTGGTCTTAGATGAGCCAACTAACGATTTGGATATCGACACCCTCGAGCTATTAGAAGAATTACTGTCTAATTACTCTGGCACGGTATTCTTGGTTAGCCATGATCGTGAATTCCTTGATAACGTGGTGACCCAAGTAATTGCCTTTGAAGGTGATGGCGTCTTAGTTGAAAACGCCGGTGGTTATGCCGACTGGATGGAAGCCAAAGCACGCATGGCCAGCCTTGCACCAGTAGTGGTAACTAACAGCCCGAAAAAATCGGCGAACTCAACGCCACCCGCCACAAAATCTGCAGAGCCCGCTAAAAAGAAACTATCGTTTAACGATGCACGTCTTTTAGAGCAATTACCGCTGCAAATTAGTGCGCTTGAAGCCGAAAAAACCGACATCCAAGCGCAATTACTCGACGCCAGCATTTATCGTAACGGCCCTAAGCTGGCCCATCAAATGCAACTACGTATCGAAGAATTAGATGGTTTGATTCTAGAAAAAATGAACCGCTGGGAAGAGTTAGACGCGAAGTCTTAAAACCTAAGCGTATCGCCACGGCGGTACGCCTTAGGGAGCCCCAATAATTTTTATTTCTTAAAAAGACAAGGCGCGCTTGAAATAGTCGACTTCATATATGTTGAATAGACTTTTTCAAGCGCAGCAGCATGACCAAAGATAGTTTTTTGCAAAGCTCACTTTAGTTGGCGCTAAGCCCTCAATGACTTAATCTAATAAACAGCCCTTGCCGACGACTTGCTAAAGCTATGAACTGGATTCCCTCGCGATTACTTCGCACTGACGGCTCTACCTCCTCGCTTAGCCTGCTACGTGGCGGGCTTATTCTGCTTTACACCGTACTCACCATCGTTACGCTACTGGCCTTGGTGTGGATGTCGGTCAGGGATTATCAAGAAACCATCAAAGAAGCAGAACGCGGTAGCTTGTCCTTGGCACGCTCCTTAGACGAGCACGCCACCCGCACCATGGTTTCTGTTGAACAATCCATGCAAAACATCGTGGAAAACCTCAACCAATTTGGTGGTGCAGACCGCGCCGACGAGCTGCAAATGCACTTGGTTTTACAAGACAAGGTAAAACTTACCCCGCAAGTTCGCGGCATTATCACGATTGATAGTAAAGGGCTCATTCAAAGCCATGGCTTAGAATACCCAGCCCGCCGCATAAACTTAGCCGACCGCAGTTATTTTCAGTATCACCAGCAGTTTAAAGACACCCGCCCGATGATTGGCAACCCCGTACTAAGCCGTAGCGATGGCAAGTGGCTGATTCCCGTTACCCAGCGCATCCAAAAACCAGATGGGCAATTTGGCGGCGTAGTTTTAGCAGGGGTAGAGCCCCAGTATTTCATTCAATTTTATAAATCTCTTAAATTACCTGCCGGTAGCCATGTGCACTTGCTGCGTAGCGACGGCATTATTTTACTTAGCTATCCCTTTGATGAAACACAAATTGGCCGCAATTTACGTGAAACAGACCCGCTATTGTTTGAGCAACGCCGCCTACAAGGCTCTAGCGTTTATCCAAGCAGCGACGACAATATCAAGCAGCTCACTGCATTTCACACCAGCCAAAGCACCCTGCCACTGATTATTTTAATCTCTACCGATCGCAGCATCTTATTAAATCGATTTAACAATGATTTAATTACTCGCTCTATTGCGGGCTTAAGCTTTATGCTGATTTTTTCTTGCCTGCTCTATTTGCTATTACAGCAATTACGCCGCATAGAAAGCATTGAAGCAAGGCTTCACCTTACCCAATTTACCGTTGATGAAGCGCCCGATATTATTGTTTGGGCCGATTTTTCTGGCCAAATTTGCTATGCCAACCGCGCCACATCGATCAGCACTGGCTATCAAACCGAAGAGCTATTAAAACTACGCTTCTTTGATATCTTTCCGCAAATTAAGCACGCAGAATGGCAAGGATTTTGGCAAACACTTAAGCAAGCAAAACGCTTGCTTTACACCACACATCAAATCAATCAAAAAGATATGCAATTACCGGTTGAAATTACCTTTAGCCATATCACCTTTCAGGATGCCGCCTATCTATGTGCCACGGTACGAGATATTACCGAGCAGCAAAATAGTGAACATGAATTACGCCGCCACCGAGATCATTTACAAGATTTAGTTGATGAGCGCACCACAGAGATTCGCAGCGTATTAGATGCCAGCCCCTTGGCTATTATGCTTTCTATTAAAAATACAATTCGCTTAGTCAATCCCGCTTTTGAAACCTTATTTGGTTATAGCGGCAGCGAAATCACCGATATGCCAACCGATACACTACATGCATCGGCCCAACAATTTAGCTCTTACAACCACCCTATTCGTGAAGCCATTAAAAACAAAGGCATATTCCGAGGTGAAATGGAGCTATTTCGTCACGACGGCTCTAGCTTTTGGGCCATGGTCTACGCTAAAGAGCTGATTGCAGGGGATATGAGTAAGGGGCTTATTTGTGTCATTGAAGATGTCAGCGCCGCCCGCATTGCCGCGCATGCGCTTAAGCAATCAGAGCGCCTTAAGCGCACCATTATTGAAGGCACAGCAGATGGCTTTATCCTTATTGATAATAAAAACCGAATTGTGGATATTAACCAAGCGTTTTGCCAGCAACTTGGATTAATGCGCGAAAGCCTCATTGGCCAACAACCCGATCAGCTCTGGCCAGACAATGCTGATGCCATCTTCCCAAAAAACTTGGCGATTCATAATGGCAGCAGCAATCACGTTGGTGAGGTGACTCTGCGCTCGAGAGATGGCAAAAACCGGCCATTTTTAATTAATTCCGCCTGCATTATCGATGAGAATCAACAATTAGAATATGCCTTTGCTTTTTTAACTAATATTTCTAAGCTAAAAGAAGTTGAGCATAATTTATTAGAGGCTAAAGAAGCAGCAGAAGCGGCCAACATGGCAAAGTCTATATTTCTTGCCAATATGTCGCACGAATTACGTACACCAATGCACGCTATTTTGTCTTTCTCTGAAATAGGCCAATCCAAAGTAGGAACAACCGATAGCGCCAATTTAATTCGTTATTTTGAACGTATTCATTCTAGTGGCAATCGCCTACTGATTTTACTTAATGATCTACTCGATATGTCGCGGCTTGAAGCTAATAAAATGCGCTATAGCAAAACGCGTTATGACATTAAAAGCATCACTAAAAGCGCCTCTGCTGAATTGGTAACACTACTATCCAGCAAGCAACTACATTTGCATTTAGATTCTGAAGGCCCGCCTTTTATTCTCTTTTTTGATAAGGCACGAATTACACAAGTTATCATTAATTTACTTTCTAATGCGATTAAATTTAGCCCAGCTGGCCAAGATATTGATATCCATTTTATTGAAGTTGGCCAATTAAAAAATGGTGATCAAGCAATGGGATTAAGTGTGCGCGATCACGGCCCTGGCATTCCTGAGGACGAACTGGATTTGGTCTTCGATAAATTCATCCAAAGCAGCCGTTTGCACGGCCCCGCCAGCGGTACAGGCCTTGGCCTTGCCATCAGCCGACAGATTATTGAAGGGCATGGCGGTGAAATATTTGCTCAGAACCATCCAGATGGAGGCGCTATTTTAAGTATTTTGCTACCGCTGGAACAGCCCCCCACCGCAGAAGGGGGCCTATAACTACTTCACTAGACAATACGCCATGTCTTCCGGATGATGCTCTGGGCTGCCTAGCCAGCAGCTCCCCCCCAAACGCAGCGAGCCTGCAAGTGAAGCCTCGGGCACATCCTGCTTATCCAGAATCAGCGTAACATCACAGGCCAGCCCGTGACCCAGCGCAAATTTCAGCAGCTCTCTTAAAGAATTAGCCGCCTCACCGTCAGGCTGCAAAGCCGAAAACTGCGGCAAGCGTAATGGCCCTAGCCGCAGATTAAGCTTAGTTTGCCTATCCCAGATCCGATCACCCGCAAAGGCCGACAAACCCAGCTCACAACTGCTACCGCCAAGCTGGCTTTGTTCTGATTCGGGCAAATTCATCCACTGCCCAGCAAACTGCACTAGCTCAGCCCTAAAACCAAAAAAGCCTTCGATCAAGGTGGTTAATGCTTGTCCAGACATCGGCTTTTGACTTAAGAGCCCAGCATAATAAACAAACAGGTTTTCATTTTGTAGCGCGCCCTTGCCCATCTGCGCACGCAAAGCACTCAGCCCCATCCCGCCCAAATCGAGCAAATTACGGCTAAAGCCATCTTGCTCGCCACTTTCTGCCTGCAACCAGAAGCGATATTTTTTCCACGCGCCATAAAATAAAGAAATAGCACGATGGCTGAAAATATCTAAAAAAGCATGCAGGGTAGGATCACGAAACTGCTGGCGACGCTCAATCAGTAGCTCAGTATAGCTATTAGGTAGCACACCACTCGGGCCAGTCAGCCCCATAAAAGCGACTTCTAACTCATTGATTTCGCCATCTTCTGTCTGCACAGCACTATAGCGAGTCAGCTCACTGGCAGGGAAAGCCAGATTGGCCAAAGTACGGAACCGCAAACCGGCGGGCAAAGGGCCGCGTCGGTCGCCACGCTTTCTGGCAGCCAAGCTCAGCAGCCTTACAGTCTGAAAAAAACCATACCCCGTAGGATTAGCTAACAGCTCTTGGTCTAAATGACGAGGGCTTCCCCGGCGCGTGCTGGCCATGCGGCAATCTCCTCATGTTTAGTTTTAACGCGTAAGCGGGTAAAGCTATTTGGCGAGCAATAGAGTGCGAAAAAGCGCTCTAATACGCTGGCAAACAAATAAATACTGCCACCTACATAATATTCTTCATCCAAAGTTAGGGTGATTTCGGTACCGCGAACAAAACCGGCAAAATCACGCCCTAACACTCTTGTCACCGCTGGGGCGCTACTGATGGCAGCAATCCCCTGAATTTGCCGAGTATTCACTGGCGAATCAGATTGATTGTATAAGACCAGCATTTCCTGCAGCGCCGAGCGGCCAGATTCAATCAGGGAGAGATAATTAAGCGATAGGTGCGAGACCAGTCGCCACTGCAGACCGCGCTTTTGCGGCGGGCGCAAACTATTGCTTGGTTTACGCAGTAGTTTTACCCGCTTCACCACCGAGTGGCCTGGCAAAGTAAAATCGGTATGCTGGCCAGACTGGCTTCCACCAAAAGGAATCATTTCGGGCAGATCACGGTTGCTGCACAAAAGCTCAAGACTCAACACTTCTGCCCCTGGGCGAACTGGGTTGAAATCCAGATCAACCAAATGCAGTTCTAAATCGGTCCCTTTATCTTCTTGGCGCGGTGATGCTTCACGGCTGGCATGCCAGTAAAACTTTGGGCCTTCCTTGCTCACACCATGGCGAATCGCGTAAAACGGCAGTACTTCTTCGCTACTCTCTTGGCTGCCGGTTTTTTCCACCCTAACCACCCGCCGCAGCTGCATCACTTCAAATGCCTGCTGCTTACGTGCATCGGCCATGATTGGGTAACTGGTTTTCTGGTGCGTCACGCGAATCGGCTCACCCGCTTGCACAAACAGATTTACAATCGGCGTGCAACCCAGCTTAAAGTGCGACGCCTGCAGATGATGCAGCAGACGCGCATGGCGCTCGGTATCTGGCCAGCGCTGCAATAAGCACTGCACCACCAACTTGCTACCCTGTATTTTTAAAGCCACATCCTGCAGCTGCTGAATATCAACAAACAAAAACTTATCTGGGCAGCTGAAATATTCAGTCAGTAGACGATAGCCAAGGAAAGATCGTTCGTCGTACTCCAGCACGCCTTCGTCGCGGCCAAAGCCCACCGGCGAAATGGCCGAGGCAGGCAGCGAGCGCGTTCGGGCTGGATCGTCACTGCCATCCCCCACCCGTAGGCGCATAGTTCCTGAAAGTAGTAGCTCATACACAAGGTGCATCAGTGCAGGCTCACCATCCAAAAACAGGCGCAGCGACTGTAAATTGATCCCGCTAATCGGTAAATTACCGTGGGTATTAAACTCTAGCGTGAGTACCGCTGCGGCATCGGGGGCAATACGGCGCAAATTGGCCGAGCTGCTGGTTAACTCCAGCTTGGCTTCAGATAACGCCAGCGGGTATAAATCCACCGGATAGCAGCTACGGAACTTGCACGTCACCCCACCAATAGCAGGCGCATGCACAGGCTGACCACGATCAATCACATAACGCTTGGCAATTTCTGGGCGCTGCGGATCGCACTCAAACTGCACAATGCTCGACGAAGGAATGGGCCGCAAATAATGCGGATAAAGCACATCCAGAAAGCTAGCAGCAATCTCTGGGTATTCATCATCCAATTTTTTGTGGATGCGCGAAGCAAGAAAAGCAAATGATTCGATCAGGCGCTCGGTATGCGGGTCTTCGCACTGATCCCCTTCCAGCTGCAGGCGTCCTGCAATTTTTGGATAGCGACGGGCGAATTCACCTGACAATTCACGCAGCAAACTCAGCTCACGTTCGTAGTACGGCAGTAATGAATCTAGCATGCGGACACTGTTTTTCCAGAGTGAGTAGATATGGCAGAAGGACAATTCACGTAAAAAAATACGTCATTGGTCTGCATAAAAGCAGACATTATCGGCCAATACTGAGTAAGATTGAAAGAAATTATTATCCTTACTCCTATATAAATATTACTACCTATACAAGTATAGAGATCTTCACCCCGTACACGGACTTCTGACGAGAGCTTTTGAAACACTATGACTATTCACGAACAACTGACCGCTTTACTGGCACCTATTTCTGCAAATCTACCTGCCGGTGAGGACTTAGGCTATTCAACCCTTTTTGATCAAATTCGCGAAGCACGCCGAGCAGATGATCCCGGCCTTTCTCAGGGCGACTGGGCCCAGCAGCTAAAAACCGCCGACTGGAGCAAAGTCATTCAACTGTGTAAACAAGGCATCAGTCAGCAAAGTAAAGACCTGCAGCTGGCTGTTTGGTACGGTGAAGCGCTGGTTAAAACTACTGGTTTTAATGGCGCGCAGCTCGCCCTGCTACTGCTTGATGGCCTGCTCGAACAATACTGGGAAACCGGCTACCCAGAGTATGACCCACACGACCTTGATGAGCGAGTGGGTAAGCTTGAGTGGTTTAATAACCAGATCGGCATGGCGCTGCGCGAAGTACCGCTGACCGACCCTCGGCATGGCGGCTATAACTGGCAACAATGGCAAGAATCCCGCGAAGTTGAAAATATCGGGCTAAAAGACTCCCAAGCAAAAGAAGCCGCTATTGCAGAAGGCAAACTAGCAGGCGAAACATTTGATAAAAGCGTCAATGCCAGCGGAGCCGGCTGGTTTAAGCAACTACATCAACAGTTAGAGCACACCCAGCAAATTTATCAGGCACTCGACGCCCGTATTGAAGCGCGTTTTGGCCATGCCTCACCTAATTTTGCCGAATGCCGCAATGCACTGAATGCCTGCCTTGAAGTTGTTGGCCGTTTACGCCAGCAATGGGGCGAGCCATCAGCCCCTGCCATCCATACCGAGCATGCCGCTATGCCAGCCAGCACACCAAACCGAGCCCATACCAGTACTCCGGCAGTCTCGACCTCGGCGGTTAGGCAAGGCCCGCTACAAAGCCGTGAGGATGCCGTTCGCCAGCTAGTGGAAGTTGCGCGTTATTTCCGCCAGAACGAGCCACATAGCCCCGTCGCCTTGCTTGCGGAACGTGCCGCTAAGTGGGCCGAAATGAGTCTAGAAGAATGGCTGGGTGCGGTTATTAAGGATGATGCAACACTCGGGCAACTCAATGAATTGCTGGATATTAAACGCGACTGATTCTGCCGTATTTAATCTGTGCTAGGCGGCCATGCAATCTGGCCGCCTACTGAATCGATCAACGGTTTATTCCAACTAGATAGATTGCTAAACAAACAAGGCGGCAGGCTGCACAGCAAGTACCGCCAGCCGCCAAGTAAAATCTAGTTTCTAAATGGAATTAAAATCAATTACCAATTTCAAGCTCGACGCCATGCTCAGCATCGTCGGTGTTATAGCGCAGGCTCATTTTCTGATCCGCTATACCCAAGCCCGCTAAAAATCTCTCAACATTCACTGCACGTGCTAAAGCCGAATCCTTCGCATTACCAATATCCCTTTTATTACAAAAGCCACGCACAATAATTGACTTAGCCTCTTTCAGCTGCGGCATTAAGCTAGTCAGTGTTTCTTCTTGTTGTGGGGTTAACTTTGCAGCCATTTTGTCAAACTGCAGCAGATAAGGCTTACCCAGTGCAATCGTTGCAGTTACGGGCTGCTTTATCCACGATGTTGCGGAGGCATTCACCGCAGGGGCCACCGAATCTGTAGCACATCCGCTTATTACACCCACAGCAAGTAAAACTGACGCACTTAACAATAAACCTGAATATTTCATCGATAAAATCCTTTTTTTAATGCAACAAAGCTGCCTTATAGCAATCTAGTACTGCTCGTCGATAAACCTGCACACACTAAGCTACAGATTTTAAATACAGCATGGCCCCAGTAACAAGCGAGCCACCTGATAAAAGTAAGCAAAATACTCCCCTACTATTTTACCGCAGTTAAAGCCCAGACACTTAGCTGAAAACAACCACAAAATAAAATAAAATAGGTGCAAACCCCATTAGGACTAAACACGACTTTAAACCAGCCTTATGCAAAAAAAACCTAGCCCTTCCCCAGCTCTGGCATCGATGAAATCAGCGCTGCGCCGCACGCCGTTTTGTGCCCTTCTAAGGCGACAGGTTTACCATCAACTAGCCAGTTAGGATCACCTTCAACAATTGGGCAAACGCCATGACCGGGGATGGGGCAGCTGACTTTATCACCCAGCAAGGCTACAACCTTGCCAAATAACACGGTTTTAGATGCTCCGCTAATCACAACGCCGCCATGGCTGCTTTGATCGCCGATACGAATCACGCGTTTCATGCTGCCTGCTCCTGTGGCCTGATCAGCGCCACACTAAAATGTTCTGTTTCATTAAGCCGTTCAAACTCCACCAGTACCGCTGGGGCTTCCAATCTAGCACTGTGAATCACTGCAATCGCCGTTTGTAACACAGAGCGCGCCGAGCCCACATCACCCCATTCACGCACGCTATTACTGGCGTCATCAATGGCATTCAAAGGAACTGCGTATTGTTGCAGCACCGAAGACACAGCGGCCAGCCGCGTACCACCAACATCCACATCACCGCTGTTATGCACCAGCCAAGCGATGCTTTCTGCTAGATCTTTTGCCTCATCTTTGTCTTCACTACTGAATGGATAATCACGCAAACCGGCATTCACTAAGGCGTTATCAAACAGAGTGTGAATTTGCCGAGTCATGGGCAACAATTGCTTTTGCACTATCGTTGCCTGCTCAGATAGGCGCAGCTCGGCCAGTACTGGCAGCTGAGCCAGCGTATCTTGCCACTGCAGCGGCACGCGTCCCCAGCGCTCGTCTCCGTAATGCTGCTGTTTTTCCCAGTAAGGCGTGTAAGCATCATTTTCGCCTTCTTCTTGCACAGGCAGCGGCTCTGGCACAGGCAGGTTTTCTCTTAAGAACACCATGGCCACCGCAGCATAACCCGGCATGCCCTGCCATTTATTCACCAGCTCATCATCAGGCTTTGGCTCATCCCATTCGTCTTCTGATATGCCACGCAACAGCAACGGCGCATCTGCCGCGTAAATCACCATGCCTGGCAGGCCAGAATCCTGCTGAAACAGCTGCTGCACCCTACTGATTAGCGCACCAGAGCCTGGGAAAAACCGTGGCTCTGGCTCTGGCGATGTGGCAAAGTCTTGGGCGCTGATCGCTTGCAGCTGCGCTTGTTTTAGCATGGCCAGCTGCTCACGCCCTTCGCTTTGCGGATTAACCTCAAAATAATGCGGCAACCATGCCGCCCCTGGCGCAGCAGCATAAACATCCTCCAAGACTTGCTGCACAGCCAGTTGCAGGGAGCCGAGTACATCGTCCTCGCCGCCTTCGGCTAACTCATCGCGCGCCAGTGCCTTCCAGTATGCGCCATCTGGTAGTTCTTCCAACCATGCAGGCTCGTCCTTAGCCGGTAACGCTTGGCCCCATACGCCACGGCACAGCACTTTAATCTGCCGCTCCGCTAAGGCCGCATAATGCTGCTGCCGCGCCGCTTCGCGCTGGGCAACACGCTCTGCCTCGGCAGCTTCTTGCCCATCGGCTTGCGCCTGAACAATCCGCGATTCACGCATTTTTTGCCAGATGCGCCATACCACGCCCAAAATCAAAGGCGGAGCCAGATGGGTAAGCAACATGGCTGTCGGGCTCATTTTTTGAAAGCTGATCGGTAAGCCCCACCACAGCAGCAACCACCAACCCGCAAAGAGCCCGCCAAACAGACCCATAGTTCCCAACATATTAAATTCCTTAGCTGATGTTACGTACAAGGGCTTTTAGTTCGCGAAAAACACTAAAATCACGAAAAAATACGCATAACCTTATCTTGATCTATTTTCATTTTGTAAGTGCGGAGCACTACTGGCTGATCTTATTAATATCTAATTTCAACGAAATGTTTTAAATCAAACAAATAGACCATTGCAGCAAGCCAGCGGTTCATTTTTTATGCATTTTTAGTGTATGACGTATTTTTATCTGCATAGCTTATATCAGTTTGATTAACCAATATAAGATTGAAGGACTAAATTATGCGTCAACCACGAAATACACAAAGAGGCATTTTGTGGTTAAAAGCCATGTTTTTTAACCTTTTATTCACGGTGTAATTGCGAATAAAAGGTTAATTATACCTAGCTAATTTTCACCTTAATCTCATCATTTTTAAGCGTTAGCGCAATTTTTTTGACCGGCTTACCGCTGGCCATTCTAGCCAATAAATCGGCCGAGATTTGTGCCAGCACGGTACGGACTAAAATAGCATCTGCATCGCGCGCGCCACTATCTACATCCATGCAGCGGTTAGCAATTGAATCAACCAGTTCTACTGGGTATTCCAGCAGTGCGCCATGATTTTGGGCGATACGGCGGGCGATTTTTGCCAGCTTAAGCGCCACAATCTTACGCAGCACTTCATCCCCAATTGGGAAGTAAGGCACGATGGTTAGCCGGCCTAAAAAGGCGGGCTTAAAGGTTTTTTGTAAGGTTGGGCGCAAAATTTCAATCAGATCATCAGCCGTTGGGTCACGCGTTACATCTTCAACTGTGACGCCATGCTCGCAAGCGCGCATCAGCAGATCGGTGCCGGTATTGGATGTCAGCAGAATAATGGTATTTTTAAAATCGACTTCGCGCCCTTCGCTGTCTTCCAGCAGGCCCTTATCAAACACTTGGAAAAACAGCTCCATCACATCAGGGTGGGCTTTTTCGACTTCATCCAGCAACACCACCGAATAAGGCTTACGGCGCACGGCTTCTGTCAGCACACCACCCTCGCCATAACCCACATAGCCCGGAGGCGAGCCTTTTAGGCCCGACACACTATGCGCCTCTTGGTATTCTGACATATTAATCGTAATCAGATTACGCTCACCACCGTATAAAGATTCGGCCAAAGCCAGCGCAGTTTCAGTTTTACCCACGCCAGAGGGGCCAACCAGCATAAACACGCCCTTAGGCTTGCTAGGATCATCCAAATTGGCCTTGGCAATCTGCACGCGCTCGGCAATTTGCTCCAAGGCATGATCCTGACCAATCACCCTTTCTGCCAAGAGGCTCGCCAGCTTTTGCACCTGCACCAATTCATTGCTGACCATGCGGCCCAGCGGAATACCCGTCCAGCCAGAAATCACATCGGCAATGACACTTTCATCCACGCATTCGTAAGCCAGCTGATGCTGCTTTTGCAGCTCGCGCAGCTCGGTGCGCTTGGCTTGCAGCGGGCTGATTTTCTTGCCCTTGGCAGGCTTTGCGTCAGCAGACTCAGCTTTTAGTGCTTCAATTTCAATAATCACCTGCTGCTGCACCGCCCACGCAGATTGCAACTGCTGTAAATCGCCCTCTAAGATCTCGCGCTGGCCAGTCAGCTCGGCAATTCTTTCGCCGTGGCCTTCTTCTGTTTGCAGCGCCTTGATTTCACGTTCGATATTGGCGATCAGCACTTCCACATTTTCGATCGGCGCTGGGCGGCCAGAGCGCGACAAAGCCACGCGGGCGCAGGCAGTATCGAGCACGCTGATCGCTTTATCTGGCAGCTGACGGCCAGTGATATAGCGGCTGGATAGATGCACTGCAGCCACCACCGCCTCATTCATAATCACCACTTCATGATGCTTCGCCATCGCATCGGTTAAGCCACGCACCATTTGCACCGCAATGTCTGGCGCTGGCTCGTCCACTTTAACCACTTGAAAACGGCGCGCCAGCGCGGCGTCTTTTTCAAAATACTTTTTATATTCAGCCCATGTAGTCGCCGCAATCGTACGCAATTCGCCGCGCGCCAAAGCAGGCTTTAATAAATTAGCCGCATCATTTTGCCCCGCCGCGCCGCCCGCACCAATCAAGGTATGCGCTTCATCAATAAATAAAATAATCGGCACAGGGCTGGCTTTAACTTCATCAATCACCTGACGCAGGCGGTTTTCAAACTCGCCTTTGACCGAGGCACCCGCTTGCAGCAGGCCCAAATCTAAGGTGCGTAAAGTCACGCCACTCAGCACTGGCGGCACTTCACCGCTGACAATTTTAAGCGCCAAGCCTTCTACCACGGCGGTTTTACCCACGCCAGGCTCGCCAGTTAAAATCGGGTTATTCTGACGGCGGCGTTGCAGAATATCGATCATCTGGCGGATTTCTGTTTCACGCCCCAACACCGGATCAATCTTGCCCAAACGCGCTTGTGCCGTTAGATCAATCGTATATTTATCCAGCCCCGGGCTACCACGGCGCGGCGCAGGCTGATCCAGATTCATATCCGGCGCTTCATCAGAAGGCAAGTTCTCTGAATTAGTCGCCGCCTCATTCCCATGCTGGCGTAAAGCCACATAGCCCTGCAAAGCGCGTTTGCCATCCATCTTAGCCAGCGTAGCCGAGCTGCCCTGTAAAGTGGCGCGTAAAGCATCATCCTGCACCAGCGCCAGCAGCAAATCCAAAGTAGAAACCGAATCCTGCCCCAGCTCAACACTCGCCAACATCCATGCTTTTTCTAGCCACTTTGGCAGCCAAGTAGACAACACCGGATTGCGCGTGTTACCCGTGCGAAAGCGATCCAAGGCCGCATCCAGCTCTTTTTCTAACTGATCCAGACTCAAACCCAGAGAATGCAAAGCCGCCACCCCTGCATTATCGTCCTGAGCCAGAATCGCCAGCACAACGTGTTCAATTTCAATCTCAAAATGAGTGCGCGACAAAGCACGACTAGCCGCCTCCTCCACCGCACGGCGGGCTGTAGGGGTAAGACGGGAGATAAGAGCTTTAAGGGGAGTAGACATGGGATGGGTCCCGAAGAGTTATAGGAGTCTGAAATTAATTACAGTAATAAATACACATATTAGAAACAGCAAGCAATAATTTAATCTATTTACCAAAATTTTTTGCCACCACTTATTCACACGAATAGCAGGAATTTTTTGAAACTTACAATAATCATTTGATGATCAGACAATCATGATACACAAGCAGAGCTTAAATCTTCTTAATTATATCTCTTGTTTTAATCACAAACTCTTCGTACTCTAAATTCATTGTTGTGAACTGCACAAAATGACAAGCCTTGATAGAGCATGACAATACTGAGTACAAAGACACTATAAAAAAATTATATTATGATCATTACCGCAACCTAATTGGCACTACTACGCCAATTATGCAAAATTAAATCTGCTATAAAACTCAAAATGCATCACCAGACTCAACGGCCAGCCTAAAAATAGTTGCTTTTTTTTCCATATTCCGATCAAACGTAACAATACGACCCAACTTTGTACTAGGATCAACTCCAATTGAATATGTACATGTAGGATATGTAGACGTTGTCCTCGGGTATTGGCACTTCCCTTATTTACTAATTACTCTTTCATTTATCCTTTCGAATGAATCTAGGCCTGTTACCATAATAAAATCATCAATCAATTTTCTTGGTGTTTCATCATTAAGACCAATCAAAAACCTTGTACTATCAATTTTGCATGCATACGCATAAGAATAGCCATTGGGGGAAAATGGATGAAGTATTTTCACCTCGGCCCTTCTGCACATATTTTCCAAAACACTATCTATTCGCCCAATTTTATTGCCAAGTACATTTTTATAATTTGTAAAAAACCCTACAAACTCATCCTTATTTAAAACATCAATAACACGATCACTCGCTTCTGTTAATGAAGAACAAATTTTAATCATTATCAGAGATCCAATGAGAAACGCATCTGGGCTAGACCTAATATTCCAACAAAAAAATAGCCGTGTAGGGCGGGTTAGCCGCAGACGTAACCCGCCATTCAGTAACGAAGCCGATAATTCAATACGGACAAGCTTGATCCTCAACAACTCTGTACGGGTCACGACCCGCCCTACACGGCTTTTGATTTTCACATCAACAATAAACCGTGTTTTGTCCCTAGTTTTACTAATGAAAAACATATAGAAGCGAGAACTTTAATCTTAAATATGCCGCTTATTTTTTCACGCTAGATCAAAAATATACCTGATTATGTCTCTTGCTCCGGAACCCTTGATTTAGCAATTCGTGCGGCGTAAAGTGAACGAACGTTCTGCTTTACGGAGGTGAATCATGTCCGTCAATGGCATCCAAATGCAAAAGGGCTTGTCTTTGCCTGAGTTC
>NZ_JANXSO010000027.1 GCF_025352645.1 Iodobacter sp. | reverse complement strand
TGCGATAGCCGCCAAAGAGCGGATTCTGATCGTGGCCGATTACGATGCCGATGGCGCTACGGCTTGCGCGGCGGGGATGCGGGGCCTTGCCATGCTGGGCGCGGTGGTCGATTTTGTGGTGCCGAACCGCTTTGAATATGGCTACGGCCTTACGCCAGAAATCGTTGAACTGGCAGCGCAAAAGTCGCCAGATTTAATTTTAACGGTGGATAACGGCATTGCCAGTGTGGCCGGTGTGGCCGCAGCGCAGGCGCGTGGTATTGATGTGCTGATTACCGATCACCACTTACCTGGCGATGAACTGCCCGCCACGCTAATTGTGAATCCTAATCAGCCGGGTTGTACTTTTGCCAGCAAAAATCTAGCTGGGGTAGGGGTGATGTTTTATGTGCTGATGGCGCTGCGGGCCGAGCTGCGCGAGCGGCAGGTTTTTGCCGGCATCAAAGAGCCTAACTTGGCGACGCTGCTGGATTTGGTTGCCTTGGGTACGGTGGCCGATGTGGTGCGGCTGGACGGCAATAATCGCATCTTGGTTGAGCAGGGATTAAAGCGCATGCGGGCAGGGCGGGCCAGTGCGGGTGTGCTGGCTTTGTTTACTGCAGCGGGGCGTTTCCCTTTTAAGGCATCGTGCTTTGATCTGGGTTTTACGCTGGGGCCAAGGCTCAATGCTGCAGGGCGTTTGGACGATATGAGCTTGGGCATCGCCTGCCTTCTGGCTGATTCAGAAGCCGCCGCTACGCCGCTAGCCAAAGAGCTGGACAGCATGAACCGCGAGCGGCGCGAGATTGAAGTGGGCATGCGCGCCGAGGCGGAAGCCATTTTGGCGGGCATAGATGTAGAAGACGCTTACAGCATTAGCCTTTATCAGGGCGATTGGCATCAGGGCGTGGTGGGGATTATTGCCTCCAGAATGAAAGATAGATTTCACCGCCCAACCATCGTGTTTGCCGATGGCAATGACGATGAAATCAAAGGCTCGGGCCGTTCCATCCCTGGCCTGCATTTGCGCGATGCGCTAGATTTGGTATCCAAACGCCACCCTGATTTGATTTTGAAATTTGGTGGCCACGCTATGGCTGCGGGTTTAAGCCTGCGTCAAGCCGACTTTGCGCGCTTTAAAGCCGCGTTCGAGGCGGTGTGCCTTGAGCTGATGGATGCCGACACGCTGGAGCGAAAAATTGAAACCGATGGCGAGCTGGCCACCGAATCTTTTGCGCTAGACGTGGCTGAAACGCTAGACAGACAAGTTTGGGGCCAAGGCTTTCCCGCGCCGATGTTCCAGGGCGAATTCACCGTGGTTGAGCAGCGCCTTGTAGGCGAGCGGCACTTAAAACTCAAACTCGCCAATCCGCACGGCCTAGTGCTGGACGCCATGCGCTTTGGTCATGCGGACCCGCTGCCGCCCAAAATCCTCGCAGTGTACCGCATCGGCGTAAACGAGTTCCGCGGCAACCGCGTGGTGCAGCTGCAAATTGAACATGTGAGCGAGTAGCGGTTTTGCATTGAATGCTTACTGTTTAAGTTATACCCAAGACTAAAACCCAAGTCTTAAACCACGGAGAAAAGCATATATAAGGGTTTCTCCGTGAAACTCCGTGTTCTCTGGGGCCGAAGTGTTTCAAGATTTGGGTTTTATACTGGGGAGGTGTTTCCGCGGTGGAGCACTCCTTGTAAGGTGGGCAAGTCTTTATCCCCCCACACCATGCTTATCCGCCAATGATTCCCTGCCGAGCAATCGTCTGTTTGCTATGGTAAAGAGGGGGCGCAGCTTTGCGCTAGGGCGTGTTTGGGTGGGAATAAGGGGCTGGCTGAATGAAACCAACTTTGCTGTATTTATGGTTGTTGGTCTTGATCAGTTTAACGGCCTGCGGAGGGGGAGGAGGCGGCTCTTCAGAGAGCGTGGCGCCAACGCCCGTTTCGCCAGTCGTGACAGCGACGCCTATCCCCACTGTTTTACCTTCGGTTACTCCTAGCGTTATACCCACCGCCATTCCTACCGCCGCGCCTCAGCCCAGTGCCGTCCCTACCTTTTTACCTAGCTCCAGCCCTAGCCCCACGCTGACCCCTACTTTGGCCCCTATCCCCACTTCACAGCCCAGCCCCGTTCCTACGCCTGCGCCCGTTACGGCGGCCAATGCGGGCCTATTAATCAGCGAAGTGTCTAGCAATGATTCGACCAACGCCGGTGCATGGCTAGAAATTCATAACCCAAGCGCCAGTGCGGTGTCGCTCAGCGGCGTAAGCCTGCGTACTCGCTCTGGCCTGCGCTCATCGCCATTTACCGTTTCCAGCTCCCCCGTTAGCTTTAGCCTGCCTGCGATCACGCTGGCAGCGGGGGGCTATTTTGTGCTGATTGCTAAAATTGACGATAGCGTTAGCGATAATAGCCAGGTGGCCTATATCAAAAATGGCGAAGCCGTGCCTTTCTGGGATGCCAATGGCGCTGTGGAGCTGACTTTTGCTGGGGCCACTTTAGATTTTGTCCGCTTTGGCAATAGCAGCCATGTGCCTTTAAGCAGCAGCGCATGGGCAGGAGCCAATGTGGCTGCCATGCCTGCCACTTCGCAAGATTATGGCAAATCGCTAGTCAGGCCGTTTCCGCTGCAAGGCAATAGCAATAGCGCGGCAGACTGGCTGCAGGTTTCTTTCGCCACGCCCGGCGGGCGCAACGATGTGCCCGCCACAGCGGCAGATAGCGATAACGATGGCATCCCTGATAGTGCAGAAGTTGCGGGTGGCACATTTGGCGGACTAGATTTGTTTGCGATGGGGGCAAGGGCGAATCAGCGCGATATCTTTGTACAAGTTGATCATATGATTTCCAGCGATGCCGGCATTACCCCGCGCAAAGAAGCTTTGCAAAAAGTAGCCGATGTTTTTGCCGCCAGAGGCTTTAGTATTCATTTTGATACCGGCAGCCTTTATGCCGCCAGTTTTAACCCCGCCTTATTTAATCTGGGTGGCGGCTTGGCAGGCGGAGCAAATGTGGTGAGCTATGCCAAATGTTTGAGTTTAGATAGCAAAACAGGCTGTGCCTCTTTATATAGCTATAAATCTGCGAGCTTAGATATCCGGCGTAAAACCATCTTTCATTATCTGATTATGGCCAATTCCCAAGAATTAGACGGCTCGGCTGGCTCATCTGGCATCGCTGAAGTGAATGGCAATGATTCAATGGTGACATTGGGTAGCTGGGGATTATCAACGGGATCAGGCAGTAATACTAATTTATTGCTTAATTATCAGGCCAGCACAATTATGCATGAATTGGGCCACAATTTTGGCTTAGAGCATGGCGGTAATGAATCTAATAATTACAAACCTAATTACTACAGTATCATGAATTACCTTTATCAATTACCTGGCCTAGGCTCTGATCCTAAAACAAATAGCGCCGTGCAGCGCTATTACTTAAATAATAACGCGCTAGGTTTTAGCTGGGGAAATATTTGCAATATTGACGCCAGCCCCTGCGGCACAGATTATAAAATGGATTACTCCGATGGCAGCGGCATTAGCTTAAATGAAAGCAGCCTGCTTGAATCCGCCATCATTGGCCGTGGAAATAATGGCGGGTTTTATGCCGACTGGAATACCAATGGCACACAAAATGCCAATACCTATTCAAGAGATATTAATCAAGATTCCAGCGTTTCAGTATTAAGCGATTACAACGACTGGGGAAACCTCAATATAGCCTTTGCACGGCAGAGCACGGGCAATAGCGGTGCCAGCTTATTATCTCGGCGCGTATTTATCCCCCTGCGTGTGCTTAGCCAAGACAGGCAAACTTCAGCAATTGAGCAGCGCCCTGCTTTAGAGTTGATTCGAATGATTACTAGCCTTAAAACGAGGGCTAAGTAATCGACGGGTAGGGTGTTTACTTGCAGCTTTGTAAGTTATTTAATGATGTGATTAAGACGTAGTGCATTATAAAAATGACAAACAAATATTGTTTCCTGATTATGTCTCTTGCTCAGGATCCCTTGATTTAGCCATTCGCGCGGCGTAAAGTGAACGAACGTTCTGTTTTGCGGAGGTGGATCATGCCCATCAATGGCATTCAGATGCAAAAAGGCTTGTCTTTGCCTGAGTTC
>NZ_JANXSO010000026.1 GCF_025352645.1 Iodobacter sp. | reverse complement strand
GCGCGATGCCTGTGATTTTATGCGTAGCAAACGCCTTGATGACTGGGCCAATCATGTGGGCCTTGAGCCAGATTTTATACGCGAAGTCGCCAGTAAAGCCTTTGTCCTCACCACAATCTTGTGCCCCTTGCCGATCAATCCACGCCCAATGCCCATGATCCGGAGGTCTTATGATGGACTTTAATGCGGATCAGCCCCGCCCATTACCCCAACATGATCGGGACAAGATTCTTGCTGAGCTACTGATACGGCTGGAGTCGGTGCTCTTTGCTCTTTTCCCCGCAGGCAAGGTTCGCAATGGCACTTTTTATATTGGCGATCTTTCAGGCGCTGAAGGGGAAAGTTTGAATGTGGCACTCCATGGCGAGAAACCTGGACTCTGGCGTGACCATGCCACGGGAGAAGGGGGTGATCTATTTAAGCTGATCGCAGCCTGCATCGGCGTCAATACCCAGACCGATTTCCCCAAGGTATTAGATAAGGGAGCAGATCTGCTGGGGCGGCTCCCTCAGCACGCTTTATCCCCTTCACCAACTCGCAAAGCACAGCCAATTGACGAACTTGGCCCCGTGACAGCGAAATGGAATTACCTCAATGCACAGAGCAAGCTCATCGCCGTGATGTACCGCTACGATCCACCCGGCGGTCAAAAGGAATTTCGGCCACTGGATGTGCTGCGGCACAAAAAAACAGCGCCCAATCCACGCCCTTTATATAACCAGCCCAATTTAATCAATGCTTGGCAGGTGGTCTTAGCCGAAGGTGAAAAGTGCGCTCAGGCGCTAATCGATGTGGGGGTGATCGCCACCACCGCCATGTTTGGCGCGAATGCCCCGATCGATAAAACTGACTGGTCACCACTGAGGGGCAAGGCCGTCTTGATCTGGCCAGATAAAGATCAGGTCGGCATGGATTACGCCCGTAACGCTGCGCAGGCCATTTTGCAAGCAGGCGCAATCTCCTGCGCCATTTTGACGCCCCCCGCCGATAAACCCGATAGCTGGGATGCGGCAGATGCCTTTTTCGAAGGCTTTGATATTACCGGTTTCTTAGCCGCAGGTGAGCGAACACCGGTACTGCGGAGTGCTGAGTTAACCGATGATCTATTCCAAGCGCTTGATCCAAGTACCGAAGATGGTTTGGCCACAGCCTTCACCCGGCATTATGGTGAGGACTGGCGCTATTGCACGCAGTGGGGCAAATGGCTGGTGTGGAATGGCCAACGTTGGAATCAAGATCATTTGCATTTCATCGGCCATCTGATCCGTGAAATTTGCTGCCAAGGCGCATCCCTCAGTAGCAATGCCAAACTCAAACCGCGTTTGACCAGTGCCTCGACCACCTCTGGCGTAGAAAAATTCGTGCGTGCCGACCCGGTCCATGCGATCAGCACCTCAGCATGGGATGCCACACCTTGGCTGCTGAATACACCCAGTGGCGTCGTTGATTTACGCAGCGGCACCCTACGCGAGCATCGACGCAGCGATCAAATCACCCGCATGGCCACCGCGTCTCCACAGCAGGAATGCCCAACCTGGCGACAATTTCTACTGGACATCACCGGCGGTGATACCGAGCTGATGGCTTATTTACAAGTGATGGCAGGCTATTGCCTGACTGGGATTACCAGTGAGCATGCGCTGTTTTTTTTGTATGGCACAGGTGCGAATGGCAAGTCGGTGTTTGTGAATGTACTGGCCACCATCATGGGCGACTATGCGGCCACCGCGCCCATGGATGCTTTTATGGAATCAGTCGGTGATCGACACCCAACAGAAATGGCCGGTCTACAAGGCGCTCGATTAGTAACGGCCACCGAAACCGAACAGGGTCGGCGCTGGAATGAGGCTCGCATTAAAACCATCACCGGCGGCGATAAAATCAGCGCCCGTTTTATGCGCCAAGACTTCTTTGAGTACAGTCCCCAATTCAAACTCATGATCACCGGTAATCATAAACCGACCCTCAGAAATGTCGATGATGCGATGAAGCGGCGGCTGCACCTCATCCCTTTTACCGTGACCATTCCATTGGAAAAACGCGATCAGCAGCTCACTGAGAAGCTACTTAAAGAGCGTAATGGCATCTTATATTGGGCCGTCCAAGGGGCATTGCTTTGGCAGCAAAACGGCCTGCAATTACCCGATAAAGTGATCTCTGCGACCGCTGATTATTTCGCCGAAGAGGACGTGGTCGGTAACTATTTAGAGGAAGAAACACAGCAACATCATCAAGCCAGAACGGCTATTTCCGACCTCTATCAGCGCTGGCAAGAGTACAGCAACAAACGCGGCGAGTTCGTTGGCACCATTCGCTGGTTCACTCAGCAACTCATTAATCGGGGATTTGAGCGGATTGTGATGGCGGGTGGTGCAAGAGGCATACGTGGGCTGATGCTCAAAGCACGCGATTATGGTGAGCGACTGCCTTACAAAGATAACTAGCGCTGAATGGATGATTACAAAACACGTATGACTTACATCATCTGTTTTAACTGACGAAGTGGCTCAATGTTGCTGAAATTTCGATTCAATTGAGCTGACAGAGTGGCCGAATGTTGCTGTAGTTTTATTCATGTTTTGCATTAACAAAGCCATCGGAAGATACATGTCTGCTTACTTTGAAAAAAATAGCCGCCTCTTACTCAGTTCAATGCTTGCCATATTGAGGCCATTAAAGTTTACACAAAAGATAAGTGTTGCTGAAAGAGTTGTATTTATTCCAAAAGACAAAGCTTACATAGTTGCTGAATGTTGCCGAAGTTCTGTATCAATTTATAGGCCCGCGCGTGAGGGGATAATAGTTATATTCGGCAACCTTCAGCAACTATCGCCCCGCAGCCCGCATGTTTACTAGGTTTTAGATCGATTGAAACGCTTGTTTATAGGTGATAACCATTATGATCATTTTGACCGTTGATCTGGGAACACAGACAGGTTGGGCCTTACAGACCCGTGAAGGCCACATTTTAAGCGGCTCAGAATCGTTTAAACCACATCGCTTTGAAGGCGGCGGCATGCGATTCCTGCGCTTCAAACGTTGGCTCACCGAGATTAAGGGCGCTGATGGCCTCGATGTCGTGTTCTTCGAAGAAGTGCGTGCCCATGCCGGTGTTGATGCGGCACACGTTTATGGTGGCTTTATGGGACAACTCACCGCTTGGTGCGAGCACCACCAGATTCCCTACCAAGGTGTGCCGGTGGGCACGATCAAAAAACATGCTACCGGCAAAGGCAATGCCAGCAAAGCCAACATGCTCGAAGCCGCTCGCCAACGTGGCTTTACGCCAGTCGACGACAACGAAGCCGATGCCTTGGCCTTGCTGCAATGGGCAATTGATCAGGAGCGTGCATCATGAATGTACCGGAAGATATCTTCGTTCAGATCTGGCCAGCGCAGTTAAATGGCCGGGAGCAGATGGTGACAGATGCTCAGCAGGTGCATACCTTCTTGGCATCAAAGCAAAAATACCAGCACTGGATCAAGAACCGCATCCGCATGTATGGTTTTGAGGAGGGAAAGGACCACTTGAGTGATAGAGTTATCACTCAAGTCCCCCATCAGGGAAGCTTACGCATCACACCGGTGATGCGTTACCTTGTCAGTCTGGATATGGCTAAGGAACTGGCCATGGTCGAGCGCACCGAAATGGGCAAAAGGGTGCGGGGCTATTTCATCGACTGCGAGCGCCAGTATCAGGCAAACCTGCAAGAAAGCCAGCTGTGTGATGCGCTGATCCAGATCCTGCCGCCCTCGCTGGACGACGTCGATGAGGACCGGCTGAGCATCGATTTGCTGAACTGCGACATTCATGCCATCAACCGACAAGCGCAAGCGGATGTGGCAGGCGAAAACGCCCAGCGCTTTCACCGACGGCGTGAGGCGCTGTTGGAAAAGCAAAGTGAACTACTCAGGAGCCTTAAGCTCAGAAGGGGACAATCATGACTCACCCCGTCTGGGACACTGATGCCGTGGCACTATGTTTACGCAGGGCCGCACGCACTGCTGAGTACATGCCCGATCACCGTCCTCGTGGTTGTAAATGCTCATGGCCAAATATTATTCGTCAACCTTGGGAGGTGATGGGAAAAGAGAATGGCTATCGTCCAACCATCAACGATAGTTTGATTGAGGAAATGCTAGAGGTTAACCGCTGGATGCAATTGATCGAAGTCGAACAACGCCATTTGCTGTGGATAAGAGCCAAGCGCTATCGCTGGGATGAAATTGCAAAGCTGTATGGTTGTTGCGAAAGGACGATACAGCAACGCTGGAAACGTGATTTGCAAGCACTGACTGATCGCTTAAACATGCAAAAAGCTGACCGTTTGTCTTAAAGATTAATGCACGGATTGAGCTATAGCTAGATTCTTGAAGATCGATCCATAAAAAATCGTATTTTTATGAAAATAAGCATTCGATCTTTTGACGGAAAAGGGAGATATTATTTCTAGTTGTTTTTTATTTCGAACGCGGTAGCAGACCGTTTTTAACACCCGCAACAAGTAGCTCGTTAGATGGCTCGGTAACATGGGAGCAAGACAGCTAAGTGACTAGGCAAGAGCAAGGCACAGGGCAACACAGCAGCACGATAGCAGTCTCGTCTTGGTTAAGCGGTTTGAGCATTAACCTGTTGATGTCAGTGCGAACAATGGCAAGGTAGTCTGGGCGGTGAGTGACCCCATGATGAGATGGCTATTTCGGAGTTGAAGTGGAATACAGGCGATACGACTGCGAGGACACACGGACTGACAAAGCCTATTACGACCACCTGTCTTTTTATGGGTCCTCCCTGTCTAAAAATGTAATACGGGGGGGAGCAGCGCAAGGCGGTCCTACACACAGCGTTAAAAAATGGGTTTGCACCTAGGTTTGCAGTTTGCACTAGCCCACTAAAGTTCCAAGCCCATCAAGCCGCAAAGCCAATCAATACGCGGCTTGGGCCCATTAGACCGAGTGGATACTTTTATCGTTAAGCACTGCAAACCCTAACATGAGGTTTGCAGCTAGGTTTGCACTTCGTAGTGCTTGCAGTTTGCCCCCATTAGCCCCCATAACATTCGCATCCGTTTTTAAATTTTAAGTGAACTTAATCATCTTTGTGGCAAGCTCCGTGGTGAGTTAATCCACCGGTTTCCACTCTTTGCTTCTAAGCAAAGGCCCAACACCCTCCCCGCTCTAGGCATCAGCCTCAGCGGTTTTTTTTATGGGCGCTGGCTTTGGCTGCACACAACAACAGGATTCATCATGCGAGTTTCTTTGTTGGGTATGCCGCTGATGGTCGATTTTTACTTTCAGCCCGCCGAACGCCCAAGTGAATTTTATTCCGGCTGCGAAAAAGAGCTGGTGTTAACGAAGGCACGATTGAGCAACCCAGAAGATTTGATTGAATTGCTGATTAAGCTGGATCTAGTGGCACAGGTGGAAGTGGCCATGCTAGCGCGGCTGGCGGCTTTAAGCAGTGATGAAGGATCTTCCCATGCTTGAAAATCATCCAACGTCCCCCTTAAAGTTTGAACTCTGGCCCATTGCCCGCCTGCATGAATACGCCCGTAATCCACGTAAAAATGATCATGCAGTAGAGCAGATGGCCGCAGCGATTCAGGAGTTTGGGTTTCGGATTCCTTGTATTGCTCAGTCTGATGGCTTACTGGTGGATGGTCATTTACGCTTGAAGGCAGCACGTCTGCTGGGATTGGAAACCGTACCGGTGATTTTGGCCGATGACTTGACTCCGGCACAGATCAAAGCGTTTCGGCTGTTAGCGAATCGCTCGGCAACGTGGGCGCAATGGGACGAGGAGTTGCTGCGACTTGAGCTGGAAGAATTACAACTTGAAGATTTCGATCTATCCCTCACCGGCTTCGACCCAGACGAGCTGGCCGAGCTCTTGGCCGCAGAGGAAAGCGAAGGGCTAAGCGAAGACGACGCGGTACCTGAAACTCAAGAAGTAGCCATTTCACAGCTGGGCGATATCTGGCTGCTGGGCGAGCACCGCTTGCTGTGTGGCAATGCGACGGATGCGGATGATTTTACGGCGCTGATGGCGGGAGACTTGGCCGACATGAGCTTTGTCGATCCGCCTTACAACGTAAATTACGCCACCACACCTAAAGACAGACTACGCGGTAGCTACCGGCCTATTCTCAACGACAATTTAGGCGGTGAATTTGCAGGCTTTTTGACCACCGCCTGCACGCACATTCTGCAATACACCAAGGGTGCAATCTATATCGCCATGTCGTCGAGCGAGCTGGACACCCTGCAAGCCGCCTTTCGTGCTGCCGGTGGTAAATGGTCAACCTTTATCATCTGGGCTAAAAATCACTTCACGCTGGGGCGTGCCGATTACCAGCGCCAATACGAACCTATCCTCTACGGCTGGAAAGAAGGCATTGATCACTTCTGGTGCGGCGACCGCAATCAAGGTGATGTGTGGCAAATCAACAAGCCCAATAAAAATGACCTTCATCCTTGCCTATGCACGGGCACAGAGGTGTTAACGGAGAACGGTTGGCGAATCATCGAATCGTTGGTCGCCGGTGATTGCGTCCTGACGGCAGATGGTGTGTTTCGCTCAGTCGAGTTGGTGTCGTCTCATTTTATTGAAAAGTGCATATTCCGGATCGCTGTTTCGGGTGTTGAGCGTGCAGTCGATGCCACCCATAACCACCCATTCCTCGTTTTACGTGACGGCGAATTGGCGTGGGTCGAGGCATCACAAATCATGGTAGGAGACGAGATATGCTCACCAACAAAGGCTACATTCGAATCCAATACGGAAAACATCTCAGAATGGAACATGACGTCGTCTGGGAACGAAACTGCGGGGCAATCCCAGACGGACACTGCATCCATCACATTGATGGCAACAAGCAAAACAATCAAATTTCAAACCTACAACTTGTCACCTACCTTGAGCACAAGCGGATTCACTCCGGTTGTGTCCTCCACGATGGCGTTTGGTGGAAGCCTTGCCACGCTTGCGGATCGCTTAAACCTGTATCCCCAGAACACTGGTATTTCAGCGCGGATGGGTTTCCCTATGGATGGGGATGCCGTCCGTGTCATATCAGAAAAGTGGTACAACTTCGTTCTGCGAAGCGTAAGCGCCGTCGAGAAAATAAATTACTCGGGGCTGGTGTGGAATTTGTCGGTGAAGGACAGCCCTACGTTTGAAACGCGCATTGGCATGTCTCACAACACGATGAAGCCCGTGGAGCTGGTCGAGCGAGCCATTCGCAACAGCAGCCGCTCCCGTCAGATCGTGCTCGATTGCTTTGCAGGCTCAGGCACCACCCTCATCGCCTGCGAAAAATTAGGTCGCTACGCAAGGCTGATGGAACTGGACCCGAAGTATTGCGATGTGATCATTTGTAGGTGGCAAAATTGGACGGGCAAGCAAGCGAGCCGTCAATCTGATGGGCTGCTATTTGCTGATTTACAAAATAAGCAGAGCCTAATCAGCAGTGCGAATTCTTAACATCAAAATCAACGGATCAATAGCAGATTCACCAAATCCATGATGCAGATAAAAATCTCTCGCCTTCTGGTGCAGCGCATGCACGAGCAACGCTCTAATACCGACTTCCTGAGCCAATCGGGTGGTTCGCAAAATCGCATCACGCAGCAAATCAGCCCCTAAGCCTTTGCCATGAAAGGGTTGGTCTACCGCCAGCCTTCCCAAGACCATCACCGGAATAGGATCAGGCATATTGCGGCGAAGGGCGCTCGCTACCAAGGCATGATCCACTGCTCCAGCGGCCAAGGCATAATAGGCACGCACGATACGGCGCTCATCGACCACAACAAAACAGCGTGAAGCACCGGAGGCTTGATTGGCTAATGCACGACGTTTTAGCCAGTCGTCCATGATTGGCTCGCCACAGTAAAACGCACTGAGATCATGATCTGAATTTAAGAGTTCTGGGGCAGATAACAACTTACTGCTCCCACAATGGGCGCTTAGACAATAAGCGATCCAACGATGGATTGGCCTCAACAGGCGCATCCAGCACAGCGGCGAAACGGGAGAATGCCTCTTGATCTAAAGCAAAAAAAGCCCGTTCAAGCACGATGTTCTGCGCTTTCTCGCAAGCGGCTTCCAACATAAAATCAGAACGGTTTTTACCGGTGACGCGAGCAGCACGATCAATTAGGTCACGTTGCTCAGACAGAGCACGCAGATTTATTGAAATATTACGCATGATGATGTCCACACAATGAATACACAACCATCAGCTTAGATGCGACGTATACACATTGTCAATACAAGCTTAAAGGCGCTGCTATTTGCTGATTTACAAGCGGCCAAGCCAACAGTGAATCAAGCCATGCAGAATCAAAGGCTTGAACAGGGTTGGGATGAATGATCATAGTCATGCCGCTGGATGAGCTTCAACGACGCTACCAAGCCCAGAGTGGGCTTGTTGGCTAGGCATGCTGCTCCTCAACAATGTGATAGACACGCTTGCCGCCAATGGCCTTATCAGATGCAATGGTAAAACCAAGCTTTTTACTCAGCGTACCGTAAAAAACACTCCGTACCGTATGCGGCAACCAGCCGGTGGCGGCTTGCAGCTGCTCGACAGTTGCGCCTTCGGGGCGCTGCAACATCCGAATAACGATGGCTTGTTTGCTGTTTTCTCGGCGGTGGGTTTCAGTGCTAGTTTGGGGTAACTTGGCCGCTGCTAAGCGAACCAAACCAAGCGCTTGGTAAGCTGCATCGGTAACCAAACCATCAGCGCTTATTAAACCACGATTGAGCAGCCCATTTACCACGCGCTGGCGAATGATGCCTTGGACCTTAACTGGGAACCACTCCAGTTTGTCGGCGGTATTTTGAATGGCGTGACTTAAAACGGCGTGTTGGGTAGCGGTCAGCGTCATCATGATGGTCATCCTTGGGTATCTCTAACGGCTTAATCTGGCGGTGGCGATGGGGCCGAAGCCCCGTTGCTTAAGCCATCCCAATGTAGCGGGCGTAGTTGCTGCCCGATGGGTCAACAAACAAGGTGGCCCGCTGAGGTGCGCTGACCGCGATCACGTTGCGCTGGTGGTTAGCGTGGCCGCCAAGGCCTGCCATCCAGTCGTAGTCGGCCAACATGTTGTTTGTGAAAGCGTCGTACTCTTGGCTGCTTAATTCTTTGTGCCATTTAATCGTGGCTGTTTCAGCTTCACCATTTTTTTTCTCATGGCTGATTTGCTCGCGCATTTCGTTCAAATCTAAAGGCTTGCGAGCAAAATATAAGTTTGAGGCTGTGGCGGTTTTCATGGTGTGGCTCCGTGTATTGCGTTGGGGTGACACCACATTCGCTCTTATCCGCAACTACATCAAGTCTTATATCGATGAGTCTCAATCTATTTTTTAGGTATAAACTGCAGGCCTAAATTGACCTACTCGCGCCTACTGAAGCGATGGCAATTCGGCTCCACAAACAGTTGCAGTGAGCTTCGGAATAGTGGTCCGTGTAGTCATGCCCAGTGCGGCATGAAGGCGCTGGGACGCAAAGAAGCCGGAGGGAAAGTCCGGCTGAGTTTGGCGGTTGATTTGCTTATTTTGTATGGTTGAGAATTTTTAGGGTATCAGCGGCCATCCAGTCTAAGCGTATGTTGAGCTTAGCAATCTCACGCCCTAGCAAAGGATCCAAACGCTTCATAATGGTAATGCGGTGTTGATCCTGCTTCGCAAAAGCAGCCAGTTTGTTACCGCAAAAAAGAAACTCAGCAATCTCGCGAATTACGCCAGAGCTAGCGTTTGCGATACTTTGTAACTCTTTCTTATTCAGGCTGTTAAGAAAGACTTGAAGGTTTGCGTTATTCATTTTGCTGTTCCGTGTATTGCGTTGGGGTGACACCACATTCGCTCTTATCCGCAACTACATCAAGTCTTATATCGATGAGTTTCAATCTATTTTTTAGGCATAAACAGCAAGCAAAAATGGCCCTACTAGCGCCCACTGAAACGATGACAATTCATCGGACTGTGAGGCGCACAAACGGCTTCAGCAGGCTTTGAAATAGCGGCTCGCGTAGTCATGCCACTGGCTTTAGCTGGCTTGGCGCTGAGCTTGGTTTTGCTTGGAGTGTGTTCACATCACTGGAGGTTTTTTTGATGGGAATGTCGATTCGGGCCTACGCTCGCTACCGAGGGATCTCTGATACGGCAGTGCATAAAGCGATCAAAGTGGGGCGTATCGGCACGGAAGCAGACGGCAGTATTGACCCACAGCGGGCCGATATTGAGTGGGCAAAGAATACCGTGACATCCAACGAGACTCAGCCCATTGCCCACGGATTAAAACGGGCAACTACGCCAACCCCAACAACACCTATCGCTGCCCCAGCCGCAACAAACAATGACCGCGATACCACAACAGCTCCCCTTTCTGCCGGTGGCACTTCCCTGCTGCAGGCTCGTACTGTCAACGAGGTGGTGAAGGCACAAACCAATAAGGTGAAACTGGCCCAGCTCAAGGGTGAGTTGGTGGACCGTTCGCAATCCATCGCCCGTATTTATCAGCTGTCTAGAATCGAGCGTGATGCTTGGCTGAATTGGCCCGCCCGCATTTCAGCCCAAATGGCGGTCCGCTTAGGGGTCAATGCCCACTTGATGCATGTGACGCTAGAAGCCGCTGTTCGTGACCATTTGCAGGAGTTAGGCGAGCATAAAATAGAGTTGAATTAATGATGCCACGCGGCGAGGGTGAAGACGGCTTACTGGATATTGAGCAGGCTTGGTATGACGGTCTGCTGCCTGACCCACTGCTATCGGTGTCTGAGTGGGCAGATCAGCATCGGATGTTATCCAGCAAAGCCTCTGCCGAGCCGGGGCGTTGGCGAACCAGCCGCACGCCTTACTTAAAAGCGATCATGAATTGCTTATCGCCGATGTCTTCCATCGAGCGCGTGGTGTTCATCAAAGGCTCACAACTGGGTGCGACGGAATGCATCAATAACGCAATTGCTTATGTGATTCATCAAGCGCCGGGGCCGATGATGTTTGTCTCGCCAACGGTAGAAATGGCCAAGCGCAATTCTAAGCAACGTATCGATTCATTGATTGAAGAATCACCCGCGCTGGCCGAGTTGATTTCACCGGCCAGATCGAGAGATTCTGGCAATACCATTCTGACCAAGGAATTCAGGGGCGGTGTATTGGTGATGACTGGAGCCAATAGCGCGGTCGGCTTGCGCTCCATGCCGGTGCGGTATTTGTTTTTAGATGAAGTCGATGCCTATCCACACGATGTGGATGGAGAAGGCGATGCGATTGCTTTGGCCGAAGCTCGCACCCGTACCTTTGCCAGGCGCAAGATTTTTATCGTGTCGACCCCGACCATTGCCGGAGCCAGTGCGATTGAGAGGGAATATGCAGCCTCAGATCAAGGACGTTACTTCGTCCCCTGCCCTCATTGCCAGCACCGCCAGCACTTGCGTTTTGAGCAATTACGTTGGCAAAAAGGCGATCCCACCAGCGCCGCCTATTATTGCGAAGCCTGCGAGCAAGCCATTAATGAGCAGCACAAAACATGGATGCTGGAGCACGGCCAATGGCAAGCAATGGCTCCAGAGCAGGCAACGGCAGGCTTTCACCTCTCATCCCTATATAGCCCGGTGGGCTGGCGCAGTTGGTGCGATATTGCTGCCAGTTGGGAGGCTGCGCTAGAGAAGGAAACGGGCTCAGCGGCGGTGATTAAAACTTTTAAAAATACTGATCTGGGCGAAACGTGGGTTGAGGAAGGCGAAGCACCTGATTGGCAACGATTACTGGAGCGGCGCGAAGATTACCCGATGGGCATCGTGCCACTGGGTGGCCTGCTGTTGGTGGGTGGAGCCGATATTCAAAAAGATCGTATCGAAGCCTCAATCTGGGCCTTTGGCCGAGGCAAAGAAAGCTGGCTGATTGAGCATCGCGTCATGATGGGCGACACCGCCCGCGATACGGTTTGGAAAAATCTAGCCAGCCTGATCGCTGAAACATGGAGCCACAGCTGCGGCGCAAAGATGCCCTTAGTACGCTTTGCCATCGACACTGGCTATGCCACGCAAGAAGCCTACGCCTTTGTACGAGCTTGCCACGATCCGCGAATCATGGCGGTAAAAGGTGTGCCACGTGGCGCGGCATTGATCGGCATTCCCACGGCTGTGGATGTGAATCAGGGTGGCAAACGCTTACGTCGCGGCATCAAGCTGTACGCCGTCACCGTCAGCATCGCCAAACTCGAGCTGTACAACAATCTACGTAAAAGCGTCGATGTCGCCGATGACGGCAGCCTTAGTTATCCAGCGGGCTATGTGCATTTACCCAAGATTGACGCGGAATATATCCAGCAACTATGCGCCGAGCAACTGGTGACCCATCCTAACCGTAACGGCTTCCAAGTCAGGGAATGGCAGAAGATGCGCGAAAGAAACGAAGGCTTGGACTGCTTTGATGAAGAAACTGAGGCACTCACTTATGTGGGTTGGAAGCGTTTTGCAGATATTGGTTTTGGTGACTTAATGGCGACGGTCAATTTAGAAACAGATTGTATTGAATACCAGAGTCCACAATATTTGATTAATCGCCCTTATCAAGGCCCGATGATGGTTGTTGAAGGGAAGCGTTTAAATTTTGCTGTCACGCCTAATCATCGCATGCTGACTTTTCATAAAGTATTTGATCGTAAAATTGGTAAATGGAATTTTGATGTGCCTGTGCAGGTGACACAGGCCAAAGATCTGAAAGTTAATCACACCATTAAGATTAAAACGCACTGGCTTGGAAATGGGATTCAAACAGTAAGGATTCCGGCCAGCATAAAACGGCGTGACAAAATGGTGATTGAACCCGCCCGTGAAGTGGATGCAGTTGCTTTTGCCGCATTTCTTGGCTGGTATGTGGCTGAAGGTTGCTTAACCATTACGGCGCATAAAAGCAGCATTAGAAAAATAGTTTATATTGCACAGACCAAACTTCAAGGGCGGGAGCAAATTGCTCACGTTCTTGATGCACTACCTTGGTGTTGGCACTGGGATCGGTATGCCGCTGCAATTTCATCTAAGCAACTTTATGATTATCTGTTTCAAGTTTGTCCGGGATATCAAGAAGAACGCAGAGTGCCGCAGTGGGTTAAAAATAGCGACCCGAGGATCATTACTGCATTTGTCGATGCCGCTATTGCTGGCGATGGCTGGATACAAGATGGTATTCATCGCAGCTATGCAACGACGAGCAAGCTACTTGCTGATGATATGGCCGAGCTATTCTTAAAATTGGGTGGAAGCCCAAGTGTGACCGAAAAAGAGTCGGGGCCATGGGCAATAAATGGACGCTCTGGTCCGACGAGCAGAACTCAATATTGGGTACGTGAAAACAATAAACGACGCAGTGCTGCACTCGATGGCACAGACAGAAAATGTATGGTTAAAGAGAAGCTTTACGATGGACGGATTTATTGCGCTACGGTATCCAATGGCACATTGATTGTGCGCCGACATGGCAAGATGCTGATTGCAGGTAATTGTGCCGTATATAGTCGCGCATCAGCCGCTGCCGCAGGGCTGGACCGCTTTGAAGAGCGACATTGGCGGGAGTTGGAACGACAACTAGGCGTCAGCTCCGATCCTGCTTCTCAAACAGCCCTCAATAAAGCCACCAAGCACGGTGGCCTTGCTGTTTCTGGAGAGCAGAAAACACCAAGGCGGGTGGTTAAGAGTCGATGGATGTCGTCTTAAAGGGTACTACTCCGTGCTCAATTCTGAGGTGGTACATATTTTTATGCGGCAATCCTGCTAATTGCGAATTGATCACGTTTCTCGTGCAGTTGCCATAGATCGTAATTGGCCTGATGGGCAAGCCATGAAACTGCGCTTTTACCGAAAGCTAATTCAAGGCGAACGGCCATTTCAGCGCTGATACCCGCTCTTCCATTCACAATTTCGGATAGGGTTTTGCGTGAAACGTGCAATTTGTCGGCGGTGGCGGTAATACTCAACCCCAATGGTTCTAGCCATAAATCGCGCAAAATTTCACCGGGGTGGGCAGGGTTATGTTGCAACATCTTGTGCTCCGTTTAGTGATAATCCAAATAGTCAACGATATAGGCATTGCCGTCTTCAAAACGAAAAATAACCCGCCAATTTGCTTGTACGGTGACCGCCCAAAATGTCGCCAAATCACCATGTAATGGATGCAAGCGTAAGCCGGGTGCATCCATATCGTTGATGTCGATTGCATCATTCAGCATGGAAAGAATTTGCTGCAAACGCTTGGCATGGATGGCTTGAATTCCTGCCTTGCTGCTAGTCAGATGAAAGGCTTCCAGCCCCTTATGCTTAAACGATTTAATCATCTCCAAATCGTAACCCATAGGGTTACAAAAAGCAAGCGATGTGCTCAAGCCTAGATATTTAATAAGCCACAAATCTACTCTGTTTAATTAACCCGCTGCTGCGGGATTTTTTTCGGCCCAAGGAAAATCATTATGCAATCACTTGCACTTTGTTTGACCCCAGCAGTCACCCTATCCAGCTTAGAGTTGGTCGATTTTATTAATGCCAGTCGTAAGGAAGGCGAAGCTGAATTACGGCACGATCATTTCATGGCGAAAGTACCCAAGGTATTGGGTGAGGATCTATCTCCCAAATTTTTGGGAACTGCTTTTTATGTGGCATCTGCCAACAGCCGGGAAGCGGGTATGCCGATTGATAAGGTGCGCGATGCCCGCTTTGGTGTGGTCAATGCCTATCACGAAAGCATGCTCAAAGCGGCATTGGAAATCCTGCATGAAGGGATGTAATGGCGGGTAGCCAGCAATCCTCGATTTATTATTTCAATGACGTTGTGATACCGGAGTCAAAAGGCAACATCATGTCGCTCTACCTTAAAATTTACAGCCTGATTGATCAAGTGACCGAGCGATTGTTAGTGATCGATCAGCAGATGGGCGTCCTCAGTTATTTACAGACTTCGGCCAAGAGCAATTTGGTGAGTGCGATTAATGAGCTGACGACACACAGTGCCGCCAATAGTGGTGTGGCTTATACCCATCAGCAATTTGTGCCCGCAGCGCTTTGGACCATTAACCATAATCTCGGCATCTGGCCCGCCGTGTCTATTTTTGATACAGGTGGCCATGAAATCGAGGCCGATGTTGCGCATCAAAATAGCAATCAACTGCTGATTCGCTTTGCCATTCCAGTCGCGGGCTTAGCTCGTCTGACCTGATCACTTCAAGAGCGCTTATACCATGTCACGCAAACAACTTTCTGATCTGGATTTTGGCGGCGTTGCCCGTCTGCGTAATCTACCCGCCCCAGTGAATCCAGATGAGCCGGTGCGCCAGCAAGATCTGAATTCCGCCATTGAGGGCTTGGCGTGGAAGGATGGCTGCCGGGTGGTCAGTCAGGCCAATCTTAATTTGTCTTCTCCGGGAGCGGCCATCGACGGCATCAGTCTGCAAGCTGGGGATCGTGTGTTGATCAAGGCCCAGACCGCTGCCAGCGAAAACGGTATTTATATCTGGAATGGTGCGGCCGTGGCGATGACCCGCAGCTTAGATGCCTCGAGCAGTGCCGAGCTGGAACAAGCCATTACGACCATCGAAGAAGGCACCTCGGCAGGCACCAGTTGGCGGCAGTCGGTGGTTAATTTTACGCTAGAGACCAGTGCCGTCACATGGTTGCAGTTTGGTGGCTCTATCGGTACCGCATCCGAAACCAGCTCAGGCATTGCCGAGATTGCCACACAGGCTGAAACCGATGGCGGCACCGATGATCTGCGTTTTATTACCGCCTTGAAACTGAATACTTGGACCAATAAAACACGCCGTGCACAGGCCACCATTGGTGATGGCAGCAGCACCCAATTCGACGTAAATCATAACTTTGCCAGCCGAGATGTGCTGGTACAGGTCTATCAAACCTCGGGCAATTATGAGCAGGTAAATTGCGATATCAGCCTGCCAACCACGAACACCGCAAGGCTTAACTTTGCAGGGGCCCCCGCGAGTAATGCTTACCGTGTGGTCGTGATGGGCTGATTGTGAAAGATTTATCCTATCGCACAGCGCCATTACTCAACACTCTGCCCGCTGCCTCGGCTGCATTAGCTGGGGTCACCGTGCGACTCGCCACCGATAATAAGCCCTATTGGTGCGATGGCAGTACTTGGATTGATTTAACCACCACCTATTTATTAGCGCCGCTGGTCGCTTCTTTACCTGCCCCCTCCTCAACCTTTGCTGGAGGCATTGCGCGGCTTGCCGCCGATAACAAGCCCTATTGGTGCGATAGCAATACATGGATCGACCTCTCCGCCACAACGGACAGCCGCTTGACCACGGCTCGGATGAGCACCGATGTCAGTAATAGTAGCGTGACACTCAGCAATGCGAGCGGCCTGATGATCGCACTCGCCGCCAATAGCCACTACGCGCTCGAGGCAAAGGTGATCTTCCAAACGGCCGCGCTCACCACCGGCATGACGCTGACCCAAGCCGTTCCTGCTGGGGCAACTGTTGCGGCGCAATGGAATATTCCGACTTCGCCCACCGCCAGCGCTCTCAGCAATCAACGGGCTGCCGATACGGGAACGGCCAGCACGGCCATTGATATGATTAACGCAAACACGCTGGCGACCGCGTCGATCTTGGTCATCACTGGCGCTACTGCAGGCAATATCCAAATCCGCTTTGCCTCCGAAGTCGCCGCATCCAATGTGGTGATCAAGGCGGGTAGCCACCTTGTGGCAACGAGAGTTATTTAATAGCGAGAATCACCATGGCCCATACCCAAGAACAACTGACGCTGCTCGAAGACGCGCTGGCTAAGGGTGAAAAGCGGGTGAGCTTTGCCGATAAAACCGTTGAATATCGCTCGGTCGATGAAATCAAAACCGCCATTCGGCTCATCAAAGCAGATTTAATGGCGCAAGCCGTCGCAACAGATCTTTGGCCGCGTGCACCACGGCAGATTCGTATCATCACGAGGAAAGCCAGTTAATGTGGCTGACGAATCTAAAACGCTATTTATTTGGCGGATCTACACCGACTTATGATGGAATCGGCTCGGGCCGTCGGGCCATGGCTTGGCAGGCGGGCAATCCCAGTGCCATTGCCGCGCTGGCCTATAGCCAAAACGAGCTATGCGCTAAAAGCCGTGATCTGATCCGGCGCAACGCTTGGGCCGCTGCAGGTGTGGAAGCTTTTGTGGCGAACGCCATCGGCACCGGCATTAAGCCCCAATCGATGCTGCTTAATTCCGTGCAACGCGAAGCCATTCAAGCGCTATGGCGAGACTGGTGTGTGGATGCCGATGCTGCTGGGCTGACTGATTTTTACGGTCTGCAAGCGCTGGCTTGCCGAGCCATGTTAGAAGGTGGCGAATGCCTGATTCGCCTGCGCTACCGTCGCCCAGAAGATGCGCTGGCGGTGGCTTTACAATTGCAGCTGCTTGAACCTGAACACTTGCCCGCCACCCTGAATCAAGTACTCAGTTCGGGCAATGTCATCCGAGCAGGTATCGAATTTGATAGCTTAGGGCAGCGAGTCGCTTATCACCTGTATCGCAACCATCCTGGCGATGGGGCTTTTGCGCCGATGTCGGGTGTGGGTGCTTCACAAGCAAGCGAGATAGTGCGTGTTCCGTCCAGTGAAATCATCCACCTTTTTCGTCCATTACGCCCCGGTCAAATCCGTGGCGAGCCTTGGTTGGCCAGAGCGCTGGTCAAACTCAATGAGCTGGATCAGTACGACGATGCCGAACTGGTGCGTAAAAAAACAGCGGCCATGTTTGCTGGCTTTATCACTCGCCTCGCCCCTGAAGACAATCTCATGGGCGAGGGTCTGTCTGACACCAATGGCGTGTCGTTTGCCGGGCTCGAGCCGGGCACTTTACAAATTTTAGAGCCGGGAGAGGATATTAAATTCTCCTCACCGGCGGACTTAGGCAATTCCTATGTCGAGTTTATGCGTCAGCAGTTTCGCGCTGTAGCAGCAGCCATGGGGATTACTTATGAAATGCTCACCGGCGATTTGTCCCAAGTAAATTACTCGTCAATTCGTGCTGGGCTACTGGAATTTCGTCGTCGCTGCGAAGCGCTTCAACACGGGGTGATTGTGCATCAGCTCTGCCGCCCGATTTGGTCAGCATGGATGGAACAGGCGGTATTAGAGGGCGCACTTCAATTACCCAGTTTTGCCCAGCATCGCCGTAGCTGCGTAGCCGTGAAATGGATACCACAGGGCTGGCAATGGGTGGACCCGAAGAAAGAATTCGACGCCATGCTCACCGCCATTCGCGCCGGACTGCTCTCCCGCTCCGAAGCCATTTCAGCCTTTGGCTACGACGCCGAAGACATCGACCGCGAGATTGCCGCTGACAACCAGCGGGCCGATGAGCTTGGGTTAGTGTTTGATTCAGATCCGCGCCATGACCAGCCAACGGCAGAGCGCAGCCCACCACCTGCAACAGGGCCATCTCAAAGCAAAATGGACGCAGGCTAATGCTGAGACTCATTCAGGGCCGCGTGAATATCACGCGAGCCATGTAGCACACGAATAATATGTAGCTCCTGCTCTTGAGCCGCAAAGAAAATAACGTAGTGCCCATAAGCACAGGAGCGAATATCGCTGCCCAGCTCAGTGCGTAAGCGGTAAATCTGTGGCTGCATGGCAATATTTTTGCACTGCTTGTGCAACGCTTGCACAAAGCTCAGTGCCCGAAGCGGCTGGTCTTGAGCAATAAAGTCTGCAATTTGTTCAAGGTCTTGTTCTGCCAGCGGCGAAATCAGAAGTTGCATTAAGAACGCCCATCTTGCTTGTACTTGGCTTCCAGTCGCTCAAAAACATCTTCCGCCGGTTTGCTGGCTCCGCTGGCTTTGCCCGCTGCGATATCCGCACGTAAAGCCTCAAGTTGCAGCGATTGGCGTAACTCGTGCTCTTCTAACAGACGTAAGCCCGCACGGACCACTTCGCTGGCGTTGTTATAGCGGCCGTGATCGACTTGCTCACGAATAAAGCTTTCAAAATGAGGGCTTAAAGCAACGCTGGTGGGCATGACCTTCTCCTAACTATTATTAACTATTAACAAATCATTCAATGCGATTCGGCGGATCTTGTCAACCGCCTCACAAAAAACATCATGCCATTGATGCGTGAATAAGCGTTTTACGCCACTCCCTTCGCCCGCCGCCGCAAGGATAAATGATGCAACTGATCCATTTAGCATCCCGTCTCTACGGGGTGCCGCTATTGATTGCCCGCTCGAAACTGGATGTGATTCTGTCGGTATTGGGCTCGCGCATTGGACAAGTGCAAAGCTTGATCCCTGAAACCACCGTGCAAAACTTGCAGAACCCATGCAATACGGTCGCCCTCTTATCAAGTGAACGCCATATCGCCGTCATTCCTATTTACGGCACGCTGGTGCGGCGCAGCATGGGACTGGAAGCGGCGTCTGGCTTGCTCTCCTATGCCGAAATAGCAGCCCGCCTCGATGCAGCCATGAGCGACCCGCAAATTCAAGGCATCTTGCTGGATATTGACTCCTCAGGGGGCGAGGCTGGCGGGGTATTTGAGCTGGCACAGCAGATCCGACTGGCCAGCCAAGTTAAACCGATCTGGGCACATGCCAATGACTCAGCCTATTCAGCGGCCTATGCACTAGCCGCTGCGGCATCCCGTTTAACCCTCTCGGCCACAGCAGGTGTGGGATCCATCGGTGTGATTGCCCTGCATGTCGATCAATCACTGAAAGACGCCCAAGACGGCTTGAAGTACACCGCGCTCTATGCCGGTCATCATAAAAATGATTTCACACCACATGCCCCTCTTTCACCCCATGCCGCTTCGGCTTTGCAAGCTGAGGTTGAGCGGATTTACAGCCTGTTTATCCATCAGATGGCCACCCTGCGGGCTTTGGATAGTGAGGCGATTCGCGCTACCGAAGCGGGTCTGTACTTTGGGCAAGATGCCGTGGCTGCAGGCTTAGCCGATGCGGTACTGAGCTTTGATCAATTGCTCATTGATTTTGAAAACTCACTCTCGGCAACGCAGAAATTGAGCCCTCCCCGTGCAGTGATTTCCCCTTCTACCCTCGCTCAGCAGGAGCACGTCATGGACGGCCTTGAAACACCCACTCCCCAATTAGCAGCAGCGCCAGTGATGACTACACCAGCAAGTGCTGCTGCCATCCCCATCCAGACAACGATAGTCACGCCAGTCACTGCTCCGCTTAGTCCGCCACCACCGACAGCGGCATTACCCGTGGAAAGCAGCGATGCACAGGCCATCGCCGAGCTGTGTCTGATTGCCGGTACTTCCAACCGCACAGTGGAATTTTTAGCGGCGGGGATGAGTGAGGCCCAAGTTCGCCACATCCTGCTTGATGCCCGCGCCGAGCAGCCGGAGATTAGCTCTCGCATTAGTGCCGACACAGGGATCAGCAGCCCCGTTGAAAGCAGTGCCATCGTCAACGCCGTTAAAAAACTCATTCATCGGGAGTAGCTCATGTCCGCCATTATTGAATCCCTCAATCTGGGCGATTGGCTTAAGTACGAAGCGCCCAGTCTTTATTCCCGCGAAGTCGCGACGGTAGCAGCCGCACAGAATTTACCTGCTGCCACGGTCGTGGCACGACTCACAGCCTCTGCTCAACTGGTGGCCCTGAATCCAACGGCCAACAATGGGGCAGAAATCGCTGTCGGGCTGCTTGCTCACGCGGTCAATGCCACATTGGCGCTGGAAGACGATGCGCTGCTGATTGCGCGGCACGCCATTGTGGCCAGCACCGTCATCGTCTGGCCCGCCACGATTACGGCTCCGCAAAAAGCCATCGCCATTGCTCAGCTTGAACAGCGCGGTATTTTGATTCGCGCTGCAGCCTAGGAGGAACCGTCATGAATAATCCCTTTAATAATCCGGGCTTTTCGATGGCCGCGCTGACCACGGCCATCAATCTGATTCCCAATCGCTATGGTCGTTTGGAAGCTTTAAACCTGTTCCCAGCCAAGCCCGTGCGCACTCGGCAAATTATTATTGAATCACGTAATGGTGTTTTAAACCTGCTCCCCACCCTTCCGCCAGGTTCTCCGGGCACCGTTGGCTCGCGGGGCAAGCGGGCATTGCGCTCTTTTATTATTCCGCATATTCCCCACGACGATGTGGTGCTTCCCGAGGAAATACAGGGTATTCGTGCTTTTGGTTCAGAAACCGAAATGGAATCGATCGCCAGTGTGGCGGCGCAACATTTAGAGACCATGCGGAATAAGCACGCGATTACGCTGGAACATCTACGGATGGGCGCGCTCAAGGGAGAGATTCTGGATGCCGACGGCAGTACGATTTACAACCTGTTTGACGAATTTGATTTAAGCGCTCAAGTCGTGAATTTTGTGATCGCTAATCCAGCCAGTGCGACCGATGTCAAAGCCAAATGCCTCGAGGTGGTGGGCATGGTCGAAGAGGCCTTGCTCGGTGAATTTATGAGCGAGATGCATTGCCTGTGTTCTCCCGAGTTTTTTGCAGCATTCACCAGCCATAAGGACGTTAAAACCGCCTTTACCAACTGGCAACAGGGGGCGATTTTAATTAACGATATGCGCCGGGGCTTTACCTTTGCGGGTGTCACTTTTGAGGAATACCGAGGCAAGGCCAGCGATGCCATAGGTAATGTGCGGCGCTTTATTGCCGCTGGGGAAGCGCACGCTTTTCCGCTGGGCACGATTGATACCTTTAGCACCTACTTTTCTCCGGCTGATTTTAATGAAACGGTGAACACACTGGGGCTACCACTGTATGCCAAACAGGAACCTCGCAAGTTTGATCGAGGCACCGATCTGCATACCCAATCCAACCCACTACCGATGTGCCACCGTCCCGGCGTGCTGATCAAGCTGACCATGTCATGAGCGGCATGATTGAAACGCTGTATCAGGCAGCGCAACGTGCGGGTCTGCTTAAAATAGCGGTTTGGACTTCATCGTCAGGGGCTTCAGGCGGCAGCGCTTGGGTGGATTTTAGAGCGCCTGATGGTGAGATTTTGAACCACTTCCAGCTCAATACCGACTATCAAATCCATTGTCCCTTGTCTGCCATGCCGGGCATTAGCGCGACGGATCAGTTGCAGATCGACGGCATTGATTATCGCATGCAAGCCGTGCGGGCGATTCGTGATGGAAGCGAGTTGGAAATCAGATTATGCAAACCTTAAGCGTATGGCTCGAAATAAGGCCCCAAATGGCGCATTCAATAAAAGCGTCATCCACTAGTGTTTTTGTCGGAGATCCAGCAGCGCTACTGAATTCCCGATTAAAGCATTCGGGAATGATGGCTAGCACATTTATGAATATGAATATGAAGCAAGTCATAAGCGGTATTTCAAATGCCATCGATCCGTGAGCGCATTCTCAATACGCTGCAGGCCAGACTGGATGCCGCACTCACCGTCCCTGTGTATCGCGCTCCCATTTTAGCCGCCAGACGAGAAAACATGCCGTTGCTGATTTTAGAGCCACAGGCCGAGTCTGTAGAAAGCATTGCAGGCGAATTATCAGAGCGGCAATTAAGCGTGGTTTTGCATGTTTTAACGCGGGGAGATCTCGCCCATCAGCAGGCCGATGAATTACAAGTCAGCGCCAATCAAGCCATGCTCGCGCTGAGCCACTCCTCTGAACCGGCCTTTTTAATTCATGAAGTGGATTGTGATTGGGATTTTGAAGACGCCGATTCGATCGCCGAGCATCTGGTGACGCGCTATCAGATCCGCTATTTGTGCAATAGGCAGGATCTTTCACAAGGGAATTAACATGATCGCTGTGATCTTAACATCGCCGCATATCCATGAAGGCCAGCTGTATCCAGCGGGCAGCACACTGGATTTACCCGATGCACTGGCGAACTGGCTCATTAGCCAAGGCATCGCCGATCTACTTAAGTTTAAAAAAACCCTGAATGACAAGGAGCAAGATGATGGCCTTCCAAAAACGTAGTTTTGTGGGTAAGGGCAAGGTTTACCTCGGTCGCTTTCAGCAAAATAATCTGCAGCGGATCGGTAACACCTCCAAATTATCGCTCACCATCGACGATGAATCGAAAGAGCTCGCCGATTATGAAAACCCCGGTGGCGGTATTGCCGATGCCATTACCCGCATCAAAGAGGTGAAGGTCGCGTTGACGCTGCACAATCTCAATGCAGCCAATTTAGCCATCGCGTTGTTTGGCAATGCCAGCAGTATCGCCAGCGGCACCATCACCGCTGAAAGCCACACTGCTTATAAAGGCGCCTTGATCCGGCTAGATAAAATCGGCGCTAGCGCAGTGGTCGTCAGCAATAGCGGCGCAACCATCACCTATGTGGCCGGTAGCGATTATCAAGTCAGCGGTGCAGGGATTTTAATTCCCGATGGCAGCAGCATCGCCGACGCCAGCACGATCAAAGTGAGCTACGCCTTTGGCCTGCAAAATATAGTCGAGGCCATTACCGCGACCGGTGAAGAATACACACTGGCCTTCGATGGACTGAACGAAGCCGATTCAGCCAAGCCCTGTGCCGTGGATTTATGGCGGGTGCGTTTTTCACCCTTGAAATCACTGGATCTGATTGACGATGATTTTTCTAAAATAGAGCTTGAAGGCAAGCTATTAAAAGACGAATCGCGCCCCATGGGCACATCGTCCTATTTCCGTTATGGATTTATTTAAATGCGGGCCGTTAAAACGCTCACGGTCGGCGATATCTCGTTTGAAGTACGCGAACTGACCGTGGCGGATATTCGTTTGTGGCTGCAAGAGCTGATCAACAGCGCCGAGCCCGATTTAGTCGCCGAAGCCCTATTCAATGATATCTCGCTGGCTGACATCCCCCGATTATCCAGCCTAACGATGGCTCAAGTCGAAACCATGACGCCCTCTGAACTACGTCAAGTGATTGATGCCGCCAAGGGCATAAATGCAGATTTTTTTACGCTGCGGAACAAGCTGATTCAGGCGGCCCGTGTCCTGCCCGCCGCAGCCTAAAAACCTTGCTCCACGCCGCCTGCACCTTGGTTCGATTAGGGCATAGCCAAGTATGGATCTATCCCTATTCCGTGTTTATTGCAGCGCTAGATGAATTAGGGCTGAACCAATGAGTAACGATGTTTCCCTCGCGATCAAGATTGGTTTTGACGGCTCTGCCGTGCAAAAGGGCATGTCACGTCTGTCGGAGCAGTACCGAGCATCGTTACAAGAAATGCAGGCGACCTCAGGCAAACTCGATGCCTTTGGGCCCATGAAACGGCAAACCGATGAGGCACGTAAAGCATGGCAGGCGGCGCAGGCCGATGTCGCTCGATTAGCACGGGAAATCAGCGATGCCGATGCGCCCTCTAAAGGCTTAACCACACAGTTTGCCGCCGCAAAAAAGGAAGCTCAGGGCAGCAAGCAGGCGTTTAAAGAGCAGCAATTGGCGCTCGAAGTATTACGTCGTGAATTACAAACAGCGGGCGTGGCTGCCGGCAATGCCAGTGCAGGCCAAGCCAAGTTGCGAACCAGTATCAGCGCCACGAATCAAGTTTTATCTCGACTTAAAACCGCCGATTCGGCACGTGAAATACTGGGCATTCGAGGCAACGATGAGATTAACGCCGAGATCAATCAAGCCAAAGCAGCTTATAACGCACTTAAAGAAACGGGGCTGGCTTCTACCTCGGAGTTAGCGCGGGCCGGTCTGGCCTTGACCCAGCAAGTTGGTGAATTAAAGGGCGAACTCTCTGGCATGCCGACGGTACTGGATCAAATCAAGGAAGGAGCTGCGGGCCTGATTGCGGCAGCAGCGGGGATTGGTCTGACGATACATCAAGCGATCTTGTTTGAATCGGCGATGAGCGATGTTAAAAAGGTCGTCGATTTTGATAGCCCCAAAGGATTTATCCAGCTGAGCCGTGAGCTTAAAGATCTATCGCGTGAGATGCCGATTACCGCCGAAGGCTTGGCCAGAATCGCCGAGGCAGGCGGCCAGATGGGGACGGCCAGCGAAGATATCAAAGGCTTTGTCACCGTGACGGCCAAGATGGCTTCGGCCTTTAAAATGCTACCCGAAGAAGCAGGCAAGGCCGTGGGTGAGCTGATGAATCAGTTTGCGCTGTCGATTCCACAAGTGGTCAAACTCGGCGATACGCTCAATCAGCTGGGCAATAAAACCAATGCCACAGAAAAAGATATCATCGCCGTCTTAACCCGCACCGGCGGCATGGCGAGACAATTTGGACTCACTGCCGAGCAAGTCGCCGCCTTAGCCACCACCATGCTCAGCCTAGGTAAGACCCCTGAAATCGCCGCCACCGGCATCAATGCGCTACTGCTCAAATTACAAACGGGTAAAACACAGAGCAAAGAGTTTCAAGATGCCCTTGCGAATATTGGCCTATCGAGTCGGCAATTAGCCACCGATATTGCCGCCAATCCGCAGGTGGCTTTGCAAAAGTTTCTCGCCACTATTGCGCTATTAGATAAGCAAACGGCGGCTGAAACACTGGCACAGCTGTTTGGTGCGGAATACTCCGATGATCTGGCCACCTTGGTGGGTGGGCTCGAGCTCTATCAAAAAGCACTGACCATCAGTGAAGATAAAACCGCCAGCGCGGGTTCGATGAATCGTGAGTTTGCCGAGCGCATTAAAACCACCGAAGCCCAATTGCAACTGGCTAAAAATGCCATCACCGAAGCGGCCATTGCACTGGGCACGGTGTTTTTACCTGCGGTCGTGCTCGCCGCCAAGAGCGTGGCCTCCATGGTGCAATCCATCGCCACCTTAATTGAAAACTACCCACTGCTGTCTGCGGCGGCAGCCGTCGCGCTGTCGGTACTGGCGGGCTATGCTGCTTTACGCGCCATTTACGCGGGAGTGGTGATCGCCATTACCTCGATGTCCGCATCCTTAGCCACACTAGGCGGAGCCAGTACGGCGGCGGGTACAGGCATGGCGACCTTCGCCGCCAGCATGGCCGCCGTCGCCCCGCAAGTCATTGCACTCACGGCCCTGTTTGCTGCCAGCTATTGGGCCGGTGGCAAGATCGCCGAAATGATTGTTAAAGAAAGCGCGGCACTACGTGATGAGCGAGCCGAGATCGCTCAGTCGCTGCAAATCTATAAAGAATTTAATACCCTTAAAACCAAGCTCGCTGATGCAAGTGCACCGGCAGGTGCGGTCGATCAAGTGCAACAAGCCAAACAAGCGGCCCTAGCCGACCGAGACAGCTATCAGCAAAATCTGGCAGCCGCACAAGAGTATGTAAATGGCGCAATCGCCCTTATTCAGAAGCTAGCCAATGAGCGACAACGCTTATCTCAATTGCTTAAAAACCTCGATCAAGCCGTCGCCGCAGAAGAAAAAAAACTGGCCGAGGAAACGCTACGCAGCCAAATCAGCGCCATGGAGCAAGTTGCCCAGCAACGTAAAACAAGGTTAGACGCGGCACTGAATGAAGAGCGGCAATATATCGAACGGGTCAAAGAATTACACAGCAAGCTAGCCGACGCTAAAAGTGCCAACGAAGACCGGCTGAGAGAAATCAAACGCCGAGGCATGAGCGAGGAACAGCAACAGAGCGATATTCTGGCACAAGCCAAGGACAAGCAAAATAAAGCGGCGGATCTGAATGCACGGGCACAGACTGCCGCCAATCAAGGCCGCAATAAAGAAGCTGAACAACTCGCCCAGCTCGCTCAAAAAGAAGCCGAAGGTGCCGCTTCCCTTGGAGAACGGCTAAAAGACAATAAACAGGCCTACGAGCTGGTCGCAAAAAGTGGCGAGCTGATTGAGCAAGGCATCAAGGCAGAAATCGCCGCCAATAATGTGGCTGCACAAATAGCCCGTTATAAAGCCGCCAATGAATACGCGGCTTATCAACGCGTGCTGGGACTGATTAATGATTTAACGACGCAATTAACGGCCCTGACCGCCGAAGACAAACATATCGCCATCAAAGCTGAAATCGACGATGCCATGAAAGCCATTGCCCAGCTTCAGGCCGAAATCAATGGCTTAAAAGATAAAACCGTCACGGTGACGCTGGCACAGCGCAACACCCATCAAGCCAGCTCTCCCACAGGCTTGCAAGGAGGCGGAGCGCTGGCAGGTTACGGCGGAGGCGATCGCATCCCTGCCCTGCTCGAGGCCGGTGAGTTTGTGCTACGTAAAGAAGCGGTCCGCAAATATGGCAGTGGCCTGATCTGGCGTTTAAATCAAATGAATTTTGATAGCGGCAAACTGCCTCGATTCGCCCTTGGCGGCTTGGTAGGTGGCGGCTTAACACCAGCACTCGCCAGTGCTCCAGCGTCTGCAAACGACAGCATCACCGTTAATTTGAACCTCGGCGGTAAAACCTTTGTGATGCAGTCCGAGCGCCAACAAGCCCGCCAGTTGGTCGAGACTTTAAGATTTATGGATCGAGGTCGGGTGGCATGAAGCAGTTAGGGGAAGTCATTTTACCCAGCCAGCTTGAATGCCCAGCCTTCAGCGAGAGCTTTGGTGTGGCCCAAAGCCATAAACTGACTTTAGGCGGAGAACTGGTGGTTTACAGCCACACCCTGCACAACCGAAACCTCAGCCTGATCGCAAGAGAAGGCGTGGCTTGGTTCACGCAAGCTCAAACCGACGCGCTGCTGGCAATGAGCCAGAGCGCCGATGCCCTGCTGACGCTGCAATGGGAGGGGCCATCTTTTACAGTGCGCTTCAATCACGCAGAGCTACCTGCACTGCGCTTTAGCCCAGTTTGGCCATCGGCCAATCGCTATTTTGGCGAGATTCGGCTGGTGACGGTGTAAGCATTATTCGTTAAATAGATCGGCGTGTGACCCTGTACGTACAAAGTTGATGGCATGGCCTTCCAACTGATAGATCAACAGAAAATCACCGCCAATATGACACTCACGGCAATCGGCCCAATCACCCTTTAGCGGATGATCAAGCCACTCTGGCCCCAGTGGTGCTTCATTGGCAATCAGCAACAGCATGGCTTCTTTAAGCCGAGTCAGATCGTAGCGACCTGAGCGTGATAAACGTTCCCAATCTTTAAGAAAGGACTTGGCGTAATCCGAAGCCCTTGGTAAGGCTGCACGTTTACTTGCTGCTGTTCTTTTCAAGGTCATTAAATAATTCTTCAGCAGTGGCAAAGCGGCTACGGCGAGCGGCCATCATGGCACGAGATTCATTCATCGCAGCCTGTGTTTCAGCATTTGGAACCTTCAGCTCTAGCGGAAAAGCCTGATCCACGACCACGCGGTGCAAAAACAAACGCACCGCATCAGACATCGACAAACCCAGCGCAGCCAGCGTTTGAGTCGCTTGTGCTTTGGTCGCGTCATCAATTCGGACGTGAAGCATTGAAGTATGTGCAGTCATGATATTGACCTCCTTTATTTTGTTCATTATGTATCTCATATGCGATACGGTCAAGCCACGCCATTTTTCCCGCTCTATTCTCTGGAGTAGCAACATGCCCATCCTCGCCAGCGAAATCAAATGGATGAAATCGCTTACCGTCAGCGATGACAGCAGCAATGGCGGCCGCCTGAGTAAGAATGAAATTCCCGATGGCGTTAAAAATAATATTTTTCCAGATGTGCCGCAGGCGGAGCGCACGACAGGGTCGACGCGCTATCGCAAGGTATTTATCAAGTTTGCCAACCCTGACAATTTGCTCGCCATTGCCCCGAAGCTGTTTGTTGAAACCAATACGGCGGCACAGGATATGGTGGCGATTTTTCCGGGGAGCTTAACCGATACCCAAGCCACCCTGACGGGTAGCGAGCGGCTCTATGGCGCGGCACGTTTGCAAACGGCCATCAATGCGGGGAGCAGCGTGCTGGAGGTCAATACCGAAGGTGCGAGCTTTAATCTATTTAGAAACGGAGATTTAATTCGTATTTCTAATAAGGCGACGGTGGATGATATTGCTGGCTTTGAGGAGTTTGCCACGCTGGCAGCCGCGCCCAGTTATAGCGGTGATTTAGCCCAACTCACACTGACCTCAGCGCTGGCGAATTCTTTTCCAGCGACGAACACCAAGGTGGCCAGCTGTTATCAGCCCGGCGATCTAAAGGCGAGTACGACCACGCCGGTGTTAACTTCGGTGGCGGGCACTTTTAATAGTGCTCTGTATCCCATCATCGTCGATCATATCGGCGGCATCACCCAAAACTGGCTGCTGACTTTTACCTCGGCCAGCTCGTTTAATGTAACGGGGGACACCTTGGGTAGCATCGGAGGCGGTTCGATCAGCGTGAACTTTACGCCGCTCAATAGCGACTTTGCCCGCCCCTTTTTTACGCTGGATTTTCATGCTTTTGGTGGCACTTTTGTCAGCGGCAATACCCTGAGTTTTACCACGCAACCGGCAGCCATTGCGCTTTGGTATAAGCGAGTCGTGCCTGCGGGAGCGGCGTCTTACTCAGGAAATCAGGTGATTATTGGCGTGGATTGTGAATCCGCATGAGCACAATGACCAGCCAAGTTTCGGTCGCTTTTGAAGCCATCGATGGTTTAGACACGCTGCAGCTAGAAATCGACGAGCGCGATGGCACGCTTAATAGCCCTGTACAAGTCAATTACACCCAGCCGCCCTCGCTATTTGAGCAGGCAAAATGGGCGAGTTTTGGCTCGATCAAAGGCAGGCCAGAGCCTTGGACTGCACTCCTTGCCATTACAGTCGTCGGCCAAGCGCACCTGCGTTTGTATTGTCGGCCCAGCAGCCAATTTAAGCTGTATATGTCAGAACCTGCACCGTTTATTCCTGCAGTACCGGATCTGCTCGTGCCAATGGTGGGCATCCCATCAAGCTTGTTCTCCGTAGCGGTGCCACCCTATGTGGTCAGAATTCCAGGTAAGGCAGCCAGCAATAAGCCGCCCATTGAAAGCTTGGGTGCACGGGAATCCAGCGAGTTTGAAGTATTGACGTTTAACTTTCAGCGCCAAGCACAGCTGAAACGCCCCTTTGTCTCGGCAGTTGAGATTTTATACAGCTCTATTTTTATTAATCGTGCAGGTGAAACCGTTCCAGCTCCGCTGCCAAATACGGATCTGCTGACGAGCTTTGAGGCGACAGAAGAGGTGGCAGGCTCTTTAGTGATTCGCTACAACAGCCATTACCAATTGCTGCGCTGTCATTACGGCCTGCCCAGTGGCGATCTATTAGACAAATTGCGCTGGGCTTGGTTAGGGGGCGATGTCAATTCTGTTGGCATGCCCCCCCTGCTGGTCTTTGCCATGTCGGCCAATAGCGCGGCACAAATTAGCGTCGTGCGTAGTGTCTGGCCCTCGGGATTTTTACTGGCCAATACCGCAGATGCGCTGCGCAAAGAAGTAGAAAATCCAGAGGGCAGCAGAGCGCTGGCAGAAACAGGCCGCATCAGCAGCACCGAAAAAATCAGCTCTCCCCTCGATCCAGACAACTATATCGAGGTGGAACGTGCCCGTGAGATCACGTTACAAGACGGCCAAGGCAAAATCTGGATGCTGAAATTGGCAGGCAAGCTATGAGCACTTACCTTGATCCATTTAGCCATATCAGCAGCTTTAACTTTGGCTGCAAGCAGATTGCCTCGTTTCAGATTCATGGCCCCAACTCCATGGCTGTCGTGAACAGTGGCTTCGGTTGCCTAGGCGATAGCCATGCTTTTATCACGGGCATCCAGCTTGGGAACTTTGGTTTTATACAAACCTTGCCACAGCACACAAGAGACTATTTCACACTGAACAATCTCGATACATCATGGGACGAGCCTTCCAATTGGCTCGGTATCAACTGTGCAAAACAAGGCGATGGCACTTGGGGAGAGGTCATTAACAAAAGACAGGGCTATCAACTGAGTCATCGTTATGAAGCCATCGAGCGAGCCATACGCTGTACGGTAACGTATATCAACCACAGCCCCATTCCACAAAGCCCTGCGTATGATCGTTATATTAATCCCCTTTGGGCAGGCCCAGCACCGGGGAACTGGAACGATTTATCGACCTACTTGCCGCACCTTTTGCATATACAAATCGAATCAGGAAACGCCAGTGCGTTCAATTATCCTGTTCCAGCAAACCCAAGCCAACACGCTTATGACTTTGAATTAAATATCGGTTTGACTGCCGAGTTTAATCAGGTTGCGCCGGGCGAATCCGCTAGCTTCGTCTTTAGATATTTTAAGGAGAACTAAATGACGATCCGATTTAATACTGCAACTCGTGATCTGATTACCAATGCCATCACCGCCACGATGGGTTCTGCCACCCTTAAAATTTATACCGGCACGCAACCAGCGACAGCAGCAACGGCGGCCACCGGCACTTTGCTGGTCGATATTGTGCTGGCAGGATTTAATGCCAGCACCACCGGTGTCGCCACTTTAGTTACCTCGCCGCCCGTGCAAGGGATCGCGGTTGCCACAGGCACCGCAGGCTGGGCAAGGCTCACCGATTTGACGAATAATATTGATGGCTCGGTAGGCACTAGCGCGACGGACTTTATTATTAATACGGTGAGTATTGTGAGTGGTGGTATGGTCACACTAACTAACTGCACCATCACGCAGCCCGCCTGAGTAACGTGTCATGGCTTGGAGCATCAGCAAGCAGCTCATCACTGGCCAGCTCGCTTTTAATAATGTATCGGGGACGATGGCTGTTCCAAAGCAGCTCATCAGCGGCGGATTACAGCTTGCGGTCCCATTACAAATCAGCGCCAGCATCGCGGTTCCCAAGCAAGTCATCAGTGGCAATCTAGACCATCCACCACAAATAACGGCGACCATTGCGGTGCCCATGCAGTCTATCTCCGCTGGATTGCATTATGTGTTTATCGCCAAGAAACACAACAAATCGATCTGGTTTTTTACCAGCACGAGCAAGCGCCGCCTGCGCTCACCAATGGATGTGGGGACGTTTACCAAGGCAAGGATAGACAGCCGCTGGTGGCAAACTCAATCTACTCGCCGAGTATTTAAATCGGCCTACCATGTGGGCCTGTTTACTCAGGCCCGCTTTAATAGCAAATATTCGCTCCGCTTGGCTGCAAGCCACATAGCCCGCTGGCGCATGCCTATCAGCCAGCAGCACGAGGCTATATATAGTAGTAGACATGGAATAAGCCATCGCAGCCCTTACGCCTATGCTCAGCCCTTGTGTGCCACGTTGGCCAGCCCTTATCAGTTACAGGCCTATGCAAAAACCAGCGCCAAGCATGGCAGTTTATGGGCACTTAAAATCGCGCAGCAATTAACGAGTCCGCTGACCGAAGCCAGCCAGATTCAAGCCCAACACGCTGCGCCATTTACTTTTTATGCACTGGCCCATGGTGCAATCGTCAGCCCCTATCAACTCAGACTAGGCAATCAGGCCCGTGCCCAGCAGGGATTCAATTATTCACTACGCCTTGCCGCACAAGGCTCAAGCTGCTGGCAGCCGATGTTGCATACCGTCGCAGCGATCACGGCAGGCTATCAATTACGCCCCCTGCTCCACAGCAGATTAGCCAGCTGTTTCAATTTGACGGCTCGCTGCCACACCAGCCACAGCAGCCGCAGTGATTTAGCGCTGCGTAATCGTGCTCGGCAACAACAGCGGCTGTTATATGAAGATCAACACGGGCAATTTCAGCAGTTCGATAGTGCAGCAAGCTTACTGCACGCGGGGCAAAGTATCGCCGTGTTATCGGCCAGTATCAGCATGGATGAACACTCTCCGTTTTGGATTGCCCGTATCGAAATCGCCGACCTTGTTGCCATGCAGCGTATGCGTTTAGGGGATGTGCTCTCGCTACGTTTAACGGCAGACAGTGTGTTTGCTTTGCGCTTGGATAGCCGCTCGCTCACCCGCCCATCCCCCGCAGAGATTCACATCTCCCTGACGGCGATTTCACCGCTGGCATGGTTAGCACCACCGCATGGCAGGCCCGTTTCGCGAGTATGGGATCAGCCGGTGTGGGCCAGTGCAGCGGTCGCCGAGCTACTGCCGGGCTTTGCCATTGACTGGCAATTAGAGGATTGGCTGATTCAGGCTGGGCGACTGGCTGCCGTTGAGGCTAATCCCATCACGATTGCCAGCAATATCGTCAATGCCGCTGGTGGACTGCTGGAGTCTTTACCCGATGGCAATGTGCAGGTACGGCATCTGTTTCCAGTCCCCATTCTGCTATATGGACTCGCCACGGTGAGCACGACCTTAAGCGAAGATCGGGAATTATTTGAAGTCACCGAGAGCGATGAAATCCGTGCAGGCAGCAATTTAATTCATATCAGCGACGGGCAAAGCAGCAATGCAGGACAAGATCAAGTCGAGTTTATCGTCGACCCACAGCACAGACTCGCCGGTCTGGTGCGGGTTGTTCCCAAGCCATGGCGGGAAATCTCACTGGCGCATAGCGGCGATGCAGGGGTGAGCATCCAGTCCTTGGGCATCGTCCGTCGTGAAGAAAGGGAATTAATCGAGTTCAAAGCAGGCCGTGCGCAGAGCAAGTACCCGATTGAGCAACTGCTCGATAGCCAATGGCAGTACGCCGATTTGGGGCCAATCGCGGTGGGCGAGCAAGGTTTACAAGTGAGCCACCTGCAAGGCTATAGCCTCGCCCACATCCATTATCAAACCCGTGCGTTTGAATATCGTGTTGAGCATATTCGTTCAGAGCGCATTCAATTTTTGGTCATCGAGCCATGAGCCAAATCACCAGCAGCATTACCGTTCAGTTTGATAGCAGCCAACAAGGCTTTTTAAGCGCCGAAATCGACAGCCGCCCCGATGGGCTCAATAGAGGTCGCAGCCAGTTTAAACCCGGCGATGTGGTGTGGTTACTGGTTTACGCCAGCCCCATGGTGACCTATGGCGTGCCGATTTTATCGGAAGGAAGCATCTTGCGCGGCACCGATCAAATCATCCCACAGAGCGACATTATCAACCTGCAAAATACGGCTGAGAGCAAGCTAAGTAAACCTGCCAGCAGCGCACTTATCGTTCAGTGGTATGGCAACAATCTCGGGGCGATGACGCTGGGGGATGACAAGATGAGCATCAGCACCGAGCGAGCCGGTGTCGCCGTGGCCAAGGTCAAATACAGCGCCAAAGCCCAATCTTGGGGCATTCAATCGCCACCCAGCTCCGGAGGAGAAAAGAACTTCTCTATTGGCGTGCTGATTATCGGCAATGTAAAAGATGATTGAAGCAACGGTACAAAGGGGCGCTGGGGATATAGCGGGCAAAGAAATCATCGATCCGCTCATTGGCAGCGTACAAGCCGCCATCAGCCGAGGTCGCGCTGAAATCGATGCCAGTTGCTCGGTGCGCAAACTCAGGCTGACTACTACCTATCAAGCCAGCGTCCGCATCGGCCAGCTCCTTGATGTAAAAGACAGCCTGCGTGGCCACATTGCACGTGGCAAAGTGGTCGGCATTGAGCATATTGCCAGCGAAGGCATGCTACTTAGTCACTTGGATTTGGAGATCCCCGCCTAATGGAAACGATGCATCAGCTACGTGATTTACTTGGTGGAGACTCAAGCCAAAGCGGCATCGTGATGCGCATCGATGGTGATCATATCGAAGTCGCTAGCACGGCTGGGCTCAGAATCGTCAGCAGCAGAATCGCCGTCAAGATTGGTGATCAGGTCAGCATTCAGCAAAACGTGATTACCCACGTCGCAGCCAAGCCTAGCGCAGAAACGTGGTACGTCTGAGCTCATCATGACCTTTAAAATCGAGTTAGATAATTCAGAAATCCAACGCCAGCTCAAGCAGTTCGGCGACAAAGCCAAACAAGAGATTTACGCTGCAGCGGCCCAAGGATTTAAAACCGGCGGCAAGGCCATCTTGGCAACGGTACAAACCCATGTCACCAGCCGATTGAAAATCAAATCCGCCTCTTTTGCTAAAAGCTTTAAAGCGCGGGTGTACGCCAAGCATAAAAACAGCCCACCGCTGCTGATCATCAGCTCGCGTATTCCATGGCTAGGCATCCATGAATATGGCGGAACCATCACCGGCAAGATGCTCATCCCCTTTGGCATCGCTGCCTTTAAACAAGCGGGTTTACGCATGGGTGGTAAAAAATTTAAACAAATCGTCGCAGAGCTGATGCGCTCAGGCAATGCCTTCTTTAATCAAACCCAAGATGGCCGAGTGTTTTTATTCTCTGAAAACATCAAAGATAACGACCGGCAACTGACCCGCTTCAAGCGTGCCCATCGCAATGCCCATGGCCTTAAAACTGTCAAACGCGGGGTCGACATCCCCATCGCCGAACTGCTCACTCGGGTGCAAATGAAACGTCGGCTGAATATTCACCAACTGGTGCAAAGCAAGCTACCGCTATTAGCCAGCGTAGTCAGGGATGCAATGCAACGCTGATCCCACACCCCAACCATTCCACCGCCCGCAAGGCGGTTTTTTTACGTCGGAGGCCAAGATGGCTATTCATGATTCGGACCCAATCAACCGAGATCCCCTAGAAAGAGACGGCGTGGTGATGATGCCACGCGGTGAGTTTAAGCAATTTCTAGAACACGCCGCCGAAATGGGCGCAAAACGCGCACTGGCCAATGTGGGGCTCGATGGTGAAACAGCGGCAGAAGATATTCGCGAATTACGCAGCCTGCTAGACGCTTTTACAGAAGCCAAACGCACTGCTTGGAAGACCGTGATTCATATGATCACTACTGGCTTTTTACTCTCCTTGGTCGCCGGTGCAGCGATCAAACTCAAAGTATTCGGAGGCTAATATGTTAGAAACATTACTCGGCGGCCTACTCGGTGGCGCATTTCGCTTAGCCCCCGAAGCACTCAAATGGCTGGATCGCAAAGGCGAGCGCAGCCACGAGCTGGCCATGCAAGACAAAGCCCTAGAATTTGAAAAGCTGCGTGGTGCATCCAAGATGGATGAAATCGGTGCTAGTGGCGACGCAGCATGGAACAGCGGCGCACTCGAAGCCTTACAAACCGCCATCCGCGCCCAAGGAGAAAAAAGCGGCGTGCCATGGGCCGATGCCCTGTCGTCCAGCGTGCGACCCGTGATTACTTATTGGTTTATGGCCTTATACTGCGCGGCAAAAATAGCGACGTTCACATTAGCCATAAATGCTGGCACCGGCTGGAGCGTGGCAATACTGCACGTATGGGCAGAAGCGGATCAGGCACTATGGGCCGGTGTGCTTAACTTCTGGTTTCTATCAAGAACTCTTGAAAAGATGGGCCGATAATGGCACGCACAGGAAGACCAGCAACACCCATCCGCTATCGTTTTCTTGCGCGGATCGACTTTGACATTACACCTGGTTGCTGGGAGTGGACGGGAGCAAAAACATTTGGGTATGGGCTGATTGGGAGTAGAGATGGTGTACTACTTCGTGCTCATCGTGTCGCCTACGAACTGGCCTATGGTCCAATTCCAACAGGTTTATTCGTGTGCCACCATTGCGATAATCCAGGTTGTGTTCGGCCCAGTCATCTATTTCTTGGCACCCCTGCGGATAATATGGCCGACAAAGTCATAAAGGGAAGATTGGTGCACATGTATGGCGAACGCAATGGCCGTGCCAAGCTGAGTGCCGCAGATGTCATATTAATTCGCGCCAGCGACGACAGCTACCCATGCATCGCACGACGATTTGGCGTAACGCCTTCGGCAGTGGGATTGATCAAACGGAGAAAACTATGGAAACACTTATGATCCCCCAAGCCGCGATTGCCCTATGCAAGCAATTTGAAGGCTTCCACCGCGTGAAGAGAAATGATCCGCTTCGCCTCGCCCATCCCTATATCTGTCCTGCAGGGTTTACAACGATTGGCTACGGTCATCTCTGTAAACCCAATCACCCGCCCATCACCGCAGCAGAGGCCGAAATCTACCTAGCACAAGATCTGCAAACCGCCCTCAATGCCACCCTAAAATACTGCCCCATCCTCGCCAGCGAACCCGAAAACCGCCTCGCCGCCATCGTCGACTTCACATTTAATCTTGGTGCTGGCAGGCTGCAAAACTCAACCTTGCGCCGCAGAATTAATCAGCGGGATTGGCGGGCTTCAGAGAATGAGTTACGGAAGTGGGTTTATGGTGGAGGAAAAAAACTACCGGGGCTGGTGATGAGAAGGGAGGTGGAAGTTCGGTTACTGCAGGCTTAAAAATGCAGCTCAAAATAACTTCCCAAGTTAATGGGCCTTGTTAGCTTAGGAAGCTCTATTGCCTAACCCAACACCAATAATTTATATGCAAGGAAGTTATTTCGAGTCAAATACTAAGAGGCCATGACAGGAGCCAAGTTTATACAGCTTGAAGCCATTGTATCTTGTGTAATCTGCCCCGTTTCCAAATATATCACCCGCTCAGCACTGGCAATGGTTTCTGGTCGGTGTGCTACTAACACCCTCGTCATTACAATGTCTTGAATCGCTTTATTAACCAGCCCTTCATTTTTCACATCAAGATGGCTAGTCGCCTCATCCAATACCAACAATTTTGGTGATTTATATAAAGCCCGTGCTAATAAAATACGCTGTTTTTGCCCACCAGAAATACCAGAACCGATATTGCCCACCAAAGTATGATAAGCCATCGGCATCTGCATAATTTCGCCATGAATCGCGGACAGCTTAGCCGAATATTCAACTTGCTCTTGCTTTAAAACTGGATCAAAGAATGAAATATTGTCTGCAATCGAGCCTGAGAATAAATAATCATCTTGCATCACCACACCGAGGGTTTTTCTAAAATTAGATAGTCCAATTTTTTTTAACTCCATCCCATTAATGAGAATATCACCTTCCGTTGGCTCTACCACACCAAGTAGCAGTTTTAATAAAGTGGTTTTGCCACAGCCAGAAGCACCTGTAATCGCAATACATTGCCCAGCAGGAATGGTTAAATTAATATTCTTTAAAATATATGGCTCATTATCAGCATAACGAAAAGAAACATTGTTAAACTCAATCTTAGCAATAATTTGTTCAGGGTCAACTTCACATAACTGCATATGTGGTTCCGGCTCCGTGAGCAAAATATCTGCCAACCTTTCGCCATGCACACGTAACATTTTTAACTCGAATAACTTATCAATCAATGCAGCAATACGCTGACTAAATTGGTCTTTATAGCTGATGTAGGCGAACAGCATCCCAATGGATAGATAATTATCTAACACTAAAAAGGACGCTACCCAAATCACCACAATGCGCTCAATCCCAAAAAGCAATGTATTAGCAGATTGAAATGAAATAGACAATCGTGCTATTTTGATATCTGCATTAAATTGCTCTGCCAGTAAATTCATCCAGCCTATACGGCGCTCTTCTTGACGGTCAAACAATCTGATACTTTGCGCACTACGTGCAGACTCTAAAAAATGCGTATGTTGTTTAGCTGCGTGAATAATTTGCTCTGTTGTTGCATTTTGAATAGCACTGAAGATGGCCCAACGTAATAAAACATAAATCAATACAGCCAACAGGGTAATGGCCGTTAGTTTAACGCTATAGCACAGCATAAGTATCAAAGTGGCACTAACTAATACACCATCCAACACACCTTCTATTAATTGAGTGGTTAAGTTGCGCTGAATTGTATGGATAGATCCAAAACGAGAAACAATATCGCCTAAATGACGTTTTTCAAACCATGCCAAGGGTAAGCGCATTAAGTGAGAAAAAGCATTTCCTTGCCATTGAAAATTAATATTCGTCGCCATCACATTGGTCACCCATGAGCGCAAGGTACCAATAGCCGTTTGCAAAACGATCAACAACAAAAAACCAATACCCAAAACACTAATCAAGTGTCGATCCGCCGATACTAATGCCTCGTCCACAATCCATTGTAAGTAAAAAGGTGCTAGCAGAGTACAGATTTGTAAAGCCAGCCCCAACAATACTAACTGAATAAAACTACGCCGAATGCCATCAATTCGCCCCATTAAGGATTGAAAACTAAATTTAACCCGCTCCTCTTTTATTTTAAACTGGCTACTTGGCGTAATTTCTAACACCACGCCAGTAAAATGCTTGGCAACCTCGGCATGGCCTAATTTTCTGATCCCGACGGCGGGATCATGAATAATCAATGTCGATGAATTAATTTGCTTTAAAACCACAAAATGATTCATATTCCAATGCAAAATACATGGTAATTTTACTTTGGATAGCTGTGTCAAATCCACTTTAAGCGGTCTGGCTTGCAATCCCAGCACTTGTGACATAGGAATTAAATGTCGTAGGCTAGCCCCCTTTAGAGAAACAGAGAAATGACGCCGCATGCTAGGCATATCAATTTTATAGCCCCAATAATGGGCAATCATAGCCAAACAAGCGGAACCACATTCAGCCGATTCAGTCTGTAAAATGCTAGGTAAATATTTTTTTTGCCAGAACTTTAAAAAAGGAAGTATGTTCATTTTACGACGCAGTTTGAGTATTGAATAAAGGCGCTAATATCCACTGATACAACTTTCTACTTTCTAATTGCAAGCTGGCATCTACCACCATGCCTGTTTTAAGCGCAAATTTTTCTTGCTTACTGGCAACAACCTGACTTGGCAATGCCACTTTAATGCGATACAAAGGCTCTACTTGGGAGGAGGTTAGTCCATATAAAGCCAGCTCTTCCAAACGCAATGGGGTATTAGATATTTCTTTAACTTTGCCATGAAACTGCCCATATTTTTGATAAGGATAGGCTTGATAGCGTAGCAAAACATCCATACCCGGTTTAGCAAAACCAATCGCCCTAGATGGCACAAAAAACACACCTTCTAACGGTGAGTTGAGTGGGGAGATATTAGCAAGCACTTGATCAGCAATAATTTTCTCTCCCTGTTCAGTACTGATTGCGCTAACGACCCCTGCTTTAGTAGCACGAATTACTGTTTTTCTATTAGCTTCATTTTCTGTAATTTCTTGATCTAAGCTAGAGATGTTGTTTTCTTTCGCGGATCGATCTTGCTGCATTTGAATCTGGATATCACGCAAATCAGCACTATTTTTTTGAATTTCCTGCACAATAATCATGCGATTTTTTTGCAAATCAGCCAAACGCAACTGTTGATCAATTTGATCTGCAAGTTTATCTTGCAACCCTGCCGTAGAAATAAAACTAGCCACTTGCAATTTATGGTAGCGATTAACTACTTCATCAGCGATAGCAAGTCGGCGCTGCTGTAAATTCATTTGAAAATCAATTTGTAACACTTCTTTCTTTAATTCATCATTTTTTTGCTGCACAGTAAGTAAATGCTGCTGCAATTGTTGCTGCGCTAAGACTTGAGTTGCAAGCAGATTGTTACGCCGCGATTGCAATAAATCCGCTACGCCTTGTTTTACCTGATGGTCTTTGCCGCTAGAGTAATCACGTGACAAGACAAATAACACATCCCCTGCCGCAACCATCTGCCCTTCCATCACCCGCCGCTCTAACACAACCCCCTCCTGCCCAGAAAACACCCTCAGCAAACCTTTTTCTGGCAACACAACCCCCGCTAGCTGAATACTTTTTGTATGCTCAAAGCAAGTAGAAAAGATGATCGCTGTAGCAATGATAAAAATAAACAACCCTGTCAAAACATCATAACTAACAGGATGCGCTAGCAAAATAGAGCCACATAGGTTTTTTTCATTCCTACGAAATAAACTAGAAAATGGCGATGACGTAGTAGTAATATCAGCTTTATTAGACATTTAAATATTTTCACGCCTCAGAATAAAAAAAGTACCTCCACCTACATTTTCAAGAAAATAAGCCATAAGTCTACAGATAACTTTCTGCTCCAAATAAAACAGCAACATACGTACTCATACTATTTAAAGTATTGATAACTACCATACATAGAATTGGTAACATATCAATGCTATTAAATAATAATCAAACAGTGCCATTTTGTACACTATTTTCAACTATAAATATCAATATAAAAAACATATACACATGTTATTGACACTGTAAAAAACACAATGTTAGGATACGAACCGACTAATCAATAATGATTGGTAAATCCAACAATGAGGTCATATATATCATGGAACTAGATCTTAATAGGAATGAAAAAACCGCAGCTGTATTTTCCTCAGAAGATAGTCAAGATTTTCGTGAGTTGTCGATCGAGGAGTTAAGCTTAATCTACGGAGCTGGTCGTTCAAGCCCACACTTCAATGCTGAAATGCAATAAGCAATATATTCACTAACCAAAAAGCCTTACTAATATAGTGAAAATGAGAGGCGGGTATACTTACCTGCCTCTCATCAGAATAAATTTTCTTATTAAATCAGTTAGTTAGTTAGAAAATTATCTACATCGCATGACTCTTACTAAGCTAAGACTTTTGTATTTGATATTTTAACTCAAAGGAAAAGTATTTTTTAATCATAGATAAGATAGATAAATTTACAAACAATAAAAAACGTTCACTTGGCATAAAAAATGTCTAACAATCTTAAAAATTACCCTATCTTATGGTCGGCAATCCCTCCTGATTTTTGTGACGAAAGAGGTACACCTTTACTAGAAGGAAGCACAAAAAAATTTACTAATTACATAGATTCAATCAACTTCTCATCATGCCCTTATAAAGATGGTCGTTCTGCGTCTGCAAAACCTATGAACATAGGAGCATTAAAAACAATTTTAAAAGGTGACACTCAATGGAAAGCGGCTACAGTTGCATATAAAAAATCAACTGAAGTTGCTGATTTTTCAACATTAGAGAATTTTTTTCGATTAGCCAAGTCCTGTGTCTTTATGCCCTACACTTTAGATGTGGAGTATAAAGGACAACTTCCTGTTCACGTAGCTCAAGTTTTTAAGTTTTTCCGAGGAATTGCAGTTTATGCTGAGCATAAATTGGCTTTTGGCGAGCTTACCATACAGCATCATTTTACAATGGCCAGCTATTCAGCCCATCACGGCCTACTAATTGGGGAGGTAGAAACTTGCCCTGCCCCAGAAAAATTAATAATTTCAATTGAATCTGAAATTATTAATTTTTTAATAACTCCAAACAATGAAATAAACAATCATGACAGTTATTTTTCATCAAGCACAATGCAACGGGCACTCATAGTAAGCGGACTTTATACAATATTTAATTTAATTATTGCAAGCTATATAGCTACAAATTGTAGTATTTCCCAAAGTGAATACCTATTAAAAAAACCAAATTTTCCCATCCCATATTATAAACATGCATTACATGCAGTAAAAATGGGAACAGAAAAAAAACTATTATTACACATTAATAAATTATTTACAGCATATAGAGGATGCCACTCTCTCCATAATCAAGCATTAATGTATTTAGAACAATGCTTAGCTGAGCTTGATAGAGAAAAAAAATTTAAGACTAAAACAGACTGCTACGAATTAGTAAGCTTAATAAATATTGAACTAATAAATCAGCTAAATATTAAGAAAAAACAGAATGACTCACTCAATCTACACACAGTTTTAGATACAATACTAAGAATATAAATATAAATATATTATTATTATTTTATAAAATAAAATAAAATTATATCATAATACAACCATAAAAAGCCAACTAACAGGAAGCCAAAAATACAAATCTTCTTGTTATATTTATACGCACGAAAATTAAAAGAGAATCAACAATGTCTACACCAATAAATGGAAAAAAAATACAACAAGAATTTATTAGTAAATTGCAAAAATACGCACATTTATTCTTTGATACTTATGTATTTATTTTTGTTCCAAGACCTGGAGAAAAAGGAGCATCAGAGGCATATATTTCAGCAAAAGAAAAACAAAAAGCATTTCAATTAATAGGTTTTAAATGTTTAATTTTTGTTCCAAACTCATCAGAAATGCTTGAGTTTAATTATAAAAAAAACAATAGAATATTTTTCATCATGCAACGCCCACTAAACACTCACTCAACAATATTGCCTGATGTTATAAAATGGGTAAATTTAGACACACTTGATTCAGCAGAAAAAAAAATAAGTGCGGTAAGCGAAACGGCTCATAAGATTATAAAACCATTTTTAGAAAAAAATACAAAGAATCCCCCACTCCTCCACAAAATTGGTTTAGTTGGTAGTAATGGTTTTTTTGGTGCTGAGATTAGTACTCTACTTAATAAATATCCTGTTGAAATTTTAAATTTAGATATAGGTTCAAACTTATTTCAGTTATCAGATGTAGATATTGTAATATCTGCAGTAGGGAAAAAAAATTTAATCCTTCCAAAACATTTATATACACATAAAAAATTATTAATTGATGTCGGTTTTCAATATGATGAATCTGTTAATCAAGGTTTTGGTGATTTTAGTCAATCATGCTATGAATATTCAACATTCCACACACCAGTCCCTGGTGGGATAGGACCTTTGCAAGTATTAACCCTTTTAGAAAGAGCTGCATTAACATTTGAGATTAAAACCTACAAACCATGGAGTGCATTAAAAGCAGATGTTAGCAAAAATAAAAATTTAAATACCAATTCAGAAAAAACAATGATTATCTGATAAAATTAAATGCCATTTCAACAGTTCACAAAGAGCAACTAAAATGAAAAGTGTAGACGTATTTATTAAAGGGAATGAATTTAAAAAAAATCCATTATCATCTTTAAATGAAATTGACAAAAAAACATGTGGTTTTCTTCATTTTTCCATAGATGATACAAGCTGTGTTTATATAAATGACCCAACTCTTATCAGCCAAGTTCTAGCTTCACAATGGCCTAATTTTCGTAAAGAATTTGGATATAAAAAATCACGTGATTTAATTCATAAAGAGCTTTTCTCACCCGAGATAACATGGCCCACTTCACAAGAATTTATTAATATATCAAGCAACCTTGACTTGATTATTAATAAATTTATTACTGAAAATGACACTGAGACCATTGACTTATATGAGTGGTGCAAAGCACTTACAATGGAGTTATTTATGCAAACTCTTCTTAAAGGATCAGTCCGTCCAGAGGTTTCTAGATCTCAGCTAGAATATCAAACAATTAAAGCAATTGATATTCTTGGAAATGTAATTTTACGTTTTCCTGATAACATTGACATAATAGATGAATTAGAGCTAGATAAACATAGTGAACTTTTAAGCTATTCTCAACTATTTATTCAGAATGAATTTTGTATTCATGCAACCCCAGCAAGAGCCATGACAACTATCCTTGCAGGTTATGAACAAATGGCAAGCATAATGTTTTGGCTAATAGTACATTATTCAAAAACACCATACAAAGACTTCAATAATATTAGTAATCGGTATTATTTAAATGAAGTGATACGGTTACACTCCCCTATTTGGGCAATTATGCGCCGCTCCAAAGGAGATCTGACGATCAATGAGATGGAGCTTACAAAAGATTCTGTAGTAATAACAAGCCCATGGCTCATGGCAAACAATGCTGTTTATTTCAAAGAGCCAAATAAATTTATGCCTGAAAGATGGGGGCAATCCATTGAAACATATGCCTTTTTCCCTTTTAGCCATGGACCCAGAGTATGTAAAGGAGAACGCTTTGTTCGAACCGCAATGTACGCCTTATTAAATAAACTAAAGGAAATGAAAAATATAGAATGTACAAACTTAGAGGATCTTTGTTCACATACGATAAATGTAAGTGCAATACCAGCTAAAAAGGTATCTTTTATTTTTAACTAGGTTGAGGCTCTTGCAAAAGTATTTTTTTTGCCAGTTGCAACACAATATAGTGTGCTTTATTTTGTAAAATTAACTACATGTAGATCTGGCGCTTAAATTTTATACAGTTTTGCAAGAGGCTCGGTTAATAAATACCAACCTAGCGTATTGTAAAGACGTATATTTTTTCCATATAACTAAAGTGCCTTTTAAAAGATTAATCAATCCAATTTTACTAAATAATTCATTATTATGGGTGAAACCCGTGTATTTCTTCAGTATTGCTCGCGGATTTCACCCGCCCTACAAATTCAAAAACCATGCCCAGCACTCAAGAAATCCATCTACATTGAGTCCATTGAGCAAGAGGCATAATCAGGATCATTCATCTATAAAAAAAATACCTATTATTCAATTAATTTATATATCAACACCTAGATCAATCTTATAGGATACAACCATTGTATTATGCTGACGAAACTATGAACTTACTTTTAATGAAAAAATCTAAATACAAAGAAACTCGAATATTGTATGTAGAAGAATACATAAGTGATGCATATATAGGCATTTATGAAAATGAGAAGAAAAATTCTCAACGCGTTAAAATTAGTGTTTCTGTTATTGTAAAAAATATAGATGAGGCACTCAATGACAATTTTGAATTTGTTCTTGACTATTCCACACTAAGGGAGATAGTAATTGATGTATTGCATAATAAACATACAGAATTACAGGAAACTGTTTGTGATAGAATTGCTGAACGCTGTTTATCATTTAATGACGTAATCAAAGTATGTATAAAAATCGGAAAGTTAGATGCATTTAATGATTGTCATGCTATTGGCTGCATTCTAATAAAAGAAAAATAGAAAGCTATTATAAAATACACAAATTACTCAACAAACAAATTGACAAAATTGCAATGTTTACAACAATAAAAAATACAAACAGTAATTTACCTTTGATAATTGATATTCCCCATAGTGGCAGAATATATCCAAGTGATTTTAAATATTGCTGTGACCTCCGCTCCCTTCAGTTAACTGAAGATCGATATGCAGATATACTATTTGAAGGACTATATAAGCATTCCCATACAACAATAATAGAGCAATCACCAAGAACATTCATTGATATCAATAGAGACAATTATAATTTAGAAGAAAAAAAAGGATTACGCCTAATTACGCTAGATGGAAAAAAAATATATGCTACAATCCCAGACCGCTTTGAATATTATAGAAGAGTAAAAAATAACTATTATCCATATATAATGGGTGTTAAAAAGGCTATAAATAAATGCGTTAAAAAATATGGTATGGCAATACACCTTAATTTACATACATTCCCAACAACTAGAATTGATAAATATTCAAAAAATAGAGAAACAATCCCTAATCAAATATATTTAGGAGATACTTTTGGTACAACAGCAAACCCACTTTTATGTAAATTTATAAAAAATAATTTTGATGCTAATAACCTCTCTGTAGAAATAAATGACTTATTCCCCACTGGTCATCTTATTAAAGAGTTAAGTACCCCCCAAGGAAAAATAAACTCAATCATCATTGAAGTAAGGAGAGACACGTACTTAGACGAAGATTACTATATTTGTGGAAAAAAACTTGCAGAAAGCCAAAAAATAATAAGTACATCAATAATAAGTGCAATTAATCAATTTATTGATAGTGAATTCGTATAAAAATTGCCATAAGCAACAATAACAAGTAATACACTTCAAATTTCCCAGCAAGAAAGCCATGTGTAAAACAAAGCTTGTAAGTAATAAAACGTAATACAATTTTGGCTTTAGTTATGCGTGACCACTTGTTGACTTAAATACTAAATTTTTAATCTTTAGGGGCGAAAATTTAACCATACGCATTAAAGTGAATTAATCATACAACATGGAATATAAACATAATGTCTATAAATAATTCAAACATGTGGAACACATCGCTAATCTGCATACGCAACGAAGGAAGAAAATCCCCTTTAGTTTTAATTTCTGATTTAAGTGCTTCTATTCATATATATAGAGACTTGGCAATCTTTTTTAACGACCACCCTGTTTATTCTTTTCATACGCCAGGTCTTAGAGAAAATGAAGCTATTATAAATAATATAATAGACCTCTCAAAAAAATACGCACATGAAATAATGAATACATTTCCTAACACTCCAATAAAACTGGGTGGATATTGTTTAGGATGTGTTATTGCATTAGAAGTAGCAAATCAACTAGAGAAAATAGGCATAACTGTTAATTTTATCCTACTAATAGGACCATCCATACAGCGATCAATAGTTAGTCATGAAAACACCACAGCAATTAATAAATTTGCACATGAACAAATAAACACTGTTTTAGCAGAAAACAGACGAGTAGTTGCACTTGAATTTGTCAAAAGGATGACGAATGTTCGCAACGCGTTGTTAAGCTCTGCTATCTTGCATAGAATGACACCCATTTCTTCAAAGATTAAAATGTTTATTCCCTCAGACTTTAACGAAGAAACAATTATTCATCTTATTGCACATTGGTCACAATTAACAACTTCAATAAAAGTTTTAAAGTCAAGTTCAGAGCATAAAAAAATGTTACAAGATAAAAAATTTTTTGAGCTTTTGCAAGCTGAAATAGATATTTAAAAGAACGAGAATTATATTAATAAGAAAACTAAAAGTAGAGGATATTAATACACAGTCAAATTTAATTTTTATAAAAAATATACTACTAATTTTATGAGATAACATTATCGCAGTTTTTAAATACATTAAAAATATAACTTAACTACACTCAATATAAATAATTAACAATAATATTTAATTGACAAAGAGATTGAAAATGATTGAAAAGTCAGAGCATATTAATCGGTATAATAATATAGCTAAGATTATTGAGAACCTGCACTTTCAAAAAAATAGAACTATTATTTATTGGAAGCGAGGGAGTCGTATAGAGAAGTCTCATACTGAGTTGCTCGTTGACATTAAAAATGCCGCATGCAATATAACTCACTTAATTGAAAATTATAACATTGAAAAAATAGGAATTTGTGGCCAAATTAGTTATGATTGGCTTGTACTTGATTTAGCATGCCTATTATGTGGCGTTGTTTCAATTGCCATTCCATCTGGAACAACACAATCAAATCTCAATTTTATCAAGAATGAAATTGGCATAGATCTATTGTTAGTTGATACAGAGTGGCAATTTAATATTCCAGATAGTACCAATATTATCTATTTTGGAGAATTTGGAAAAAACGAAGAAAACCATATATACTCAATAAAGCCTTCCTCTTGCATTATAAAAAAACCAACATCATCTATATATTATACAATTGCATTGACGTCCGGCACCCAAGGTGACGGGAAAGCTTTATACTTACCTTACTTTGAGATAAATTCTAGTTTTTTTAAATCATCGAAAAATTATATAAATAAAGATAAAGATAAAGTATTTATTTGGATGGAGTTTTCCCATTATATTCAAAGACAAGTTGCTTTTCGCGCACTTGCACTCGGCAATAACTTAGTTTTATCAAATAGCAAGCAGTGCATATCACATTTGGCCTCTGAAGGGGCAACTCATATGATTTGTACTCCATACCTTTATGAACTTTTGGCGGAAAATATACAAAAAAAAATAAATAATTTTAATTTAATTATGAAATTTTTTTATAAAATATATACGGCCATGAAAATAAATGAATATGGAGTTGATCACCTATTATATAAAATATTCTTTTTAATTTTTATAAGAAAAATTACACATATTTATGGTGGGTTAGCCCATGAGTTTATATGGAATAGTGCAAATATTTCTCCATCAGCACTAACTACATTCTACTCTATTGGTATTAAGTTATATGGAGCATATGGAATTAGTGAAATTGGGCCAATTTCCACTGATAATGATAGTACGTTTATGCTTGGCAGTGTAGGTCAGCCAACTAGAAGTGTAAAAATATCTGAAGAAAATGAAATTTTAATTATGTATGATCACCTCATACGTGATAAATCTCGTTTAAACATTGATGATGATGGATACATACATACAGGTGATATTGGATATATTAAAGATGGTAATCTATTTGTGACAGGGCGACTTGATGACATCATCATCAGTCATAATGGAAAAAAAATAAAACCATTAGAAATAGAACAAGAGTTAATGAGAAGCAATGAAATACGTGATGCTTGTATTTTTTTAGAAAAAAAACACAAATTATGCGCTATAATTGTTAGCAATAGTGACATTAAAACAATTAAAAATGAAATAAAGGAAATAAATAATAGTTTAGATGATTATTGTAAAATAAATAGATTTATCCTTGCTAGACCTTTCTCACTTCAAGACTCAACATTAACCGCCAACTTCAAAAAGAGAAGACATTCTATACAATTAATGTATCAGAATGCTTATTTTGAGTCCGTCTCATAACTTATGCTGACTAGCGCACGTGGCCGAATGAAGTGTACTAGTCATTTAGCCACGATAAGTGTCGAAGTAATGGCCCGGTAATCCCAATCCTATCAACTTAAGCTTCAAACCCCTGATTTATAAGCCGTGAAATCATGCGGTTTGGGATGTTTGGGGCGATCTTTTTTTGCGTGAGGATCGAAGTAAATCACCGCTTTGCATAGCTCATTCAGTGCCAGTTTTAGTCGAGTGATCGCCCGTGGTTTTTTGAGCAGAACAGCGGGCAAGCAGCGCTTTAAAATCGACAACGCAATGGCTCGATTGATTTTGTAGCAACAACCATTTTCCACTGGGGCAGGAAGCATCGTTGCTGAAGTGGCAACACATAAAGAATGCAAATTATCGGCAACAATTTTGGCACCAAAGTCTTGTTGCGCGGCGAGCCAGTTATCACCGGTTACCGACTCAAGATGTAGTCTGTGTTTGAGGCGCTTAAAGGCTTCCTCAATGCGCCAGCGTTGATGATATAAGCCACTAAAAACGGCAGCAGGATAGCGTTCTGTATCCAATAAATTAGTCATCACCACTCGAATCGTGCCATTGGGGCAGATGGTTTTGACGAAGCGAACTTGAGTAGGAATGCGTTGGCATTCATAGTCCAGCGCATCTTGTTTATTGGGTGCAGAGAGAGTGGCGATGAGTTCAGTTTGCTCGCTGCGCAGCAGTGTTTTAGCCGCAGTATAGCTCCATTGATCGACACGAATACAGAAGTATCGCTGGCGCTGGCTAAGTACCGCCGCCAGCCAGCGGCTGGGGTAGCCCTCAAGGAGCAGTAAATCATCTGCTTGAACGTGCTCTAGGTGTTCAAACAGCATTTGCCGCTCGCCCACCGAAGGCAGATAGAGCTCAGCAGACAAGGTGAGCTCTGCACCGGGAAGGTAAAGGGCAAATGCGGCGGCGTTTAGCTTTTGCGTGGAGCCAATTTGGCGTGCGGGTAAGCAGAGAAAGGAGGCATCGGCAGCGACTAATCGCAAGCCCTGCCAACGTGGAGTGAACGTGGTTGTTTGCTGAAGTAGACGCTGATTGAGCAGTGTAAATGCCTTGGCAAAAAAAGCCATTAATTCTGCATGTACATTGCTGCTCATGCAGGCCAGAATGGTGGAAAGCAGCAGAGGAAACGGGAGTTTGCGTTGACGGGTAAAGGCGGTTGCTTGTAGGCGAGAGGCTTGGGCGAGCTCTTCGGAGTGCAAAAGAGTCGATAAATTACTAACCACGTCAGTTAATGTACTTAATCATATTGTAATTATAAATCAGTGAGTTGCTATTGATTAAAGATGTTGCCGCATGCCTTGAATAAAGGCAAGCGGCTTAAGTTGATAGGATTGCCGGTAATCCCCCCACCAAATAATCGTCGTTTTAAGTAGAATTTTCTCGTAATGAATTTGAGGAAGTTTTACATGAAATCATCTCGTTTTACTGATAGCCAAATCATTGCCATCCTTAAGCAAGCCGAAGGCGGCAGTACTGTCGCTGAGCTCTGTCGCGAACATAGCTTTAGCTCGGCTACTTTTTACAAATGGCGCGCGAAATTTGGAGGCATGGACGCCTCCATGATGGCACGCCTTAAAGAGCTGGAAGGCGAAAATCGTCGCCTTAAAGAGCTGGAAGGCGAAAATCGTCGCCTCAAAAAAATGTATGCCGAAGAACGTCTGAAGGCTGAAATCGTCCGGGAAACGGTGGCCTGCTTGGCGTTTGGCATCAGCCAAACTTGTTATCGCTATGTCAGCCAACAATCAAGCGTCAACCGGCAGATCGCTGATCAGTTGATTACGTTGACACAAAATCAGCGAAACTGGGGTTTTGGTTTGTGCTATTTGTATTTGCGGAATGTGAAAGGCCATCGCTGGAATCACAAGCGTGTATATCGGATTTACCGGCAATTGGCGCTCAATCTGCGAATCAAACCGCATAAGCGCTTGATTCGCACCAAGCCTGAGCCACTGGCCGTACCGGAGCATATCAACGAATGCTGGTCGATGGATTTTATGCATGACCAACTGGCGGATGGGCGCAGCTACCGTTTATTGAACGTCATCGACTACTTTAATCGTGAGGGTTTGGCAATGGAAATTGATCTGTCCTTACCTGCAGAGCGCGTGGTCCGTGCGTTAGAGCAAATCATTGAATGGCGAGGTAAACCGAAAGCCATTCGTAGCGATAATGGCCCAGAGTACATCAGCGCAACCTTGCTCAATTGGGCGGCCAGGCAAGAAATTCGGCTGGAGCACATCCAACCGGGCAACCCCCAACAGAATGCGTACGTTGAACGCTACAACCGGACTGTGCAATATGACTGGCTGAATCAATACTTATTTGATTCAATCGCCGAAGTTCAAGAGTTTGGCACGAGTTGGCTGTGGACTTACAATAATGAAAGACCGAATATGGCTTTGGGTGGCATTACGCCGAAACAAAAATTGGCACTTGCTGCTTAGCTTTACTTTTAACCCCGATTAAAAATGGGGGGATTACCGCCTCACGGCTTCCTCATAAAAAGAACCATTAAGTGTACATTGCGCTGCTTTCTATAAAGGAACGCGTAAAACGATGATTCATGAGCCGCTGGATGATTTTCTTTACCCAAACCAAACCAAGTCATCCTCAGTTTTATTGATGTCCTAAAGCAAAGTCTCCCAGATCATCGTGATAACAGAGGAAAGCGCCATTGCATTGTCTTTATGCATTGTTTGTTTTTTGCTGGCAACGCTATCGGGGCGACATAAACTATCTAGCATTCATCGCTTTATCTTTAATCGATTGGATTGGATTGGGGGACTTCAGATGCACTTGTTAACCCTTTCTTTGGAGCAACCATTGAGTCTCGCGGTGATAAAAAATGGATTGCGCTAGACGGTAAAGCGTTGCGTGGTAGTCAAAATAAAAATGACATGCAAAGTATGGTTTTGCTGTGGATCACACCACGCGTGAGACCGAGCCTCAAGCGAGACAAGAGGGAGAGAAGTCGAGTGAAATCAACGTTGTACGCATTGTACGCACGCTATTAAGCGAGACGGGTTTGGATTCACAAAAAATATCGCTAGACGCTCATCATTGCACCCCAACAACGACAAGCCAAATTCATCAAGCGAAAGGTATTTACTTGGTCCAAGTTAAGGAGAATCAAGCTGCGCTGCTACGGCAATGCCAAGCATGCCTAGGGGACGCTAGTTGCAACAGTAGAATTGCAAGAGCACAACAAAGCAAATGGCCGTATTACATCACGCTATTCGCTCCACGTTTGAAACATAGCCAATTGAGTGCATTAATCGTCATTAAGCGCGAAACGTATCAAATGTCAACGAAGAAAAGCACAGTAGAGACGTCGTACTACATTAGTAATCAGGCTGTTATCTTCGGCACAACAGTGCAGTCTAAAGATTTGATTCAGGCGGTGCAGAGGCACTGGGCTATCGAGTCCAATAATTGGATTCGTGATGTTACTTTTAGCGAAGATCAGATCAAAGTGAAGTCGGGCAATCAAGGGCAAATCATGGGTCTATTACGCGGCCTAGCCATCGAGTTGATTCGGAAAACAGACATAAAGAATTTCCAAGCCGCCATTGAGCGCTTTAATGACAAACCTAGCGACTTGGAATTGATGCTGAGGAAGGCGAGATTTTTATGAGAAAGCCGTGCCCCCCCCCAGCACTAGGTATGTGGTGTGTCGAATTTAGATACGTATTCTTTCAATAAATGCATATAAATCGCCAACAGTATTCAAATCGTTAGGGTAAAAAAGCTCACTTAATTTACGTTTCGAAATATACTCATTTTCATCTAATAATAAATAAAGATGAACAAAATCTATTGAACTAAGTTCCAATAACTCCATAGATAGAAGATCATATTGATCACCATACAATAAAACAATAAGCTCTTCTATAATATTTTCTGTAGTGGGTAATTTATTTTTTCTCCAATTTAACATTTAACCAAACCTTTTTATCTATAAAGCCATTCTACCTAGGTCAAATTAATTTTAAAAAGACCATAAAAAATATGTTATCTATCCCTTAAAATGGCATACTAAATTCATTAGCCATATAAAGTCATAACCTTATAAAATGAAGAACGAATAGGTTATGCGAAAGATACTGTTTAAATCGAACATGAATTTTTTATTTTCAAGCAGTAACATATCCCAATTAATACTTTGGAAAATTCATTTAGAAAAGAGCCTGTTTGATAAGGCTTGTTTCCCACGCACCCAGAAACCTTCTTTCGTTTGAGTATGCTAGGATTATTCTGATTTTTTTACTAAAAAATGCTAATAAAATAAGAACCTCGAATATACAAGGAATATTATTTTTTTCATCTAAACAACATGCGTGCACGAGACAGCACCGTCGACTAAAAGGATAGAGTGCTAAACCTTGAACCACAGAGTAAACCATCAAATCTATCATTTTCTCTGTGAAACTCTGTGTTCTCTGTGGTTCAAGATTTGGGTTTTGCTCACACACCTGAGTTAGTTACAATTTTTATATGATAAAATTTCACCTGGCATGTTAATCTATTTTAAAAAAATGCACTTGCTAACGATTGTAGCCATCATGTAATTATTATAAAAAGTGACCTGATTCTGTCTCTTGCTCAGCCAAGCGCCCATATGGGCGTGGTCTGACTAGAGTAAGGCATGCAGCATGTGTGGACTAAGGGCTCCCCAACTCAAAACAGATCAGACCGTCCGAATTAATGCCATATAGATTACTAAATCAAGGGGGCCTGAGCAAGAGACATAATCAGGAAAAGTAAAGTGGGGACTGAAAACCAATGCCCCACTTTTCAAAATTCAACTAGAGCACTATTAGCTGAGCAGTATGCATTATTACGAAAAAAAATAATTTTATCTTTCAAATGCTAACAAATCTGATATTAATTTCATGTGAATGTCATTTATATTTAATAGATTGCTATCTAATTCATGATAAGAAAGATTCCCTTTGATACTCAAAAGATTTGCACGTGCATTTTCAATAGCAACAGAAACCATAGCAGAAACCAAATATGCGCCAGCATGAATATCTGCAACAATGGTACGTTTTATCAGAGGCTTAATTTCTATACAAGTTTTTAAGATGTCATTCCCCGTTTCTGCCATTAAAACCCCTAGTGCTATCGCATCTATTGCAGCTTTTTCAATATGTTTTACACGATTAACTTGCTCATCTGTTGTTTGCTTAGGTAAATTTAAAGCGGAAATGTATTGAAAAAAAACATTAGCATCTCTTTGTGCAAAACTCAGCAAATTTTCTGCATTTTCTTGAAAAGAAAGATCCGCAACAACCAGTTTTTCAATACTATCACTTTTCAAGGTAATTCTAATTGCCTTCAAAAGTAAAGCGACACCTAAATTAGCACAAGTACAAACTACGCTCCCCCCCCCAGGGACTGGATTTGTTGATGCAGCAGCTTCAAAAAGGCTGGGAATTGAATTCGGGATGTGTGAATAGATACTTTTCATATTAAACTTTATAGACGAATTGCTTTTAATAAGTTTGAAAAAATCATAGAGTTAGTAACTGCACCAACCCCCTTTGGAACCGGTGAAACAATAACACCTCGTGCAGAAAGTGCTGCACTATCCAAATCGCCTGTTGTAATATTATTTATAAAGGATATGCCGCAATCAATGGCAACTTGATCTGCACTGAACCACTCACTTTTAACTCTCCCAGGACAACCGATCGCTGTAATAATAATATCGCTTTGTTTAACTGCGTCTTCAATTGCAGAGAGAGGTGTTCTAGAATGGCAAACCGTTACTGTTGCATCCCGATTTATCAACATCTGAATTAATGGTCTACCAACAGTACGACCTCGTCCAATAACACAGACATTTTTTCCACTAAGTGTTAATAATGATTCAATAATATGCAGAGCAGCGGACGGAGTCGCAGGTGCTATACCTAAGTGCTCTTGATTAGATAAAATTAAGTTTGAATTTTTTACACCAAGCCCATCGATATCTTTTTTATGATTAATTGCATTTACTAACATTTCAGAATCAACATGAGAAAATGTAGGCAAACCAACAAGTATGCCATTAACACTAGAATCCTCATTGAGTCTTTGAATAACCTCTATAACATCGGAAGTACTTTTGCTTTGATCACAAATAATTGACTCATAAATAATTCCAAGCCCTTCAGCTTTACGTCTCTTTGTTTCCGCATAAGATAAGACAGCTTGATTTGATGTAGCTAGAATCTCACATAGCTTAGGCGGAGAAGTATTTTTACTAAGCACTGAACAAGCATCTATCAACTCAGTATCAAGTTTTTTTACAATGGCGCCACAATCAATAATCATTGTGAATTAATTACCTTTTATGTGTTAATTATTTAATTGCAAAGCAATTCGCACTAATGCTACTTAGGAAAAATTGCATCAAAATTTCGTCTGTAGATAATACCATACGTTACCGTTGTCGTGTCCGAGTGTTGTTGCCATGTCCGACTGTTGTCATATCCGAGTGTCCGCCATAACTATCTGATACACATTGTCAGTATTTTCAAAGCAAAACCATCACATTTCAGCTCAACTTCTACCTAGATCGATATCAGATATGAGCTGGTTTGACTCTTTTTCACGCAAACTGACTTATGCAGACGTGCTTCACCCTCCATTTTGCGGTGTCGTGTCCGACTGTCCGCCATGCCTCCCCGAGGCCCAGTGTCAGTATTTTCAAAGCAAAACCAACACATTTCAGCTCAATTTCTACCTAGAGCGGAATTCGATATGCGTTGGTTTAACTATTTTTTAAGCACCCCGGCAGCTCCTGACGTGCTTCTCCCTCCATTTTGCGGACAGTCAAATTTGCTATAGAACGCGCCTTACTGCTTAGCTATTGCCGCAGATAATACCCTGCCAACAAACCATCCAACGCCTCGACCAAAATAGGATCACTGTCTGACTGCTGGATATCAACCCACGTCCGCCCTTGCCAAGCGTCAGCGGGTGTAAGGCCAGCTAGGTTTTGATGAGGGCGGATGAAATTGTAGAACAAAGAAAACTCAGCTAGCGCACTTTCCAGCACCAAGCCATTTGGCAGAAGAAGCTGGCGCAATGCTCCCCCAGAATTGACGCAATACCATTTTGGTATATACTTAAATCATGCACGTTATATCTAAACCTATCCTTGTAGAATTCTGGACCCGTCATCCTAATGCCCAAAGCCCACTGCAGGCATGGTTTCGCACGGTAGAAAGTGAGGCTTTTGTCGATTTTAACGACTTAAGGACTACCTATCCCAGTGCTGATTATGTTGATGGATTGACCATATTCAATATCGGGGGCAACAAGTACCGACTGATTGCTTCTATTCACTACAACCGACACAAGATCTATATTCGCTCCATTTTGACGCATGCAGAATATGATCGTGGTAGCTGGAAGCGAGGAAAATAATGAAACAAGCCAGACAAATCGTACCCGCGCCGAATGATATTCTTCGTGCCTGGACCCCTTTCAAACAATTGCTTGGCATCACGTCAGTACATTGCGAAGCCGATTATGCTCGGGTCAGTGCCATTGTTGATTCACTATTGGATGAAATCGGCGATGATGAAACGCACCCGTTAGCAGACGTGTTAGATTACCTAGCGGATCAAATGAAAGCCTACGAAGACGAATGTGTGTTCATTCCTGAAGCGGAACCACATGAGGTATTACGCTTTCTGATGGAGGAGCACAGCCTCAAGCAAGATGACCTAGAGGACTGCGCACCGCAAAGCCGTATTTCAGCGATTTTGAACGGCAAGCGAGCTATCAGTAAGGATATTGCCAAAAAGCTAGCCTCTCACTTTCACGTACATGCCGATGTTTTCCTATGATGTTGGTTAAAGTTTAATCAGTTTAAGTAAAGTTCCGACCAACGGTTGAAGCACTTATTGATCTAGCTATCAGCAGCTTGTTATACATTGCTACACCAGCCCTTTCAAGGTGGACTTTTTGTAAAAAGTATGGTTTTTTGTAGTTTTTTTGTGTAAAAACGCCAAATATTTCACAGTTAAATTGTTTTTGAAATTTATTGGTAAGTATTTGATGTGGTTGAGTAATAAATAACCATCCTCTGTACGATACGTTTTGATACATAGATTTAGTAATGTATCAACAAAAACAATCTTACTTTTTGCGATTAAAGTAACGCACACTGTCGCAAGCTTGTGTCAGAAATATGTTATTTTCGACTAAAAACTAGTTGTTTTCATTAAAAAAAACATTTTCCTATCATGCTTAACTTGGCTTGTCCACCTTGAAAGGGCTGATTGCTACACCTATATTCTTACTAAAAAATAGGGTTGGATTTTGCTAGCCACCGCTAAGCAATATTGTCTCTTCCAACCGCCAAACTGTAAGGCTGGCAAATAATGAAGACCCGTAAGAATTCGACTTGTTGTTTTAGCTTGCTACAGATAGCTACAGCTATATATGGCTGTGAGAGCAATTTGGATTCCAGTGGCCGTCCCACCACCAGTATAAAGCAATGAAATCAGCCACTTAGAGAAATCTAAGTGGCTTTTTTTATGCCTAAAAAGGCCCTTTTAGGCCCAACAATAGCAACATTAATAGCAACATTCCTTACAAAAAACACAGTTCAACAAAAAAACATTGCATCAACAATGCAAGTCCTGTGTGCATTAATTACATCAGTTTGCCTAGCCAATACACCCTACCTCTTATTGTGGGTCTAGTAAGCAAAGATTAAGATTAGTGTACTAATCTTAATCTCTTATAGGTAGCAGGCATGAAAAGAGTAATACGCTTAGGCGACCAAACCAGCCACGGCGGAGTTGTAATAAGTGCTGCATCAACAAGCAATATGTTTGGCAAGCCTGTTGCTCTCCTTGGGGATAAAGTTAGCTGTCCTATCACTGGCCACGGCGTTTGCCCAATTATTGAAGGCGACCCCTCGTGGAGTGTTGGCGGTAAATCCGTTGCATTAGAAGGGCATAAGACTGCATGTGGGGCGGTTCTAATCTCATCCATGCCAGAGATCGGACGCTCATATGAAGGAAGCGGTGCGGCCTCTTCAGGAGCATCAAGCAACGCAGGAAAAGCGATTGCAGCGGCAGCGGCTCTAGCGGCTACATCTAAAATAATTGACAGCCTATTTAATGATAAATTTCAATTATTAGATAGCGAAACAAAAAAGCCAATTGCTAATCACCTTTATGCAATTGTACGAGAGAATGGCCAAACTGAGCATGGAGAAACAGACGAAGAAGGAAATACACATCTTCTTGATTCCATAACCAAAGCTGAAAATATAAAAATTTATTTGGAGGGTTAATAGATGCCAAATCAAAGCATACAATCTCCATCAGGCAAAGAGATGTTTCTTGTCACCAATAAAACAACTACAAACACAGAAAACAAAGAAATTAAAAAAATATTCCTGATTATGTCTCTTGCTCAGGATCCCTTGATTTAGCCATTCGCGCGGCGTAAAGTGAACGAACGTTCTGTTTTGCGGAGGTGGATCATGCCCATCAATGGCATTCAGATGCAAAAAGGCTTGTCTTTGCCTGAGTTC